>CAJXOL010000157.1 GCA_913057675.1 uncultured Pseudomonadota bacterium | reverse complement strand
CGAGATTTCTGCCTGTCTCGTGGGCTCGGAGATGTGTATAAGAGACAGGTGTGAGAGAAGGCTTTTCGGCAGAGAGCAAATCGTGTGTCGCGAGACAATCCTTCGGAGTTGGCTTGGTTTAATTCTTCAACAATTTGTGGGTAGTCGCTAGGGTCAGTGATGACGCCGACGTGTTCCCAATTTTTTGCTGCTGCTCTGACCATCGTCGGGCCACCAATATCGATATTTTCGATAGCCTCTTCTAGACTGCAATTAGGTCTAGCTACCGTTTCCGCAAACGGATAGAGATTTACAATGACGAGATCGATCGTCGGTATGTCATGCTTTATAAGTGCTGAAGTGTGTTGCGTTAAGTCACGCCGTGCCAAGATCCCTGCGTGCACTTTGGGATGAAGAGTTTTCACTCGCCCATCTAGCATTTCTGGAAATCCTGTGTAGTCACCAATTTCAGTTACGGCAATGCCAGCTTTCGCGAGCGTTTTAGCTGTCCCGCCAGTGGATAAGATCCGATAACCAATTCGTTCGAGTGATTGGGCAAGGTCGATTATTCCAGTTTTATCTGAGACGCTTATTAGGGCTTGTTTAGATGATGGCATGGTGCACTTTTTAATTTAGATCGTTGCAAGAAGTTAAAGGAAATTAAACTTTTTCATTTTTGTTCTTAGCGTATTACGATTTACGCCAAGCTTTTGTGCTGCCGCACTTTGATTGCCATCGCTGCGTTTGAGAACATCCTCGATGAGCGTTTTTTCAACTGAATCTATAACCATATTATAGATCCCGAGGGCTTCTTCACCTTCGAGGTCTTTGAAGTATGCCTCAACGGCGTGCTTAACAGCATTTGAAAGGTCGGGGTGCTTGGTCATGCAGCAAGTACCTCAATAACTGGGTTCTGTTGTTTTTCCATAGGGTCCATGAATTGAATTATGGCATCAGTTTGAGCTTTACCACTTTCTAGCAAATTAAATTTTGTACGGAATGTACCTGCACCAGGAAGTTTGGCTAGATACCAACCCACATGTTTACGCGCGAGTCTGACGGCACGAGGTTCCCCGTAAAAATCATAAAGAGCAAACAAGTGTTCTAAGAGAATCTTTTTCACCTCATGAATTGTTGGTGGCGGTAGATGCTCCATAGTTTTGAGATAGTGTGTGATTTCACGAAAAATCCATGGTCGACCTTGAGCTGCGCGGCCGATCATTACGGCATCAGCACCGGTAGCTCTCAAAACGTAAAACGCTTTTTCTGGTGAATCTACATCTCCGTTAGCGATAATTGGGATGTCAACAGACGCCTTTACCGCGGCAATGGTTTCGTATTCGGCTACCCCATTGAAAAAATCATTTCGTGTACGTCCGTGAATGGCTAGCGCCTGAATGCCGCAGTCTTCAGCAATCTTTGCGATACGAATTGCATTTTTTGAGTCTCGATCCCACCCTGTACGTATTTTTAGTGTTACGGGGACATCGACTTCCTCAACAACCGAGCGGAGCATCGATGCGACCAAAGGCTCATCACGTAGCAACGCTGAACCCGCTGCTTTTTTACATACTTTTTTGGCGGGACAACCCATGTTGATATCTATAATTTCAGCCCCTAAATCTACGTTCATTTTGGCGGCCTCAGCCATTTGCAGGGGGTCGGTACCTGCAATTTGAATTATTCTCGGCGCATCTTCGCCGCGGTGATTGAGACGAGACTGTGTCTTTTTTGAACCCCATAATTTGGTATTTGATGTAACCATCTCCGATACTGCAAGTGCAGCACCCAGTCGCCGGCAAAGGTTCCTAAAGGGCTGGTCCGTTATGCCAGCCATTGGGGCAGCTATTACGGAGGAATTTAAGACATAGGGGCCGATTTTCATGAGTAATCTTGTTTATCTAATCCTGGATTCTAAAGGATTCAAAAAATTTAAGAAAAACTTATAGTTTTGGTCCAAAAATTAATTGGCGAAGGAGAATTTTTTTCGCGAGAGGTATTAAATCAAGTCCAAGTAGGCCTAAACCTCGTAACCTTCGGATGCCGGGCGCCTTGTTAGAAAACAAATGGTTAAGGCCCGTGCTGAAAAGAGTCGTTTGCAGTCGATCCCATCGTCTTTTTTTACGAAACGCAGTAGCTGTCTTAGTACCTGTCTCTTATACACATCTCCGAGCCCACGAGACAGGCAGAAATCT
>CAJXOL010000156.1 GCA_913057675.1 uncultured Pseudomonadota bacterium | reverse complement strand
GATTTCTGCCTGTCTCGTGGGCTCGGAGATGTGTATAAGAGACAGATCAAGATCAGGGACCTCACCTTGATCGAAAAGATATGCTTGATGCAAAATGGAACCACCCATACGGTTTTTACCCTTCCCCAAATCAAGCAAAATTAATTGGGTGTTTAAATCTGGAGTAAGGACGGGCGTTAATGTTCTTCTAATATCGGATACGGGAGAAAAAGCCGAAATAACCAAGGAAACAGGAGATACTACTTGTTTATCTTGAGCGCCATCTCGCCAAGCAGTACGCATTGACATCGAATCCTTACCCACTGGAATGCTGATTCCAAGTTCAGGACAAAGCTCCAAACCAATTGCCTCAACAGTGTCAAAGAGGTTTGCATCCTCCCCTTCAAAACCAGCAGGTGCCATCCAATTTGCCGATAATTTAACACTACTTAAGCGAGTAATTTTTGCCGAGGCTATGTTTGTAATCGCCTCACCAACCGCCATTCTCCCTGAGGCAGGCCCATCAATGACCGCAATCGGCGCACGTTCGCCAACAGCAAATGCCTCACCAACGTATTGATTAAATCCCATAGCTGTCACCGCAACATCGCTAACAGGGATTTGCCAAGGTCCAACAAACTGGTCTCGAGAGCAAAGCCCTCCAACTGAGCGATCACCAATAGAAATTAGAAATGTTTTATCCGCTACAGCTGGAAACGAGAGCACTCTATTAAGAGCCTCATCCAATTTTATTAGCGGATATTTTTCGCTTTTTTTTATCTCTAATTTTCTTCGTTTCACATCACGCGTCATCTTGGGCGGTTTATCCAACATAACTGATAACGAAATATCTACAGGCTTGTTACCAAAATGAGAATCAAATACGTCGAGATGACCGTCTGTAGTAGCTTCTCCGAGAAGTGCAAATGGACAACGTTCTCGTTCACAGATTTTTTGGAATCGTTCGAAGCGCTCAGGATGCACTGCCAGCATATAGCGTTCTTGAGATTCATTGCTCCATATCTGCATCGGTGTCATACCTGCTTCTTCAGAGGGGATACACCTTAAGTCAACTCGAGCACCACAGTGTGCATCATTTACTAATTCAGGAAGAGCATTAGAGAGCCCACCGGCTCCAACATCGTGTATCGACAAAATTGGATTGTGCTCGTCTAGTCCCCAACACCGATCAATCACTTCCTGACATCGTCTTTGGATCTCTGGGTTTCCCCTTTGAACAGAGTCGAAATCTAGATCAACGCTATTTTCTCCGGTTGCCATACTTGAGGCAGCACCTCCGCCCATCCCTATGAGCATCCCTGGGCCACCCAGCTGAACAATTAACGTACCCGCTTTAAATAACTCCTTTATAGATTGCTGATCAGTAATATTGCCCAAACCACCAGCCAACATAATTGGCTTATGGTAACCGCGAACAACTCCATTTATCTCTTGCTCATAGTTCCGAAAATATCCACAAAGATTAGGTCGTCCAAACTCGTTATTAAACGCAGCGCCCCCAATGGGGCCTTCCAACATGATCTCCAATGCCGATGCAATACGATCCGGTTTACCTACACCATTTTCCTCCCAGGGTTCACCCTCACCAGGTATTCTTAAGTGAGAGACACTAAACCCTACAAGACCTGCTTTAGGCTTAGCACCCCTGCCCGTGGCACCTTCATCTCTAATCTCCCCACCGGATCCCGTTGCCGCACCCGGAAATGGGGAGATAGCCGTAGGATGATTGTGTGTTTCCACCTTCATTAAAGTATGCGTCAGTTCATCTTGCACATATTCATATCGACCGTCTGGCATAGCCCTAAAGCGGTTAACCTCCGTACCTTCCATAATTGAAGAATTATCCGAATAGGCAACGATAGTGCCTTTCGGCGTCAGTCTATGAGTCTCTCGAATCATGCCAAACAACGAATATTTTTTTACCTGACCATCGATCACCCAGGATGCGTTGAAAATTTTGTGGCGACAATGCTCTGAGTTAGCTTGCGCAAACATCATTAACTCTACATCCGTCGGATCTCGACCAATTCGCTCAAAATTATCCTGGAGATAATCAATTTCATCTATAGAAAGAGCTAAACCCATCTCTCTGTCACTAGCCTCAAGTGCACTTCGACCTTCCTTTAAAATAGGAATTGTACGAAGCGGCTGCGGTTCCACATGTCTAAAAAGTTTTTTCGCATCCTGCATGTCAACTAAAGCAACAGATATTGCAAATGGCTGTGGTCTTTTTGAAGT
>CAJXOL010000155.1 GCA_913057675.1 uncultured Pseudomonadota bacterium | reverse complement strand
CATCTCGCAAATCCAGTTTTCAGCAAACTTAGGATCTTGATGAGACTGTTCATTTTTTCCATTTTCCCAAGTATGCGAAGTCGCGATAAAGGGGATACTGATCCACCCTACAGAGCGATTTGCTGTTTGTAAATTACGCGAGAAAATGGCCTCTTGGCGCATAGCACCCAGCATTTTCATAGCAAAGGCTTCATAGCTTACAACTAACCCGATACCTTGCTTATTAGCCAATACTGCTGACGCGACAGCTTCTTCATTTAACGCGGTAATCACACCGCCTTTTAACGATTCTAACGCTTGGTCTTCTGGTGAGGTGACACGGTGCTTAAGGGAGCGAACCGTCGCCTTCATCCGATTACTTTGTATTTCATCTGGGTTGCCTAATCGAAAGCGCAGTGCCTTATTGCACAGAATCAAATCGTTAAACCAATGATCAATCTGTGCAAGGCAAGAAACGGATTTGCCGACTTCTGAATAATTATCATCAGGGAGGGTTAAGTTAACGTGCTTCAGTACCCTTAATGGGTGATCTTTTTCACGTACACGGCCCGAATTTGTGTGGTTATTCAGCACTTTAATGCTGTCTGCAAGCTCTTGTACCGAGACGTGAAGCTTAGCGGTTGCCTCATTAAAGTCTGCTCTGGCTTTTTCATCCTCTACTAAACTATCGCCTAGCGGAAGACTATGAGCGGCGTTCGTTCCGGCTGCTGGCAGACCATAGCCTTTGGCTACTTCAGCAATAATATAAGGGATTTTAACGGGATACGAACTAAGACCAGATTCTGCTTCTTGGCCGCGTTTTGATAGAAGTTCCATCGCATTGATAATGGCAATCGCGTACGCAGCCGGGTCACTTCCATCTATAGTGACAGGGTCAAAATCATGTAACGCCAAATGTTGTTTAAAGTAACTGGTTCCCCCTTCTTGTACCATCAAAGTACGTTGGTCAATTCTGCGACCGTTATCAATCATTACAGGCGCGACTAATCCTGTGTCTGAGGCACGCCACCATCGCGGAGCCCAATCACTTCCCCTTTGTTCTTCAAACGCGCCATCGCTTAAAAAAGTGACTAACTCTTGGCCCGGCAGCGGCATATGAACATACTGAAGCGACGTGAAGCCTAAATATCCACCTTCAGAAATTCCGCCTGCTGTGTGAATATTTACGTGGCTACCCACATGAGATTCTAACTGCCCATCGGCGTTAAGATCATAACGGTAATAGTCATTGCACAGGCGACTCAGCCCTTCATCATCACAGGAATAAAGCGACGCTTTTTCTTCATACTGATTACCGGTAATCGCGTTCACCGCTTCTATTGCTGCAACACAGTGCCCTTGCCCCATTATCCACGAGCGGGTTTTCCCGTTTAAGGCATTCGCCAGAAGATAACCTGTATAGGCGGGCGTCATATTTAGTGCGCCCCCTGTATGCCCCTGTGCTTTCTCTTTAAAGTCATCAATATTAAGCGTGTTTCCAGCCATAGATACGCGTTTTGCGTAGGTCATATGGGCCACAAGCCACATGCTAGCACTGCAAATTCTATCGGCTGCTTTTAGTAACTTTAGTGCATTTAATACTGCGGATTGTTCATCATCAGCAGCGTCGCAAAGTGATGATAAATACTTTTCGACAATACTGATCGTCTCAGTAGTGTGTTGGATTTTTCCGTACCCCTGCGACCACTCATCAAAAGCGTCGGTAACCACTGCGTTGAAACTTGTCGGCATTATTCATTCTCCTTCGTATACGTTTTATATTGATTAAACATCACCTCACATTCGTCACTAGGGGTAAGCCAAATCTCTGTTTGGGAATTTGCGCCGTGAATGGCACAAACTCCCTTCGCATGCTTGTTCTTCTCTTTAGAGATAGAAATGCCCATGCCTGTAAAACGTGACAAAGCAGACTCTCGAACATCAGGTTGATGTTCGCCAAGCCCACCACCAAAGGTAATTGCATCTACGCCACCCAACACAGCAATAAACGATCCAATGGCTTTGGTAAGCGCATAGGAATATGCGTCGCGAGCGACATAAGCATCGCTATTTTGGCTTTTTTTAAGCGTGCGGTAATCGCTAGAAATACCACTCAAACCGGCCAGCCCTGATTCACGATTAAGCAGCTTAGATAGGCTTTCTAACGTGTAGTTTTCACGCTCTAGCAAATGCAGAACGATGTTTGGGTCGATGCCGCCACCTGTCTCTTATACACATCTCCGAGCCCACGAGACAGGCAGAAATCTCG
>CAJXOL010000154.1 GCA_913057675.1 uncultured Pseudomonadota bacterium | reverse complement strand
CGAGATTTCTGCCTGTCTCGTGGGCTCGGAGATGTGTATAAGAGACAGGGTCCATTTTATGCGAATTAAAGTTCCCCTAGTAGTCACTTGCACTCTTATTGGTATATTTTTGATCCAACCCGCAGTAGCAGCACCGTATCCACTTGGCACGATGACCTGTGATGATATTGGCGAATTTGCCTCTGAGGCGATGCGATGGAGAAAGGAAGACCTTGCGACCTACGAGGAAGCAATGGCTCGCTTAGAGGAGAGAACATTCGCTGACCCGGTAGAAAAAAAGAATCTATCCGTTGTGATTGACTATGTTTTTGGTAATTACGGTAGAAATTGGAATATTGAAAGTGCTGGTAATGTATTTCGCAGTGATTGCAAAAAAGGTCGTGACGAGCCGAGCGAATGACAATGAATCCCTCTAATAAGCGAGTGTGGAGCTCCTAATCTTGTTTATGTTTTTTTAGGACCTTAAAAATGGCTGATCACCACGATTTCAAATTAGAAACGCTAGGACTACACGCAGGACAGGAACCAGATAGTGAATATGGTTCCAGAGCTCAACCTATCCACTTCACGACTTCATATGTCTTTCCTGACACGGATACTGCAGCCTCACTATTCAATATGGAGAGAGGTGGACACGTCTACTCCAGAATTTCCAATCCAACCACAGCCGTGTTAGAAGAGCGCATTAGCGCGATGGAAGGTGGCGTCGGCGCCATCGCGACGGCTAGCGGGCAAGCAGCCTTGCATTTAGCAATTACCACCCTCATGAGTCATGGCGGTCATATCGTCGCGTCACGGTCCTTGTATGGCGGATCACATAATTTGCTTCAATACACCATGCCGAGATTCGGTATCGAAACTACTTTTGTAAATTTTCGCGATATCGAGAGCGTAGCTGCAGCAATCAAGCCTGAGACACGACTAATCTTCAGTGAAACATTAGGTAATCCCGGACTAGATGTCCTAAATATCCCAGCGATTGCGGAATTAGCCCACCAACACCAACTACCCTTAATGGTCGATGCAACATTCACAACCCCTTATTTAATCAAGCCATTTACACACGGCGCGGATCTTATTGTCCATTCAGCAACTAAGTTTCTGGGCGGGCATGGCGTAGCGGTCGGAGGACTACTAGTAGATAGTGGGGACTTCGACTGGACACAAAATGATAAATTTTCAACCTTGTCACAACCCTATGCCGGTTTTCACAACATGGTATTCACTGATGAGTCTCCAGTAGCAGCGTTCTTACTTAGAGCAAGACGCGAAGGTTTACGTGACTTTGGTGCCTGTATGAGCCCAATGAATGCCTTTCAAATCATGCAAGGCGTGGAAACACTAGGACCCCGCATGCAAAGGCACATGGAAAACACCCGTGCGGTCGTAGCGTTTCTCAAAGATCATGCTTCAGTCAGGCACGTCATATATCCAGAATTAGCCGAACACCCCGATCACGTACTCGCGTCCAACCTCCTCCCAAAAGGTTGCGGAGCGGTCTTTACTTTTGAACTAAAAGATGGTCGAGAGGCTGGTCAGCGATTTATCGAACGACTCAAAATATTCTCTCATTTAGCCAATGTCGGGGATGCCAAGTCGCTCGTAATACATCCGGCCTCAACAACACATTTTCGGATGAGTGATGAGGATTTATTAGCAGCTGGGATTACCGCCGGAACAGTTCGGCTCTCCATTGGGCTAGAAAACATCGATGATCTGCTGAGTGATCTCAAGCAGGCACTTAAATCCAGATAAAGTTCGACGCTATCATGTTCATTACCATCGACAATCAAACCACATTTGTCTATACGGCTACCCACGAAATACAGCATGACCAACCAACTGTACTATTCATTCACGGGGCTGCAAATGATCATAGCGTGTGGAATACGCAGTGCCGATATTTTTCGACACATGGATGGAATGCCATAGCTATTGACTTGCCCGCACATGGCCAAAGCAAGGGACTTCCATTACGTAGCATTAGTGCACTAGCTGACTGGGTTGAAAAACTCGCAAAATCTCTTAATCTTGAGGAATTCGCTATAGTTGGACACAGTATGGGATCATTAATCGGCCTTGAACTCGCCTCTCGTAAAAACAGTCCCATCAATCAACTCGTACTGGTCGGCATCAATGCGCCCATGCCTGTTTCAGAGCAGTTATTGAAAACAGCTAAAGACAACCCCAAAATTGCCTATCGTCTTGTGAATCAGTATTCATTTAGCGGCCGAGCAAAACTGGGGAAAAATGATATTCCAGGTATCTCAATGCAAGGAGTAAGCATCAAACTCATGAATCGTGCGCAACCTGGAGTCTGTCTCTTATACACATCTGACGCTGCCGACGATATGCAGTGTGTAGA
>CAJXOL010000153.1 GCA_913057675.1 uncultured Pseudomonadota bacterium | reverse complement strand
GAGATTTCTGCCTGTCTCGTGGGCTCGGAGATGTGTATAAGAGACAGGTTTAAGTTCAACCATTGCAGACTACCTTAGATTTATGCGTGCAATACTCAATCAAGGTACATTGGACGGTGCGGCGATCTTGCAACCTTATACTGTTGATATGATGTTCGAAAATAACATCGGTGATTTAATTGTCACACCCGGCACAACATTAATGCCAACTTTGAGTAACGACTTCGATATGGGCTTTGGCACCCCGTCAAAATGGGGGCTAGGTTTTTTACTTCACCAATCGCAAACCGAATCCGGGAGACCCAAAGGCACTGCATCTTGGGCGGGCCTGTTTAACAGTTATTTCTGGATAGATCGTGAAAACGATCTTTGTGCGGTAATCGGTACCCAGGTGTTACCTTTTTACGATACCCATGCGATAGCTATGTTGAAAGACTTTGAAGCAGCAGTGTATGAAAATCTGAATTCATAAACAGATTGCTATAAATGTGATCACTATGAATGGGCGCAGCGATAGGTGGGAGTATTACTCCTGGCATCGATACAGAACGTAAGGGCACTAATAAGACCCAAAACCGTGATTTAAACCTACTTGCCACGTTAGAGCTAAAAGGAAAAAGACCCATGATTGATGAAGTATTAGAAGCTAGATACCGCCGAACACGCCGCCAAATTGCCGAGATTGTCGCTGAGCAGTGGCGTAATTACCAATGGCCCCAAGATCAGAGCCAGGAAGCCTCAAGCCCTGATAAACCCACACCCACCAACGTTGGGGGGCGCCAACTCCAGCTAGTCGATCCTCATTCTGATTAGTTATTTCCTCTTCTATACTAAACAATACTTGTTGTATCTTTTACACATGAATACAAAAAAACTCTTAATCGCGATCGTTGCCCTCTTATCCTCCGCTGCCTACGGCTAAGTTAGCTCTGGGGAAAATAAGCTAAGCGCAGAATTCTAAAAAATAAAGCTAATTGCAGAACAAGGTGACGCGGTTGATGAATAGGACTATGAGTTATTGCAGTGCAGAAGATGAATGGGTTCTGAGAGGTTCAGCAGCTGCCGAACTTTTCGGGGTAGCGACTCAAATATAATGAATAAACTACTAACAACAGAGGACAGACATGAGTGCATCAACCACCGGTAGATACGAATTAGGAGACTTCCAGCTCCAATCTGATGTTGTTCTAAGAGATGCATTCATAGGATTTCGTAGTTATGGCTCACTTAATGAATCGCGAGATAACGTCATAGTATTCCCAACCTGGTATACGGGACTCAACGACCAGGTCGAGCCTTACATCGGGTCAGGAAAAGCTCTTGATCCTAGAAAGTACTTTATTGTTGTTCCTGATATGTTCACCAACGGTTCATCAAGCTCACCGAGTAATGCTCATGAGATGCACAAAGGATTAAATTTCCCCTTAGTCACACCATTCGACAACGTGAAGGCTCAAAGACGGCTGCTCGAAGAAAATTTTGGTATTAAAAGCGTGGAATTAATGGTCGGATTCTCAATGAGTGGCCAGCAAGCTTATCACTGGGCAGCGCTGCATTCAGACTTCGTAAAAAGAGCCTGTACGATCTGTGGAACCGCTAAAACCTCGCCGCACAATTGGGCCATGCTTCATGCCTATAAGGCAGCAATAGAAACTTCCCAAGATTGGCAGAATAATAATTGTGAAGACTGGGATCCAAAAGTTCTCAATGTTTTTGCAAGTATTGGAGCGACAATGGCTATGTCGCAGGATTGGTATCGAGACGGATTACACCTTACAGAGGGAGTATCAGGGGTGGGTGATGTCATCGAAAATATTAAAGGCTTGTTTAAGCCATGGGTCCCCGCAAACATCTATGCCCAAACTCTAACCTGGATGTCGGCTGATGTTTCTAACAATCCGACTTTCAATGGTGATTTAGAATCAGCGCTCAGAGCAATTAATATTCCATTTTTGATGCTGCCTTGCGAAACCGATTTGTATTTTCGTGTTGCCGATAACGAAGCTGAGCTGCCGTTCATTGATGGAGGCAAGTTAAATGTTATCCGGTCAAAAAGTGGGCATATGGCTGGCCTTCCCGGATTCAACCCTGAAGATGACGCCTTCATTAATCGACAATTAATAGATTTTTTACAACTTCATGCCTATTAGGCAGAGCATCTTAGAGATTACTTCGAGTCAGTGGATTTTGAGCTAGAAGAAGATCATTGGAGAGAAATAGGCGCTGGACGAACTGCTGAGGTTGTACCCCTCAGAGCGATTAAAAAAGCGAATGGGTCTTATTTTCCGGTTTTTAAAGATTCTGTTACTAAGAATTGCCCTAGTTAACCTTGTTTTTCGTATATAGTTTATACTGTCTCTTATACACATCTCCGAGCCCACGAGACAGGCAGAAATCTCGT
>CAJXOL010000152.1 GCA_913057675.1 uncultured Pseudomonadota bacterium | reverse complement strand
GCCTGTCTCGTGGGCTCGGAGATGTGTATAAGAGACAGAAGAACACCCCTATTGACCTAGTCGTTCTTTTCGCAACCAAAGAGGGGCGCATCATCAATATTGAGCACATGAAAAAAAACACCCTTGTGTCGTATGCCTCTTCTGGTCCAGCAAAATATGCTCTTGAAGTTAGCAAGCACTCACCTTTGGTTGATTCAGCACACACCAATGATCTTATTCTAGGAATTGAGCACATTCCTGCAGCGGTGCATTAAGCGCCAAAGAAGCTGAATTTCACATATATAACGTTTGATTAATCAATTCTAAATTTAAAGTAATCCTCAAATATTCTATCTGCTATCAAGCTATTCCCAGTATGATTTAGATGGCAAAAATCTAGAAAAATCTCGCCATAGGCATGTCGTTGATCAAGGGCGTCAGTGATGTCCCGAAAAGCTATGCCATCTGTGGATAATGCGAAACTTGCGTCGCGAAGCATGGGATACCCCTGTCGAAATGCAATATCTACACCGGGTGGAGTTTCTAAATAATGCGTCAATAATCTCGCCTCATACTCTGACCTCTCGCGAACATCAAAAATCGTAGGTTGCAAAAAATGAACGAACTCAGCATCCGAACGTGCGACATGAGCATAGGCCTCACTAACCGCAGCACGAAACTGCACCACTGCCAATTCAGCCCCTTCAATTAACTTGTCTGGGTTTGCAATCGTTTCAGGAACAGATCGATCAAAAATATCAAGCGCAACATCAGCAGTAAAACTATAACCCTTAAGCCGGTCGTGCCAGCGACTCATCCACTGAGCTAAAGCATTAAGCTCTTGAATAGGGCGAAAGTTGGGGACCCCAGATGTCCAACCGCCGGGCGCTCCACCGAATACCACATAGTAAATATCGTTGACACCATGATAAAAAATAATGATGTCGGTAGCGCGAAGAGGAATCTTTTTTAAAATCGAAACTTGTTGGCGGGCATTCATGCCTGGCAAACCGTAATTTAATACTTTCCAAGCTCGTCCTGAATCGTTCAACGTGCGCTGCAAATAGCTCGCTATCGTATGACGATCAGGGACTTCTTGACCAAAAAGCGTGGACCCACCAAATAATAAAATGCGACGAGTATATCCCTCAGGCTTGTCAGTGGTAACACGGAAGCCATTCGAAACATTAAAGTACTCACCTCGATAGTCGTTAAGCTCGACTAAATCATTTAATCGACCATTAACAAACGTCTCTGATTCTCCGAGAAACCGCTGACTGAAATAATCAGCGTCTTGATAAGGGGGGGGCTGCGTTGCGCGAAATTCCCAGCGCGAGAGTTGTTGCCCCCTAACCGTTTCAACCCAGACCCAAGAACCCAGCTCAACCAGTAACAACGCGAATACCGTTGCACCAAAGACCACCAAACAATTATGTAAAGCACTCTTCAAAAGACAACCTCGTAAAAATATTAAACAAGGGATATTATAAATGCATGCAAAAATTGCTTAGCCATCAATGCTGGTTACTTTAAATATTCGCATTGCAAAACCAACACGTTTGAAAAACTCCAGGATTAATCTCTTTGCAGCTTGAACAAATCCAATCTTTGTCAGTACTAACCTGTACGAATCCCTCCAATAACTCCTCAGCTTCCTCCCAATCACAAGAGTTCTCTATCCATACCTCAGGCCAAATCTCAACAAACGGCAGTTCGCCAATACCCCCTTGCAAAGTTTCATTTCTAACAACTGAACTTAACCCTTGGGACTTAAGTATCGAATCTAAAATACGAGCTTCAATAATGTCACTTGCAATATATAGTTTTTTCACGAATTAAGCAGTCTTAGCTGCCGAGCGAAAAAAAACCAACAATCCATTGACTGTAAGCTAACCTATGATTCGACCTGGGTAGACCATAACGTATCCTAGCCTCATTGAATCGATGTTTTAGTGATTTTATAAATTCACCTTTTACAGTTTGTTGTGCTTATAGTGAGTATTGCTTTATCGTCCTGCCAACACGCTATTAAAACGAAGTCTAATCAAGTAGCGCCGCTCAATCAAACATTCGCATTGCAGCGCTAAAAAGCTCGGAGGTCGGATCCGCAAATGTTTCTAGGATGCTGAAATGATTATCCGTTGGGCATGGTGTGTCCAATAAAATATTCGACGACCACGACTGCGCGATTAGACGATGCTGGTCTTTGAATCCGCCCAACTCTTGGCCCCCTACTGCAATGGATAAACGAACTCGTTGAGGGGGGGACATTAAAGCTGGGCTCAACAAGGAAGCATCAGCTTCGGTCATACGTAAGTCCGCATTAATTGAGGCAATTTTCGTTAAGACTCTTAAGTCGTAAAGCCCGCTGATTGAAAACCCAGATTGAAAAATATTTTTTGGTAACCCTTTCGAAAAATGAGGCCATTCACAACTTAAAGCCATCGCAGCTAAATGTCCGCCAGCAGAGTGACCGGCCACAAACTGTCTCTTATACACATCTCCGAGCCCACGAGACAGGCAGAAATCTCG
>CAJXOL010000151.1 GCA_913057675.1 uncultured Pseudomonadota bacterium | reverse complement strand
AGATTTCTGCCTGTCTCGTGGGCTCGGAGATGTGTATAAGAGACAGGATATGAATCCCTCAACAACGCGACCAATATGTGACCAGACCTGATTTTGGGAGATGAAAAGTCCACGGACGAGACCACCCAGCTCAACTCGATTAAGTTGATTAAGCTAACAGACAAAACTGGGACTTTTGATGAACTTTTTGTCAAGTTTAGAACTGCGATATTTAATTTTTCTATTACGTACTCCACTCGTAATCCGAAAAATTCACATATCAATTGAACATCAGTGCCGTTTATTTTGAACAACTCAAGCAAAAGGTGCTCAACGTCGACCTCCTTGTGGCTCTGAGATTTAGCTAAACCAGCCGCCGTTTCGGTAGCAATTACGCTCGTATCATTGAGTTTAGATATTAATGATCGAAGGTTTACTGCCACCTAAAGATACCTGAGTTCGTAGCCGGGCATCAATGCACCCAATTAGCGTTTTGTGAGGTATGCATTTTTGCATCCTCACTACTAACCTGAAATATAGAATGGTCCATATCTGAACCAGTGACCCCAGGCGACAGCCAAGATGACCATCCTAAATAAGACAGCGATCCGTTTTCACCACCCAAAGTACACACTGGAGCGTCATCTCTCGCCAAGACGACCTGGATATCGAAATCGAGAGTGGGGCCGACATAAAAACTTATAAAACTGGAGAGCCTTTCAAACCGTTTGTTATTTGGAAGCATTGATTCAAACTCCGTCTTTGTTAACGGCCCGAGTCGAACTCGAAACGACGATTGCTGATCCCAGTACATTACTCCCAACATACTTCCCTCACCTAGAACATTTTCGTGCTCACCAAGGCTCGTACACTGTGCCTCGGGTATTTTCACCCATTGCCCCCTAAATTGTAAGACTTCATTTTTAATGCCAAATTGATCTTGGATAATTGACGAAAGTCCGTCTGCCGTTCTGGTGTCACCGATCATTATGCCGCTGTAATAGGCAATACTTAAATCAGAGACACCCACATTCTCGACGTTCAGTTTTTCGCGTAAATTATCTGTACCAAATCCTAGAAGGTCTAGGACATTACGAACGACTCCATCCTTTTGATTCTCTTCCCAATCGACATAGAGGCGGTGTTTGGCCCAGGACTTATAAAAAAGATCTACGAACCTGTGGTTGAATATATCGAGAAAATCGCGGAGTGCATGATCTCGGTATTTAATTTTTCTCTCAATTAAAAACTCTGTATAGCTCGAAGGTAACGCACCAGAGGAGCCTGTAAGACCCAAAAAATTAACGACCATGCTTAGCGGCTTTCGAGGGCCTTTTTTGTTGGACTCTAAAACCGGTCCTGAAAGATCATGAATCTCCGCTGAGGGCGACTCCAGGCTAAGCCTTGACTTAAAACGAACCAAATTGTGGTTTTTTTCACTCTCATTGTTACCGTTAAAGCTGCTCGCTCTGCGTAATAAACGTACCGCTTGAAAAAAACCAAATTGAAATGGTTTCCGAAACAGCCGTCCAATTAAACTAAAACGGCTTTTCCGGCTCGTGGTTTGCATTTTATGAGTACCTTTTCACGCTGGCGACTGGTGACCGTCAGCTGGGTAAAACTGTTTATGGTCGCATATAGACCAAAAAACTGGTCCAGCACTTTAGAAAATAGTAGTGCGCTACTTCCCTCAAACCTATCTTCGTCTAATTCGATTGTAATACTCAGGCCTTTCACAAAAGATTGACGGCCTGGAACCCCTATTTTCGTCACGGCAGATTCGCACGATACATCGACAATCCCATCGATTTGATTACGCACTGCCGGAGAGTCGCTAAAATTGTACAGATTAAAAATTTCCTTTAAGGCGTCTTTTCCATTTGAAACAATTGACATGTGGTTTAGAGATAAATGAGAGATCAGCCGCCATAACTTATGAGATTTTAAATTAGGTCGCTTTGTTGGAGTGGGCTGCTTTAAAAAGCGAATCCTACTGACCGGCGCTTCCCCATCCACTGTTAAAACCCCTTGCTCACCTCCATACGGAAGCAAACTTGGAAGGTCTCGATTCAAACAAGTCAAGTCAAGCGACAAGATCTCCCGCTCGTCAATCATAGGATTAAACTGATCATCTACAACTGATAAAAAGACCTCTGTGCCTGAATCGTAGCGCATTAACGATGGCTTTCTTTTTGAATACCAAAACCTTAAATCTTCATCTTCATTGGAAGAGTGATTAACTGAATAAAATGGTCTGTACTCAGTCGAGGCTTTGCCGCCCTCCGCAGCATCAATTTTTTGAACTGAATTAATCTCGTAAATCTCCAACCCCCTCGTTCTTCGTACGTCTGGTACGACCCTATGTTCATCGCTACGGTGCTCAAGAGAAAGTGGCTCAGAGAGCTGCCGAAATAGATTCACAATGGGAGTGCAGCCGAGTTTAAGCGTCTCAACAGTGACTAATTCCGTTAAAAGAAATAATCGTTCACTCCTGTCTCTTATACACATCTCCGAGCCCACGAGACAGGCAGAAATCTCG
>CAJXOL010000150.1 GCA_913057675.1 uncultured Pseudomonadota bacterium | reverse complement strand
GAGATTTCTGCCTGTCTCGTGGGCTCGGAGATGTGTATAAGAGACAGCCCTATGGCGGTGTTAAGGACTCCGGTTTGGGCCGAGAGGGTGTCAGGTTTGCTATGGAAGATATGTCTGAGATACGCAACTTAGTGATCCGAACGATACCTTCCGCGTAACAGTAATCTTGAGGATATCGGCGCGCGCCTGAATTAAGGTGCGCGCTTTTTTAAAACATCAACGTTTGGGAGGTCTGAACTATTGTCTAAGCGGTATGCGAGTATCTGTGTTTTTTTCTTCTTCTCTATGGTTAATCAAAGCGCACAGGCGATCGTCAATATAGAATCGCTAAGGGATCGTGCTGGGTATGATTCGGGGTGGTCCTCGGCTGGAAGTTTTGAGGCTTCTGGAAATTCAGGTAACTCGGACAGTACCGATATGAGTTTATCGGGTTTAATGCAGTATCGTAGTGATCGTTTTAGTAATTTATTCGTGATCGGAAGCGAGTACGGCAAAAACTCGGGAAACAAGAACGCAGATGAACACCTCGTTCATATTCGTCATACGCACGTCTTAACTAGTACCACGGATTGGGAAGGTTTTTATCAGCAGCAAGAAAATGAGTTCACTCGTCTAGAAGAGCGCGTTTTGCTTGGTTCTGGGATTCGTTTGCGTCTTATGGACGAACAAGATTTGACTATGACTTTGGGCTTAGGTGGATTTTATGAGTCTGAGACAAATGAAGGTGATGTTACGAAAGAAATCGGCCGCTCTAATGTTTATCTCTCATTGCGAAATAAAGCCCAGAACAATATTTTGGTGGTAACAACGGTTTATCTTCAAAATAAACTGGACGAGTTCTCTGATCAGCGTGCTGTTGGCGGTTTGTCAGTATCGATTCCTGCCAGCGCCCATATAGACTTTATTGTCTCCCTTGATGTTGAGCATGACGCCCGACCGCCGGCAGGTGTCGAGAAAACTGATTGGACTTATAAAACGGGAATTGGTTGGAAATTTTAGTCCAACTTTTTCTTCTATGCGCACTGCAATTTCTCCAAAGGTTCAAGGGTCGTTAGGGAACGGCTCTAATGAGGTAAAATTGCGACTGGCCGATCGAAGTGATATGGCATGTTGATTTGGATTTGATTGAGGTATAAATGATTAATGTAACACTACCAGACGGTTCGGTTAGGTCGTTTGAGGAGTCTCTGTCAGTAGGTGCGATCGCGAGATCGATCGCCCCTAGCTTGGGGAAATCTGCCGTGGCAGGGCGTCTCGATGGAGATATGGTTGACTTAAATTATGTGGTTACGACAGACGCGCAGCTGGCCATTGTAACGACAGCGGATGCGGATGGTGTCGATGTGATTCGCCATTCAACCGCGCATTTGCTGGCGCATGCTGTAAAACAATTGTATCCGAGTGCTCAAGTGACAATTGGCCCAGTGATTGATGATGGTTTTTATTACGATTTCTCCTTCGATCGAGCCTTCACCCCAGAGGATTTGATTGCTATTGAGAAAAAAATGAAGCAACTCTCTAAAAAGGATTTGCGCATAGAGCGATCTGTTCTGGGGCGGGATGAGGCCAGCAAGCATTTCCAGTCCATTGGAGAGGCCTATAAATCTGAAATTATTAGAGACCTTCCCGAAGGTGAAGAGATTTCTCTCTACTCACAGGGTGACTTCATTGATTTATGCCGCGGCCCGCATGTGCCCTCTACGGCTAAGCTCAAGGCGTTTAAACTGCTGAAGGTGGCTGGTGCTTATTGGCGTGGTAATTCTGATAATGCGATGCTTCAAAGAATTTACGGCACAGCCTGGGGCACGCAAGAGGATTTAGAGGCCCATCTATTCAAGCTTGAAGAGGCCGAAAAGAGAGACCACCGTAAGCTTGGTCGACAACTGGACTTGTTTCATAGCCAGGAGGAAGCGCCTGGCATGGTGTTTTGGCGTCCTAAGGGCTGGCGGCTGTGGCAACAAGTTGAGCAGTACATGCGTCATGTCTATGAGGATAATGGCTACCAGGAAGTGAAATGCCCTCAAATACTAGATGTGTCGCTTTGGAAAAAATCCGGGCATTGGGATAACTTCCATGACAACATGTTTTTCACGGGGTCAGAGAACCGTGAATATGCCGTTAAGCCAATGAACTGTCCAGGGCACGTACAAATTTTTAATAGTGGTTTGCGCAGTTATCGTGATTTGCCGCTCAGGTACGGCGAATTTGGTGGTTGTCATCGTAATGAACCGTCCGGCGCATTACATGGCCTCATGCGTGTCAGAGCGTTCACGCAGGACGATGGACATATTTTCTGCACAGATCAGCAAATTGAGCAAGAAGTTATTGATTTTCATAGGCTTGCGTTGAATACTTACGAAGACTTCGAGTTTAATAATGTCGCAATTAAGTTAGCACTTCGGCCTGAGAAAAGATTGGGTGATGACTCGGTGTGGGATCATGCGGAGGCGGCTCTTCGGTCGGCGTTACAAACTTGTGGTGTGAGCTGGGAAGAACTTCCTGGAGCTGTCTCTTATACACATCTCCGAGCCCACGAGACAGGCAGAAATCT
>CAJXOL010000149.1 GCA_913057675.1 uncultured Pseudomonadota bacterium | reverse complement strand
TCTACACACTGCATATCGTCGGCAGCGTCAGATGTGTATAAGAGACAGATGGAGAATAATTCTTCATTTATTTGACCAAATAAAGCCCTTAGCCCTGACCAAAAAAACGTGTCTGGTATTTCAGCTGTTTCTCTGACTTCGGCGGTATAGCAAGGCTCCCCATCATAGCGGCCAATAAATTGGCTCGTTTCAATATTAATGCCGATATCCTTCGGCTTCAACGTGTGAGGAATACTTATATTTTCTGAGGAATTTCTTTTGACGATTAGCAGTTCATTTTTTTTAAAAAGAAACCAAAATGCTTTGGTGTCCGACGCGCCTAAGTCTTTAGTGCCGGGCTCGAAATTTTTTGGCGTATTAAAAGTCATTAATGAAATATTTCGCTCATTGTAAGCACGTTTAAGATTTTTTCTTGGGCATATAAAGGTCAGTAATAGTCCCTTCTGCAATTTCTGCAGCAAAAAAGATACTTTCAGACAGCGTCGGGTGCGGATGGATGGTTAGACCAATGTCGTCTGCGTCTGCGCCCATCTCTAACGCTAATACCGTTTCGCCAATTAGCTCGCCCGCATTGGTTCCTACAATCGCCGCGCCGATAAGTCGTTTTGTATTTTTATCGAACAATAATTTGGTTATGCCTTCGTCGCGGCCAGTGGCGAGTGCTCGACCACTGGCGGCCCAAGGGAATGAAGCTTTTTCAAACGCAATACCCTCGGATTTCGCTTGAGTTTCTGTTATTCCCATCCAAGCTATTTCCGGATCAGTGTATGCAACAGAGGGGATGGTTTTTGCGTCAAAAGACCCCTTTCCTCCAGCGATAATTTCTGCGGCGAGCTTCCCTTCGTGAGTTGATTTGTGAGCGAGCATAGGATTGCCCACAATATCTCCGATCGCATAGATATGCGGGATATTTGTTCGCATCTGGTTGTCGACTGGAATGAAGCCAGCGTCGTCGATTTGGACTCCTGCCGACTCTGCTCCTATGAGCTTTCCATTCGGCCTTCTGCCCACAGCGACCAATACTTTTTCATAAGAGTTTGTGCTGGGCACATCGTCACCTTCAAATTCAGCCTTCAATCCATTTTTTTCGCTCGTCAGAGTGGTTACTTTGGTTTTTAGATGTATTCCTTCGTATTGAGTTTGTAGCCGTTTATGAAGTGGACGGACAATATCCTTATCAGCGCCGGGAATTAAGCTGTCGGCGAGTTCAACTACAGTAATCTTTGTTCCAAGTGCTTGGTATACCGTCGCCATCTCCAACCCAATAATTCCTCCGCCAATAACCAGCATAGACTTAGGTATGCTCTGCAGAGTAAGCGCATCTGTGGAGTCCATGACTCGAGGGTCATCATATGGAATCCCTGGAATTTTCGTGACTTGAGAACCCGCAGCAATGATCGCAGCGTCGAAGCTGATTCGTTTCAGCCCATTCGTAGTTTGGACCTCAATCGTGTTTGGACCAGTGAATTGACCGCGTCCTTCAATAGTTTCAACCTTACGTTGCTTAGCAAGTCCAGTTAGGCCTTGCGTCAGTTTGCTGATAACGCCATTTTTCCAGCCTCGAAGCTTATCTAGGTCGATTTTTGGTTTACTAAAAGAAATACCAAACTCGCCTACTTCTTTAGATTCTGTAATTACTTTTGCTGCGTGTAATAACGCTTTAGATGGGATACATCCGACATTGAGGCATACGCCACCTAATGTTTTATGTTGTTCGATTAAGATAACTTCTTTACCAAGGTCTGCTGCTCTAAAGGCAGCTGTATATCCACCTGGGCCTGATCCGAGCACGACGACCTCTGCATGTATGTCACTTTTAATGTTTGAGCTCACCGTGTTAGTGATTGTTGACGAATTTGCGGAGATCTTGTCTGTTGCGGGTGGTTGATTGCTGGCTGTTGGGGGAGGGGGCGTATCCTGTGCGTTTGTTTCAGAGATAATGCTAACGATCAGTTGTCCTTCCGATACTTTATCGTTCATTTGGACGTGTACTTCTTCGACGGTGCCGCTAATGGGAGATGGGATATCCATGGTCGCTTTGTCCGACTCAAGAGTAATCAGTGAGTCCTCTTCTTGGACTTGGTCTCCTGGTTTCACAAGCACTTCAATAACAGGAATACTTTTAAAGTCGCCAACATCTGGGACATTAACTTTTATTTTTGTCATAGTCTTTATTACTTTATATGTTTAAGTTAAGGAATATTCGGCTGGAAACGGACGGACGCTTAAGTGCGTATCTCTCCATTTCCAAAAACAACCCATTTCAAGTTGGTGAGTCCCTCTAACCCAACGGGTCCACGAGCGTGTAATTTGTTTGTTGAGATGCCAATTTCAGCGCCAAGGCCATATTCAAAACCATCGGCAAAACGTGTCGATGCATTAATCATTACCGAGCTTGAATCAACCTCTCGAATGAAGCGCATTGCGTTTATTTCGCTTTCTGTGACGATGGAATCTGTATGTTGGGACCCGTAGATGCTTATGTGTTCAATCGCTTGTTCAAGGTTTGCCACAACTCTCACGGCTAAAATAGGGCCTAAGTACTCTTCATACCCTGTCTCTTATACACATCTCCGAG
>CAJXOL010000148.1 GCA_913057675.1 uncultured Pseudomonadota bacterium | reverse complement strand
TCTACACACTGCATATCGTCGGCAGCGTCAGATGTGTATAAGAGACAGTTTATGTTGTGCGCGCAACTTTAAATGCTCAGTGCTGTTATAGATCTCAATATTCGCCTCAATACCAACTTCTTTCCACATACCAACGATCATCTTGATCATTTCATAATCTTTAGGCCTGTATCCCTGCGTGGTTTGAATAGTCAGCTTAACGGGTTTTAATTTTGAGTAACCAGACTTAGACAAATAACTTCTCGCTCGCTCTGGATCGAAATCAATTTCTATCGATGGATCGTATGCGTCATATCCAGGAACTTGAAGCGAGTTGATCGGCCTACCGAAACCGACTAATAACTCATCAATAAGTCTTTGCTTATTGATCGCATGATGCATAGCAAAACGAATGTTTTTATCCTTCATCGTGGCCTCTTTATTCGTAATAAAGATCATCCCGATATCGGCAACAGGATACGCTTGCCCTTCCCACTTTGAACTAATGGTGAGGCGATTAAATTCATCATATGGGACGTGCACAGCTAGGTCACAGTCACCATTATCTAATTCAGCCACTCGATCCATCGCGTCGGGCAACATCTTAATGATAACTCTTTCGAAATCAGGCTTTGGCCCCCAGTATTGAGGAAATGCTTTTAAATGAATGAATCTATTTCGCTCGAACTTATTAACCATGTAAGGTCCACTTCCGATTGGGTTTTTTTCCCAAGCTTCAGCACCGATCGAGGTATAGGCTTTTCTTGGCAAAATATAGCCTGTAAGGTTCGCCATCCATTTAAAGATCACGGGCTCATACTCCTTAACATCAGCAATAACGGTGTTCCCTGAAATACTGAAGTTGTTGATCTTGCTCCAGATAAACTGCATCGGATTGTTACCCGTCAAACTACCCGCCCTTTCTAAGGACCAAACCACATCTTCTGGTGTTACAGGAGCACCATCATGCCAAAACGCATTCTTTCTTAGTGACAAGTGAATTTTTGATCGGTCGTTGTTCCAGCCCCAATCAGTGACCATTCCAGGACGCAAACTGAGATCAGGATATTGCGAAATGAAAGAATCGAACACCGACTCGTAAAACGGCTGGGCGGCGGAATCCAATGATGACAAACCCGTTGTAGGATCCCAAGAAGTTAATTGCGCATTATGGGCAATTTTGAGCGTCCCTCGTTGTAAAGAGCACCCACTGAATAACAAAGATGTTGCTGCAGGAATTGCGACTATAGACCCAGACGCTTGAAGAAATTGGCGTCTTGAGAAACCTTTCATGAAACATCCTCTCTGTGCGTTGCCGCTACACTAGAGACAAGCCAATTAACATTCTAAATATCAATTTCAATTTAAGGATCAACCGTGTATTTGTCAAGGATATGTCGGTCTCAAAAAAAGATAAACTATCAATATCATTCAGTTGAAGCTTAAATATTGCGAACGAACACAAGGGAGCGAGATCATGGCGGGACAATGGGTTGATATCGAAACAAATGACGGTGCCTCATTCAGTGGTTATCTCTCCGTTCCAAGAAGCGGCAAGGGACCAGGTATTGTCCTTTGCCAAGAAATTTTTGGAGTGAATTCATATATCCAATCTGTAGCGGACTATTATGCGGAGGAAGGTTACGTGGTGCTAGCACCGGATCTTTTTTGGCGTATTGAGCCAGGCATTCAGCTTAGCTATACCGAAAAAGACTTCCAAAGAGCCTTCGAACTCTTTGCGCAATTTGATACGGACCAAGGCATGGAAGATATAAGTGCGTCTGTTAAAGCACTGCGTGCAAGACCCGAAGTAGTGGGCAAAGTTGGCGCACTCGGATTTTGTTTAGGCGGCAGACTTGCTTATTTGGCGGCTACACGCTCAGATGTTGATTGCGCAGTCGCCTATTATGGAGTGACCATCGATGATTATCTGCATGAAGCACAAAATATCAACGTCCCCATGGTCTTACACTTTGCTGAAAACGATCAATATGCGCCTATGGCATCTGTGACTAACATTCAATCTGCTTTGAAAGATCATGCAGACACCGAGATCTTTATATACCCGGGCGTCGATCACGGTTTCTCCAGAACTGAGTCTGGACACTTTCATAAACCAACCGCACAGCTAGCTCATCAACGATCTATTGCCTTGTTCCGTAAGACAATGGGGCCCCACTACAATTTTTCTCATTTGTGGGACAAACATTGTGAATATGAATTTGCGACAAGGGACGTAGATGCCACCATGGCGACCATGGTCAATGAGCCTTACGTCAACCATATCCCTACGATGACAGGGGGCGTTGGGCATGAACACTTAAAACGATTCTATAAACACCACTTTATTCCCCAAACGCCAAAAGACACAAACCTCATACCCATATCACGAACAGTTGGTGACGGAATACTCGTCGATGAAATGCTTTTTTGTTTCACACACGACATCGAAATTGATTGGATGCTGCCTGGAATCAAACCGACAGGGAAACGTGTTGAGATTCCACTCGTCGCGATTGTCAAATTTCGGGGAGATAAACTTCATAATGAACATATCTACTGGGATCAGGCCTGTCTCTTATACACATCTGACGCTGCCGACGATATGCAGTGTGTAGAT
>CAJXOL010000147.1 GCA_913057675.1 uncultured Pseudomonadota bacterium | reverse complement strand
CGAGATTTCTGCCTGTCTCGTGGGCTCGGAGATGTGTATAAGAGACAGGTCCTAATGAGTGGAAAAAAGGCGATGCACACAAAACGACATCGTCAGCCGTTAAACCGTACAGTTGTATCGTCTGCTGTGCGCGTGCGAGTTTTGTGGCTTGATCCACCATAATGGGTTTCGGATCACCCGTAGATCCAGATGAAAACGTGATTAAAAAATCATCGATATCAGCGCCGCTCATGTCGACATAGGCTTCTGTGGTGGTTGAGCGCTCGGCGTCAAGTTCGTCGCTCGTCAACAGCACTTTTGCATCTATCGTTCGGCAAGTTTTGACGAACTTTTCATCGCAAAAAACAGCATTCGCGTCGGCTGCGTTTATCACGGTTTTCAACTGTTCGCGCGTTAACTGGCAGTTGACCGGTATGAGTGTACTGTTGGTCTTGGCAAGACAAAGGGCCCACGCGATAAGGCAGGGAGCACTTTCTGACATCACCACCATACGGACGGGGTGTGAAATGTTAGCTTGTAGGAGTAATGATTCACATTTTAAGGTCAGTTCAAAAAGCTTGTGATAGGTGTAACTTCGTCCATCAAAATAAAGCGCTACCTTATTTGGTTGGAGATTTTTTATTGACTGTATATGTGAATATAACGCCCTCATTAGCTATCACCCCGTTTCGCATGGACTAACTTAGCTAATGGCCCGACAGTGCGAATTGACTCATCTGAAAGCTCATCGATAGAAAACTTGATTTCAAACTCACTTTCTAACGTGATAATGAGGTTTAATATAGCGAAAGAATCTAAAATGCCGCTCGTTGCGAACTCAGTAGTAGCGTCAATTGATGGCGCAGCCTCGCTCGTGTTCTCTTCTATGTATTCAACAATAAACTGAGTAATGTGACTTAGTGACATAACCTTTCCTTAATCAATGACATCCCAGTTAAGGCGGTCGCCTACCGTGAGCTTTGTCTTTGCTCTCCTTCCTAAGACTTGATTTTTGAACTTAGGATCAAGGCCAAAGCCTGGTCGCACTGATTTGATGTTTTTTTCTGTAAACACCTCACCTTTTTCCATGTCGCCGGAGACGTAGAGAGAGCGTTTACCGTTTTTGTTTTTGAGTGCTTCAGGTGTCAAATCGTAGTTAACGGCTCCGATAGCTTTCTCTGCGGCTCTTATTTCATTGACCATTTGTTGAAACTCAGAAATGGTTAACGAGAAGAAGCTGTCTACGGTTTCTTCTGAATTGTCGAGCTTGATGTGTTTTTCGATTACACACGCCCCTAACGCAACGCCAGCAATGCTTACCCCAATGCCTACCGTATGGTCAGAAAGTCCAGCAAGGCAGCTAAAGGTGTCCTTTAAATTAGGTATAGTTTTTAAATTCACTTCCTCTGGAGGGGTAGGGTAAGCGGTAGTGCACTTGAGTAAAACGATATCGTCACAACCGTGCAGTCTTAAATGGCTTACCGCGTTAGCGACCTCACTTAAATTGGCCAGCCCAGTCGAGACAATGACGGGCTTACCCGTTTTCGCAACCTTTTCAAGAAGAGCAAGGTCGACGATTTCAGGTGATGCAATTTTATAGACCTTACAGGGGTACTGCTCAAGTTCATCGACTGAACTTTCATCGAAAACTGAACCGAATAATTCCACACCCAATTTTTGCGCTTCTTCAAACAGCGTGGGGAGCCATTCCCACGGCGTATGGGCGTACTCGTAAAGTTCGTATAACGAATTGTACTTTTCCCACGCATTGGCACTAGGAATAAGAAAGTCCTCTTTTGAAGACTTAAGCGTTATTGTATCCGGCCGATAAACTTGAATTTTTATCGCGTCGGCGCCTGCGCTGTGCGCCGCTTTTAAAAGCTTGATGGCGTTGCTAATATCGCCACCATGATTTCCTGAAAGTTCAGCGATGATATAGGCCTGCTGCCCTTCTCCAATGTGTCTGTCTCCAATAGCTATGTGTTGCATTTTACTGTTCTGCCTCTAGTGATACCCACTGCTTGCTCTCATTAGCCTTACTTGCTGCATCTAATACTGCTAACCCTTCATGAGCATGCGTCCAGCCAAAAACATAGGGTGATGAAAAGACGTTAGTT
Source organism: uncultured Pseudomonadota bacterium (assembly GCA_913057675.1). Taxonomy (GTDB): domain Bacteria; phylum Pseudomonadota; class Gammaproteobacteria; order Burkholderiales; family Eutrophovitaceae; genus Eutrophovita. The sequence goes on along the minus strand of CAJXOL010000147.1, from coordinate 512 downwards.
TCTTTGAATTGCGTTAAACAATCGGCGAGGTCGTTGTATAGGTTGGCAAACGCTTCGATAAAGCCAGAAGGGTGACCCGGTTTAAATCGTTCTCTAATCTCTTCTTTGTGCTCGCAGTTTCCTCTGTCGACAATGACGCGACGGCTGTCAGAGTGCGCAATATGAAGGTGTTCGGGATCTTCCTGAACCCAAGTTGCGCTTGCTTTGTCACCGTACAAGGTAAACTTTAAACCATTGCGATGCCCTAGCGCCGTCTTACTTACCCAATAGTCTGCTTTAAGTCCTTCTTTATACTCCACCCAAAAATGTGCGTCATCGACGATGCTGTCAAAGATAGAGAAGTTATTAAAATCGCCTAAAACAGAAGCGGGGGTTTGCCCGGTAAGAAAGCCGCAAAGGTGATGGACGTGGACACCGAGATCGAGTAAAAGCGTTGGGATCTCACCATCTTGCAGACGCCAAGGCCTGTCTCTTATACACATCTCCGAGCCCACGAGACAGGCAGAAATCTC
>CAJXOL010000146.1 GCA_913057675.1 uncultured Pseudomonadota bacterium | reverse complement strand
CTACACACTGCATATCGTCGGCAGCGTCAGATGTGTATAAGAGACAGGATCTCCTTATCTTTCACAAGGTTTTTGAGTTCAGTATTGGAGTCACGCCTAATGTTGCGAATAGCCACCTTCGCTGCTTCAGCTTCTTTTCGAACCACCTTGATTAAATCTTTTCTTCGCTCTTCCGTCAGAGCAGGCATTGGAACACGAATTTGCTCCCCGAGTGATGCGGGATTTAAACCGAGATCAGATTCTCGAATAACCTTTTCCACAGCAGCTGACATCGTCTTTTCCCAAGGGACTACTGATAGTGTCCTCGAATCGATAGCAGTCACATTGGCGACCTGCGTTAAAGGTGTCATTGAGCCGTAATAATCGACGTGAATATGCTCCAAAATTGACGGGTGTGCTCGTCCAGTTCTAATCTTCTGCAGATCCAATTTCAAAACGTCTAGAGATTTTCCCATTCTCTCCAGCGCCTCACTTAAAACAATCGAAACATCAGACAATTCGTTCCCCTCATTTCATCAATCGTGGACGAGTGTACCCTCTTTGCCACCCATCACGGCATTCTTCAACGCCCCCGGTTTCAAGATACTGAAAACACATAACGGTAGCTTTTGATCACGACACAGGGTGAGCGCTGTAGCGTCCATAACTTTTAACTTCTTCTCAATTGCTTCATCAAAATGAATATCTTCATATCTAGTAGCGTTGGCATTCTTCAGAGGATCATCGGAATACACACCATCAACTTTCGTAGCTTTAAATACGATGTCCACATTCATTTCCATACCTCTCAGTGCAGCTGCAGTATCCGTAGTAAAAAATGGATTCCCTGTGCCTGCTGCAAATATCACAATTTGTCCTTGCTCGAGATAACGTATCGACTTCCCTCGCACATAAGGCTCGGCTACTTGCTCTATATTTAGCGCTGATACAACTCGACTTTTCGTAGTAAACCTTCTGAATGCATCCTGCAATGCCAGTGCATTCATCACGGTTGCCAGCATACCCATGTAATCCGCAGTCGCGCGATCCATACCTGACGCTGCTGGGGCTACCCCACGGAATATATTCCCACCACCAATAACAATAGCCATTTGTACGCCGAGCTTAGACACATCAACCAGCTCAGAAACGATGCGGTCTATTGTGATGCGATTAACACCGTAGGAATCCTCACCCATAAGGGCTTCTCCAGAAAGTTTAACAAGAATCCTCTTAAACTTTAAATTCATAGGGGTTTTCATCTCAATATTTACGATTTTTTTGCCATCTGTGCTGCCACCTCGGCCGCGAAGTCATCAACCTTCTTCTCTATACCCTCACCCACTACAAACAAAGCAAATGAATCAACGCTAGATTGCGTCTCATTGAGTAATTTTTCGACAGATTTCTTATCATCCTTTACAAAGGTTTGGCCAAGAAGCGTAACCTCTGACAAGTATTTTTTAACGCTGCCTTCAACGATTTTCTCAACAATATTCTCAGGCTTCCCAGACTCAATCGCTCTTGCCTTCGCAATCTCTCGTTCTCGATCCAACACATTATCGTCCACATCTTTCGACGATAGGGCAACTGGTTTTGCTGCAGCTATGTGCATCGCCAAATCCTTGCCAAGTTCTGCCGAACCATTAACAACATCAACCAAAGAACCGATTCTATTTCCATGTAAGTAAAATGACAGTGACCCCTTAGCGTCGAATTTCCTCACTCTTCTTAGCGAAATATTTTCACCCAACTTCATGATCAAAGCCTGTCGTACTTCTTCAACAGTTTCACCTTGGGCAAGTTTCTGCTCCGAGATCGCAGTAAGATTGACCTCCCCAGTTGAATTCACAGCTTCGGCAACGTTGTTGATAAACCTAAGGAAGGATACATCTTTCCCAACAAAGTCGGTCTCACAATTCACTTCGACTATCGCACCTTGCTTAGCATCAGCACTTATTGAAATAGCAATGGCACCCTCAGCCGCAATTCGACCCGACACCTTATTCGCTTTAGAGCCACTTTTTATTCGCATTAAATCTTCGGCCTTGACTAAGTCACCCTCCGTCTCTGTAAGTGCTTTTTTACACTCCATCATACCGAGACCAGTTCTTTGTCTTAATTCTTTTACTAAACTCGCAGTAATCTGCGTCATCGTGTTAGCTCCTTCATACGTTATTCATACGCCCAACCACGGGATGATATTCAATCACTATTGAATCGACCAAAAGTACCGAAAAAAAGATAAAAATATGGGGGCTGATGCCCCCAATCTTCATCCCTGGAGGGTGTTAAGCCTCCTGCTTCGGCGCCACTTCTTCAGCCTCAACAACTTGCTCAGCAACAATCTGAGCAAGAGCTTGCTCCCGCCCCGCCAAAATTGCGTCCGCAATACCCCTCGCGTACAACTGAATCGCTTTGTTGGCGTCATCGTTACCGGGAATAATGTAATCAATGCCCACAGGCGAATGATTCGTATCCACTACACCAATAATTGGTATACCAAGCTTAGTAGCTTCCTCAACTGCAATTTTTTGATAACCAACATCTACGATGAACAAGGCGTCCGGTAAAGACGGCATATCCTTGATACCACCCAGGCTTTTATCTAATTTTTCAATTTCACGCTGATAAAACAGACTTTCTTTCTTAGACATACGCTCATCGCCGCCATCCGCCATCAGCGCCTCCATATCCTTCAACCGCTTTGTCGACTGCTTTACGGTTTTGTAATTAGTTAACATACCACCTGTCTCTTATACACATCTGACGCTGCCGACGATATGCAGTGTGTAG
>CAJXOL010000145.1 GCA_913057675.1 uncultured Pseudomonadota bacterium | reverse complement strand
CGAGATTTCTGCCTGTCTCGTGGGCTCGGAGATGTGTATAAGAGACAGGTGATGCCTTTCGGGTCGCCAATTTTTCTGCCTTGGCATTCCATGTCTCGACCTCGTCGTGTACTGTTTTTACCCACCCCTCTGGGGGATTTCCCGAAAGGCGCCTCTCGAGCTCTTTAGCCAGCTCAGGAAATTTAGCTTGATATTCGTCGTACTGCTGACGCCATGCTTCCTCATTAGCTTGGCCACTAGCTTGTGCATCCCAAACGGCATACACCTCTTGCGGTATTTCGAATGGCGGATGAGGCCAATCCAAGGCTTGCCTTGTTGCTAGCACCTCATTTTCTCCCAAAGGGGCCCCATGAGCAGCGCCTGTATTTTGCTTTTTTGGTGAACCTTTTCCAATAATCGTCTTACAACAAATCAACGTTGGTTTATCACTAGTTGTTTTTGCTTTTAAAATCGCGGCATCAATTTGGTCCAAATTGTGACCATCAATTTCTTTAATGACGTTCCAGCCATAAGCTTCAAAACGCTTAGGCGTATCGTCTGAAAACCAACTGCTTATCTCGCCTTTATCTGAATCAATTGAAATGCCATTGTCATCGTAAAAAACGATTAGCTTATTTAGCCCTAATGTACCCGCTAAAGAACAAACCTCGTGTGAGACACCCTCCATTAAACATCCGTCCCCAAGAAACACATAAGTAAAATGATCGATGATCTCATGCCCTGGGCGATTGAAATCCGCCGCCAATAATTTTTCTGCTATCGCCATACCCACTGCATTAGCAACACCTTGTCCAAGTGGTCCCGTCGTGGTTTCCACGCCTGGGGTCACACCATATTCTGGATGTCCGGGCGTTCTTGAGTGAAGCTGTCTAAAGCTTTTTAGATCTTCAATGCCTAAGTCGTAACCTGACAAATGAAGCAGTGAATACAAAAGCATTGAGCCATGCCCATTTGAAACTACAAACCGATCTCGATTCGCCCAGCTTGGGTTAGTCGGGTTGTGTTTTAGATGTTTTTGCCATAGGGCCGCTGCAATATCTGCCATCCCCATAGGCATTCCAGGGTGCCCTGAATTGGCCTTTTGAACCGCGTCCATCGAAAGGGCGCGAATCGCATCTGCATACTCTATGTTTTTTGGCATCTTTTTAGCTAATTTTACATATCAATTAATGGAACTCCTATCGGCACCTAAAGATCGCCCTGTGCCACCAAGAATGAAGGCGTTATTTTATCGTAATGATCACGTAACGTCTTTAAAGGCGCATGGATTAGAAAGCTTACGTTTAATTCGGGACTTCATTTTTTCGAGGCGTTTTGATCCCTAGCTGCTTCAGCTTGCGATAAAGATGCGTCCTTTCAATCCCCGCTTGGCTGGCCACGCGCGACATATTCCCCCCCTCTTTCGCGAGGTGGTACTCTAAATATGACTTATCGAACATTTCCCGCGCTGATCGATAATCTTTATTAAAATCGAAAGATGACCCCTCTATTCTTGTCTCTCGTGCAGAATTTTCTAATACCGCGGTCACATCATTAGCAGTGATTTCTTCTCCAATTGAAAATTGTGCGCTTGACAAAACAACAGCACTCAGTTGGCTCAAATTAGCTGGCCAATCAAACGATCGCAGCTTGTTTAGCGCAGCAATTGAAAATGACTTGGCAGGATATTTCTGAAAAAGAACAGATTTAGACATTTCAATAACATCCTCAATGCGATCCTTTAACGGAGGTACATCCACTAACGTTTCACAAATCAATTCATAAAGTCTAATATCAAACTTTTCTTGTGACACAAGCGAACTCAATCTAGCGGTAGAAGAAGCAATTACCCTCGTGCCAGCCTCTTGTAGGCTTCCCCATTTGGAAATCAAATCCATTTGTTGAGTTTTTGCCAACAATCCGATCTCGCGAAAAAATACTACGCCCTCTTGGCTCGTCTCCACTAATTGCTCGCCCTTTGCTTCGTACTCTTGTGAGCCGGAAATAACAACCCATGGTTTATTCATTTTTTTTAACAAACTCGCGCATTGATCAGCACCCGATCCGGGGGCTTCTAAAAACAATACCGGACCAGCAGTTTTCGCTAGCGCCTCACATTTCCGCTTAAGGTTTAGGGCCGTTTCGGTTTTTCCAAGAGTAACGTAAACGGGCTCGCGTGCGCTGTCTCTAGATTGGTCCCTGAGCGCTGCGGAAACCGTCGAGAGGAGCTTTTGTAACGCGACAGGCTTTTCTAAAAATGAGTAAGCTCCTATCCGGGTTGCCTCTACGGCGGTATCAATCGTGCCATGTCCAGACATCATTACGATCGGCATTGTCATAAGGCCCGATGATGCCCACTCTTTCAGTAGGCTCACACCATCCACGTCAGGCATCCAAATGTCTAACAAAACAAGTTCAGGCCTATCTTTCATAAAAATTTCTTTAGCTTTTGCCGCGTTTTCAGCGACATTAACTTCGTGACCCTCTTCTCTGAGAATCTCTGAAAGCAACTCCCGGATTCCTATTTCATCGTCGACTACAAGAATTTTACTCATTGTTAAACCGTTTTTTTGAGAAGTTTAGAATTTACAGTTATGTGTGATGAAGGTAAGGTTATTTCAATTATTGCCCCGGGATCTCCGTTACGGATCGCTACTGCGCCGTCATGTTCTTCAATAATCTTTCTCACTATGGCCAGACCAAGCCCGGTGCCCTTCGCCTTCGTTGTGTAATAGGGGTCAAACGCTCGCCCAAGTACCTCGTCAGAAAATCCCGGTCCATTGTCCCTCACCCTTATATAAGTCGCGTCTGATGTGACGGCTGTCTCAATTAAAATCTCAGGTGCTACACCTGTCTCTTATACACATCTCCGAGCCCACGAGACAGGCAGAAATCTC
>CAJXOL010000144.1 GCA_913057675.1 uncultured Pseudomonadota bacterium | reverse complement strand
CTGCATATCGTCGGCAGCGTCAGATGTGTATAAGAGACAGGCACATCTTTTCTTGAGGCCTTAGTTTTTTGTAAAATTTGGCGATAGATAGTGGGAACACCGATGAAAATTGTAGCTTTATGTTTGTGAATTAAATCTATCCACTGATGAGCGTTATTTTTTCCCTCGTGCACAATGACGGTTTTGCCTAAGTAGAGTGGATCCATTAACCCCGATCCCAGTACGTAGGTCCAGTTAAACTTTCCAGTGTGAAGGATTCGGTCATTCTTATCGTTAAAGTTGAACCAATATTCAGCCGCAGGCTGCCTTCCCAGCAGTGCTCTGTGCGAATGCAATACGCCCTTCGGATATCCGGTAGTGCCTGATGTATAAACGAGATAGGCAGGATCAGTTGATTTGGTAATTGGATTGTTAGTAGTTGCCTCAATCTTATTCATTTCGAGATCAAGATTTTTGACATCTATAAACGAGTTAGAAATCTCTTTGGTTGAATTGTGAATTAACACGGTTTTCACCGAGGTTAAGTCTTCAGCCATGGACTCAAGACTTTTCCAAGTTTCGAGATCAGTAACCAGCACCGAGGCCTGGGAATCTTTAGCAAGATAGACCACCTCTTTAGCGGTTAACAGCGTTGAAGTTGGGACTGCAATATTGCCAGCCTTCATGGCTCCCAAGAATGCTACTGGGTAATAAAGACAGTTAGGTAATCTTACGAGAACACGCGCCTGCTTATCCAATCGTAAATTTTTAATAATTTCAGCAAAGCAATCTGTTTTCGAGGCGAGTTCGTTGTACGTGATGCTAGATGTCCCGAGGACGTCATCCTCAACAATCATTGCTATTTGTTCGCCATTATTTGCATTGATATGACGGTCTGAGCAAGCAACACCAATGTTAAAGTTCTCAGGAATATCCCACACCCAGTCTTTGCGGTATGTTGATGAATTGATTGCAGGCGCATTCATGAAGGGTTCCCATAGGGCCAGTTCTGCCGGATGACCTGTTCAGGCAACATGTTGAGGACAGATAGAGTGAATTCGACATCGTCGTCTTTTAACGCTCCTAGCGCGTAGGCTCTGAGAAGTGTTTGAAGCGCCTTACCAAACATTGGAGGATCAAGCATTTCGCCGTCAAATTTGATGGCCCCGCCGAGCAAAGCGTCGGCCTCTACCGCTGCCTTTAGTATTCTGACTTTGAGATCAATATCTGAGGGGGACGGCGTGTACGCTACTTTACAGAGATGAATATGACTTGGGTGAATAACTTGTTTTCCCGTTAAACCCATCTCTCGTTCTTGCACGGCGTGCCTATATACAATTCGAGACTCTTCATCTCCATGCAAATCTAACCATCGTCTGACGTCACTTTGTTCTAGGAAGTTACTCGGCATGGCAGATTCCCCAATCAAAGTCTCCACCGCTCCGATAACTCCCTTACCTGATATTCGCGCTTCAAACATAAGTTGATTTGAAAAGTAGGATAACTCTTCGATGTGATGCGTTGGCGTAATATTAATGCCCATCGCTTTAGAGAAATCGTGAATGCCAAAAACAACATGTTTAACGGAATCAAATACCATTAAATCTGGCGCTATTTTCAGTGATCTAGGGTGCTCAACGATTGGCTGAATAGTGATTGCAGAATTAATTTTACTCAAATGATTTGTGAGATGCTTTATCTCTGAGGCACCGTAGACCTCCCCCGCTTTGGCGAGCATGACGACATCCACGCAATTGGGTACTTGTTCTATAAATTGCATGTCAAGTTCGTAATCATTCGTTTTGAATGAGTTAACCCTTAATGCTATCGCGACATCAGGCCTTGATGCACGCAATAATGGCAATTCGTTCAGTAATAGCTCCCGGCTCATTTCTTTTTGTCTGCACCCATCTTCAAGGTCAAAAATTAGGGTGTGCGCCTCAGTCGCGTGGGCATGTCGTTGCATACGATTCGACGCATCGTCTATGGTCTCGTAGGTTCCAGCGGAAGGTGAGTATTTGACCGGCGGATAGTAGAGTTGAATGCCTGGCCAGGTTGTCCCGAGCAAATCGACATTTAAGTTATGTATCGTGCTATTGATAGCTGAGTTTTTTTTTATAATTTTGTCCATTATTTCAATCTAATTCTGAGGCGTAGTGATGATTTTCAGTTAGGCAGAAGCCGAGACGCCACTCAATTGGCTTATTGTCGTAGGTAAAAGAGACCCTTTCGACGCTTAACACTGGAGCATCTTGTGAAACGCAGAGCAAATTTGACGTTTCCATGTTTGCGGCGATGGCTCTGATTTTTTCTTTGGCATGAAGCATTTGTATGCCGAAGTCAGTTTCATACATTCGATACATTGCACCATTCTTTTCGATGATCATCTCAGGAGATAACCCTCGGAAAGAGGAAGCTGGTACTTTTATGAAATCTAAAATCAATGGTTTTCGATTAAATGTCAGAACTCGTTTGATTGAAAAGACGGTTGTGCCGACATTGATGCCGAGAGTTTTCGCGGTTTTATTCGTTGCCTTCTGTTTGATAAATGAAACTAATTGGTTATCTAATTTCTCTTTGTTGTCTTGACTCGACGTTAGTCGAAGAAACCGCAGTTGACTGCCCTCTTCATTATGACTGGCAACAAAAGTCCCTTTCCCTTGCCGGCGTATCAATATATTCTCCGCGGCTAATTCGTCTATGGCTTTTCTGATGGTGCCTTGACTCACGTTGAACGAGCGTGCCAATTCAGTCTCGCTTGGAATCGATTGCCCCGGATGCCAAAATCCATCAGCTAAGCTCTCTGTGATTCGTTTTTTAATTTGTAGATACAGCGAATTCATTCCACTTCATTCCGGTGTGATTTATTTTTAACTCTTATAGATGTTATATAAGAATATTTCATAAATCAACAGGTATTTTTTATACGAATAAATTCATAAATTTTATTTAAATTACTGTTAAATAACAT
>CAJXOL010000143.1 GCA_913057675.1 uncultured Pseudomonadota bacterium | reverse complement strand
TTCTGCCTGTCTCGTGGGCTCGGAGATGTGTATAAGAGACAGTCATGGTGGTGAGGAAGTCGAGTCTGTGCGGCTTGCTCTAGATCAAACACGCTATGATTTTAAGGGCGAGTATAGATTTCAAAACTCTTGGATACAGAGCATTCGGGGTTCTGTTGGCATCTCTGAATACGAGCATAGTGAAATTGAATTTTTCGAAGATGGAGGGGCAGAGGTTGGCACGCTCTTCAAAAATGACGGGATAAATTCACGATTTACGCTGACTCGAACGCCGACCGGTAATTGGTCTGGAGTTTATGGTGTTCAAATGGTTGAGTCCGAGTTTAGTGCCACTGGAGAGGAAGCTTTTATTGCTGCTTCAGATATCAGTAACGTCGGATTGTTCGGAGTTGAGCGGTATCAGATTGATGATTTTACCGGCGAGCTCGGATTTAGGGTTGAGTCTGCTAAAGTAAGTCCGGCGCGCTGCGGTTATGACGATAATGTCACAAGTGTTAGTGCGAGTGGTTTGTACGACATAAACGATCGCAGTAACATCATGCTCTCCTTATCAAGTTCAGAGCGTGCGCCATCGGTTGAGGAATTATTCTCTAATGTATCTCTCGATACTTGCAATGCTTATGCGGATGACGAGAAATTTGTACTTCATGCAGCAACAGGGCTATTTGAAATTGGCAATCCAAATCTCGAAACTGAACAATCTACAAACATCGAAATGAGTTATCGTCTTAATTCTGGAGGCGTCACTGGCGAATTCAATGCCTACAGAAACGAAGTCGATAATTATATCTATTTGGATATCACCGGCGAAGAGCATGAAGAGTCGCCTATTGCCTCTTATACGCAGAGGGATGTTATCTTTACTGGGCTGGAAGCCGAGGTGAACTTTACTCTAGCGAGTAATGACAGATACAACGCTGAAATGGGTTTCTTTGGTGATATGGTGTCCGCTGAATTGAACACGGGCGGCAATCTCCCTCGTATTCCAACATCAAAAATTGGTACTGAGCTGAGATTTTTCGGTAATAATTGGAGCACTCATCTACATGTTACGCGGTTCAACAGACAAAGCGATGTGAGTCGACTTGAGCTAGAGACAGATGGTTACACCCTAGTGTCTTTATATGCGGATTATCATCTTTCTGTCGGAACCGATTCAGAAGTCAAAATGTTTTTGCGTGGTGATAATTTGTTGAACGAGCAAATTAGGAATCACGCTTCATTTTTAAAGAATTATTCACCTGAGTTCGGTCGGGGAGTGACGTTAGGTTTGAGGTTTGAGTATTAGATTTGACTGGTAATTAAAAGTATTAGCTGGTGGAAATTTGTTAAGGTAACCACCAGCTAATCTTAAATTAGAAAGTTGGATTTTCAGGCTATCTAGACTTCGATATAAAGTCGTTTTCGAGCACTTTAATGCTTTTTTTAAAAAGCTCGGTGTAGGAAAAAATTATTTCCCCTCATTAGTAACAAATTTTTGAATATAATTCTAAAGTGGAAAACTGTGTATTCGAATTTTCGAGAGAACTAAAGGCTAAAAATTTTCATCATAATATGTGCTGCAATGTAGAAATAGTAACTTGACTTTAGTGCCTTTAAAAAAGATTATTTTTAAAAATTTGCAACATAATTTAGACAAATCACCAGTCTTTTTCCTTCAGCTTATGTGCTGCATTGCCTGCTGACGCCTCTTTTAGTCACTCTCGCACCTGCGTTGAACACAAGGTTCTTGCAAGGTGAAGCACTGCACTTCGTTCTTCTTTTTTTAGTTATTCCTTTAAGTGTTAGCGCGCTAGGTATTGGCTTTTTAAAACATCGCCGTATTGCGTTGGTGCTGTAAGGCTTTTTTGGTCTAATGTTGCTTTCATTGATAGCGGTAGTTGGTGAAGGTATGTTTGATTCAACGAGTGAAACGGTCATAACGCTGTTAGGCTCTTCAATTCTAACGATAGCCCACGTTAAAAACTTTACTTTTTGCGTGGCTCATAAGTGTCATGAAGAGGAAATATGAGGATTGGAATAGGTGTGCTGCGAAAAGTGCTAGGTTTTTCGCTTTTAGTACTAGCAAGCATGGCTCAGGCTCAGGAAAAAGAAGCAAATTTGGCATTTGAAATCAGTGATGTGATTGTCCAAGCTGGAGAGACGTATCGCGGCTCAATTCATGTGCCAACTGGGGATGACGAAATTGAATCGAAGATTCCAATTACAGTTCACAACGGGACATATAGTGGCCCAACTCTAACGTTGATTGCAGGGATACATGGATCAGAGTATGCACCAATTCTTGCTATGCAGTATTTGGCGAGACAGATCGACCCAACTCATCTAACCGGTACGATTGTCATTGTACATATCGCGAACCTTCCTGCATTTGTGGGCAGGACTATTTACTTCGGGCCGAATGATCTTAAAAATCTAAATAGATCTTTTCCAGGAAGTTTAAATGGGTCCGTTACCGAACGCATAGCCTTCGTCCTTACTCAGCAGATAATAAAACGCTCTGATTTTGTCATTGATATCCATGCAGGCGACGGAAACGAAAGTTTGCGGCCGTCTTATAGCGCTTACTATGCCGAGGCTGGAGGGGAGGAAGTAATCCGCTTATCGCGAAGAATTGCGATTGCCTTTGGGCTAAAAACGATTGTTTTGTTTTCCGGATCCTATGATTCAGTTGAAGATGCCATTTACACGAGCTCTCAGGCTGTAACACTCGGAATCCCTGCCATAGATGTTGAGTCAGGTGAGCGCGGCTTAATCGACGGTCAGTACGTGGACCCGATTACCGTGGGTGTAATTAATGTCATGCGTGAGTTAGAAATGATCGATGGTTCTCCAGAATCAAACGAAAACCCGTTGTTTATTAGTGATCGCGTTCGTCTAAAAAGCGGTCATAATGGTATCTGGAGTCCAGACTCTCTGGTAAAAACTGGAGATTATATAAACGCAGGCACTCGCCTTGGAGTGATTTCCGATTATCATGGCAGCGAATTGGAGACAATTACGGCACCGGAGTCAGGTGTGCTGCTAGTATTTATTGTTACCCCACCCATCAACAAGGGTGAGGATATAGCCTGTCTCTTATACACATCTGACGCTGCCGACGATATGC
>CAJXOL010000142.1 GCA_913057675.1 uncultured Pseudomonadota bacterium | reverse complement strand
CACTGCATATCGTCGGCAGCGTCAGATGTGTATAAGAGACAGCGTCTAGCCCTGGAGGGAGCTACGATGGGACTTATACAGACGACTGGGAGTACGTCGAGGATCTTGGTGAACTTGATGAATGCAACGGAATGATGAGGCAGGGCGTTTACGGCTACTACGCGATTGATGAGTATCCGTGGGTACTTAACTGTTTGAAAGACACACTCGACGAATCGTTCAGCAAGACTGCACCTGTGGGAGGTCAAGGCCGAGGGCCTTTGCCGCCAGGGGATATGCCTGGCTAGCCGTGCTTGTGGCCGAATTACTTGCTGCTGATGACATTCCATAACAGCAACGAAATCATCCTATTTTGTATCTGCACGGTAACAGTTACAACCTGCAGCGTCCAAAAAAGACCCCCGGTGGTGTTGGAAAGGCCGCCCTTGATTAAGCCGTATACATGACCGTACAGAGAAATAGCTTCTTCGAAGTTGCACTATATGTTGCCGCTGGAGTGAGGAGACATTGTAGGATGCATCTGCTGCTTAGGTTGCTTAGGCACTCGCATGTACACTCAGCGCTGTAGCAGTCACACAGGACAACGCAGACTGGGCAAAAGAAGCTATGCTGCGAGTATGGTTTGAGCAAGCTAACTCTGGTGGCTCTGTGGCTAGGTCGCGGGTTAAAGTGGACTATTGAAATAACTAATTGAAGTTCAATCTAATATGAGAGTATTAACTCGCACATCAAATGAAAATAATAGATGCCAAAGCAGATCATTGAAAAAAGAGGTTAATGCTAGTGAATTTTGTATTGAAATCTGTCGATAAATTTACGGACCCATTGTTTACAGCAGATGGACAAAAACGTGCATCCGTAGAGCTTCAGTCACTGGAAACACTTTGGTTCAATACAGGCTCACTTTGCAATCTGAGTTGCAATAACTGTTACATCGAATCTGACCCTCATAATGATAGGCTTGCTTATTTAACTCTAGAAGATGTGCGGACGTTTCTCGATGAAATCAAAACTCAGAAATTACAAACGAAGCTGATTGGTTTTACTGGCGGGGAGCCCTTTCTAAATCCAGACTTTCTTCGGATCTTGCATTTGACTCTTTGTAGGGGATTTGACGTGCTGGTTCTCACGAATGGCTTTAGGCGTATAGAGCGCTATAAAAATGAATTGCTAAATTTAAAGGAGCAATATGGTGAAAAGCTCCAGCTGCGTATTTCGCTAGACCATCATAGTTCGACCGTGCATGAAAAAGAGCGGGGTAAGCGAACTTTTGAACCAACTCTTAACATGGCAAAGTGGCTCTTCGATCAAGGTTTCAGGCTGAGTATCGCTGGCCGCGCAGTCGAGGCAGAAAGCGAAAGTGAAGCATTGCGCGGTTATCAATCTCTTCTTAAGAAACACAAAATTGGACTAAATGTTGATAGTTCAGAACATCTTGTTATCTTCCCGGAGATGAACCTAGACTCTGACGTTCCTGAAATTACAGTAAATTGTTGGGATATTCTCGGTAAGCGGCCGGAACAACAAATGTGCGCGTCTGAGAGGATGATCGTTAGGCGGAAAGGGCAGAATCAACCTATCGTGTTGCCTTGCACCTTGCTTGCCTATGACCCTCAATTTGATTTAGGTCCAACTTTGGAATCTGCTGCAAAAAGTGTTCAGCTAAATCACAAATTTTGTGCCCAGTTCTGCGTTTTGGGTGGTGCATCGTGTTCATCTACCGCCTGAAACGAGAGTGAAGTCTTGGAGGTAGTTGGATTTTATTTCCGCAGGATTGGTGGTCTTGGTTAAGCTGAATCTGTTTTCTACATAGCTCACTCTTTTCTAAAACAGACCCCGGGGGTGATAGAAAGGCCACCTCTAGTCGAATCATATATATGAACGTACAGAGAAATAGCTTCTTCGGAGTTACACTCGATCTTGCCGCTGAAGTAAGAAGACTCTATAGGATGCGTCTGCTGCTTAGGTTGCTTAGACACTAGCATGTACTCTCAGCGCTGGAGCAGTCACGCTGGGTAACGCAGAGTGAGCCAAAGAAGCAATGCTGCGGGCATGGTTTGAGTAAGCTAACTTTAAAGGCTCTGTTGCTAGGTCGTAGGTTTAGGTATTTTCCCCTCCAGCTATGCACATTTAGCTTTCAATGAAGCCATGTTGAGGGGTACTGATTGATCTAATCAATGCTATCGACATGAGCGAAGATAGCGACATACCCAAATGTATATTAGATCGTATCTACGAGTTTTCTCAGGCGCAAGCGGCTCCTGACGACCAAGGCCATGTGTAAATAGTCTCGTATTTTAGTCACCACTGAGGCTACGCCGAATGACAAAACTTATAGTAGGAACAATTAAAAAATTGAGTGCAAGACTCACAAAAAGACAAAGATAAAACTGGAGAATAGGTATGAGCTTGACTATAAATACAGGCACCGACGAACTGCTGTGCCTCATTGATGATCGAGTTGCTACCATCACGCTAAACCGTCCAGGAAAGCGTAACGCTTTGTCTGACAGACTAACACCTGCGCTACGCAGGATATTGCTCGAACTGGACACACGCCAAGACGTAGGCTGCATTGTCATCACTGGTGCCGGCTCGGCTTTCTGCGCGGGCGGCGATATAAGTGGCATGGGCGCAGTTGGTGGTGACCCAAGCGCACTTGAACCAACGATTCAGGAGCGCACTCGTGCACTGCAGCACAAACATGACACGTTGACTCACAGACTATTTGATCATTCCAAGCCTACTATTGCTGCACTACCTGGCGTGGCGGCTGGCGCAGGTTTCTGCATTGCCCTCGCCTGTGACATACGCATCGCTGCAGCCTCAGCGTTTGTCACCACTGCTTATAGAAACATCGGTTTTTCTGGAGATTACGGCGGTAGCTGGCTACTCAATCAATTAGTTGGCCCTGCAAGAACCAAAGAACTTTTTTATACCGCGCGACGTGTGCAATCAGATGAAGCTCTGGCCCTAGGTATTTTTAACCAAGTAGTAGCGGACGAAGATTTCTTAACTGAAACTATGAATCTAGCCAAACACATCGCATCCGGACCGCCAATAGCGCTGGGCTACATGAAAGAGAATATTAATGCCGCGACCGGCTGTGACCTGCGCACCTCGCTAAATATGGAAGCCGATCGCC
>CAJXOL010000141.1 GCA_913057675.1 uncultured Pseudomonadota bacterium | reverse complement strand
AGGTGGCTCCATTACGCCGCAAATGGGTGGCGCCTTTAGGGTGCAAATTAACAGCTAGTATCAGCGCCTCATTTATTCGATCTGGATATCCTATTCTATTGTTAGGCCGATACAAAACATCGACAACTATCGGTCATGCTATTTGTGCAGTAGGGTTCAGGGATGCTGTAGTACCCTCGTCACTTGACCATTCGAAAATCTATCTTCAAGATGAATACGTGGATGTCATTTATGCACATGATGACAACGTTGGTCCTAATGTGCGAATGGAAATTTCGAGTGACACCATAGAGGTTAGGCCAGGCGTACCTGTTGATGTGTGTGTGCTTAAGATGAAAGCCCCTGATTACATTGACCTTAGCGATAAAATGGGGCCACTGGATAACAAAGAGTTTGTACCCACAGGGATCGTTGCAGCTCTCAACAAAGATTTGCGAATATGCCCAGTACGGCTAATGCAAGATGCTATCCCAACAGTTGGTGATATTTTGTATAGCCTGAATCGCGTTCGCAACTTGAATAAATTGAACGCATTATCACTCCTGCATAGCACTAGATTTGTTCAATTAACAGACTATATGTCTAAAGATTTAGAAACTTTATTAACCAATAATCAAACGTTATTAGGAAATGTGAGGGAGAAAATTTTACAGGAACTCCCTCCGATGAGTTTTCATGTTGCCGTACTACGCATAGCGTCAGCTTCCCCGTCCGGCAACGTACTTATCGACTTACTTTATGATACTACGGATTCTGATCGAAATAGGCCTGTTTTTGGTCATATCGTCTATGATCAACAGGTAAAGTTTGCCTTGGATAATATAGTTAAAACGCATTACGGCAATGATGGTTTCGAATTAAGATACGGGAAACCAATCATTGCGTATTAACTGTATTTATTGCGCGGAAGTTATTCAAACCACTCCTTTTCTATTTGGGTGGCTACAATATCAACAGTCTGCTTTAACCGCTTAACATCATGTCTCGCATAATGACCAAAGCTCATTGTGGTTCCGGTTTTATGACCAGCTACATAAGCAACATCAAACTCACTGAGTCCTTCAGCGCGTTGACCTGCTGTTATGAAGTGGTTACGTAGTGAATGGAAAGACCGTGTAGAGTCATCAGTAATCTGACTGACTTTAAAGCGAGAGAAGGCACGCCCTGCTGCTTTGTGGTCAATCTTTAATGGTAACGGTAGGTCAGCTACTTGCTTAGCTAAAGGGATGTATCGTGCTGCGCTGTCAGTCTTTCCTTTTTGTACCACAAGGCATTTAATCCCTTCTACCACCTCAACGTCAGCATTGCATAACTCGCTGATACGCGCCCCGGTATACAATCCAAGTTTAACTAATGGTTTCACTTCATTAGGGCAATCAGATAAAACCTTACGTAATTGCTCAGTGCTGAACAGTTGCTTACGCTGTGATGATCCACTTTTATATGGACTTAAGTCATGGTCCTCAAATGGACTTTGCTTAATGGATATTTCACCCAGTTGAAAAGCATGAGTCCAGATTGACTTAAGGCGTGACAGATGTGCAGCAATGGTGCCATGAGCATATTCATCGCCAAGGTGTTCAACGTATGCCACAACAGACTTTTTATCGATGTCCTGAAGACCAATATCATTGACTCCCATAAAGGTGAGAAACCTTTTGAGGGATGAATTAAGCTTTTGCTTTGTATCGTCTGACAGTGAGGTCTTACGGGCGAGCAGGCTGCTCAGAGCTTCTTTGATAGTGTAAGTATATGGATGATTTGTTTCACCATAAGCAACCTGTCTATATGCTGCGTGGGCAATTGGGTTTCGAGGGAAGAAGTCATCATAAAAGAGACCTGAATTAACATCCTTAATCCCCTCAGCGTATTCCTCAGCGACCTGAAGATGTTTCTTAAAGGTTTCTCTTTCTGGACTCAATGCGGATTGCATTTGAATTGCAAGTTGGCCGTTGTATCTGTCTCGTTTTAATCTGGCTACTTTTATACAGCTCGTATTCAGACTGAAAGTAATATGTGTACCTTTATATAGATGTGCAAGTGCTTTTGGAACTCTGCGGTGATAAACGTAGGTGTCGTGATGCTTCTTAATGTGTTTGTTTAATTTAGTCACAATTAATCCCCTTATAAGTCTGTGTATAACGGAATGTGGAACGCCAAGTGGCTTACATCCCTCTAGTAGTCAGGGATTAAGGGAATTGTGGGGATTTGGGGTACTTTGATGTAATCATCCCCTAAGCTTAACGCTTAAAGAAAGGGCGCTACTTCTTTGTGAAGTTAGCGCCTTTTTTATGTGTGTATATTTTAAGCCTGCAATGCAGGCTTATCTTTAAATGCTTACTAAACCGTAGTTATGTGCTTTTAGTGTCTTCAATGTAGGCGTCGATTAATTCCTCTAAAATAGAAAGAGGAACAGCCCCATTTTTCAGTACCACATCGTGAAAATCGCGTAAGTCGAACTTATCGCCTAAGGCATTTTTCGCCTTCTCTCTTAGCTCCAAAATCTTAAGCATGCCTACTTTGTATGAAGTAGCCTGGCCAGGCATAACAATATAACGCTCAATTTCTGAGGTAACGTCACTCAGCGCCATACCCGTATTATTTACCATGTAGTCGATAGCCTCTTCTCGTGTCCAGCGTTTATCGTGAATACCCGTGTCTACCACTAGGCGCACCGCTCTGAACAGTTCCGCTTGAAGTCGACCAAGATTATCCAATGGATTTTCTTGAAAGCCCATTTCCCACGCTAAATATTCTGAGTACAACGCCCATCCTTCTGTGTAAGCAGTGAATGGCGACATTTTACGAATAAAGGGCATGCCCTCAATTTCCATTGCTAGCGCTATTTGGAAGTGATGGCCTGGAATGCCTTCGTGATAGGCCAGCGTTCGCATGCTGTATTTGGGTGTTGCCTTTATGTCGTAAAGGTTTGCGAAAAAGCGACCCGGCCTAGAGCCATCTATGGCTGGCTGCTGATAATACGCGCCAGGTGCGATTTTTTCTTTAAACTCAGGAATACGAACTACTTCCATGCCTGCCTTAGGACGAATGCGAAAAACCTCGCTCATACCCTCTTCAATTTCATCAAGAATGATTTGATAGTCTTTCAGTATTTGCTCACGGCCCGCATCACTGTCTTCATAATAGTGAGAAGGATCAGAGGCTAATGACGTGGTCCAATTGAATTGACCAGTCCAGTTAAGAGTATAATATCAGCTTAA
>CAJXOL010000140.1 GCA_913057675.1 uncultured Pseudomonadota bacterium | reverse complement strand
TTCATCGCAAATGGGGCAAAGGATCGGCCGATCCTTTGCCCCATTTGCGATGAAGTGACGCTTCCAAATCGTTTAGAGAACGGAGAATACGTATGCTCTTGTGCTGCTCATAATATGTTGCACGTGGATACTGCTCAAACTGATTGCCAACTAGTGAATGATGAAGACGCTAACTGGCGGCTAAGTGATGATCGCTTACCCCCCCCCATTTGTTTTTGATTGATCAGGTGGGGACTACCCCTAAGCTCTTGCCCGCGCTATTTTGTGTTTAAAGCGCTTGCTGCCACCATCAGAGAAAAGAGTAAGTGTGCCATGCCTGAAAACCAAAAAAATGTTCTTGGAACAGATCTAGAAGTATGTGGAAGAGACCCTGTTACCGGTTTCTTCCGAGATGGTTGCTGTAATACTGGGAGTGGTGACGTTGGTACTCACACTGTGTGCGCGATTGTTGATGATAATTTCCTCGAGTTCTCGGCGCGTAGAGGTAATGATTTGATCACACCCCAACTAGAGTACGGGTTTGAAGGTTTAAAAAGTGGTGACCGCTGGTGCCTTTGTGCTATGCGCTGGGAAGAATCACGTCAGGCAGGTTGCGCTCCTAGGGTCAAACTTTTGTCAACCAACATCAAAACACTTAAATATGTGCGCCTAGATCATCTCAAAAAACATCAATTTGATTTGAATTGAGGCCGAGAGTGCCTGAGTGTCACGATTGCCAAATTAATGCAAAAGAAGCAAAGGGGCGCTGGGTTATTCTAGGAGAGAAAGAAGACGGATTTGAATGGGTATTCATGTGTATTCAATGCGTTCGAGACTGGCGAAGAAGAGGGTTGGAGCGAGAGGGATACTCTATCCAAAACGTTAAAGAAATTCTAGATAAAGAGTATCCTCTATGAGAGATAATAAACCTTCCCGCAAAATCAAAGGAAAGGTTAGAGGATGCGTCTTTAGGGACTGCGGATTTAGGTATTCCAACCCGCATACGCATTTTTCAAAATTATAGAAATCCCCATTTCATCCACCAACTAGAAATTCCAAGCCATTTGTTGCCACTCACCCATCCAATAAGTTATCTGATGATTGATATTATGGTTGACGTTAGGTGCAATTAGAGAGGTGAGTTTAATTGACCCCGATGACAATAAGAAAAGCTTCATTGGAAGAGTTGGCTGAGATTAATAGTGTCATTGAACTCTGCGTCGATGGCCGACCAGTAACGGACCGCATCAAAAAGCTGACCCTGCCATCACTCCGTCTTGAGCCAACAGACTTTAAATTCATGGAGGTCTGGGTGAGCGGTATACCAATCTCAGGAGTTCTTGGATTGCAGGAAATAAAAGAAGGGACGCTCCTACACAGCCTCTACGTTGATCTAGAAGCTGGTGGGAAAGGTATTGGCAGCGCTCTTGTAAAAAAAGCTATCCAATCAACCCGAAAAACAAACCAACACCGTCTGCTGGTTAAGTCTTTTGCTGAATCGGTCGGTTTCTTTGAGAAGGCTGGCTTTACGCCATCAGACGTTCTTGATTACCCGTACACACTTGAGATGTCGCTGAAGGCGTCCGTTCCCCCGTTAGCTGAATCCTCAGCTTTTTCGGCCCTATCAATAAAATTAGAGATGGGATAACTAGCCATCCACCAAGATTTTACGTAAATTCTAGGTATGGTTATGGACTTACAGTATTTAATTCTAGGGTTGTTACGGTCCCAACAGCCAGCGGTGTTTTCACGTGAATGGTTTGCTAGAAGCCGTGAAGATCTGCTGGATATTGCAACAGCGCTAAGACAAGAGCCACCAGACCTCAAACATAAGTTTCTTGACGCAATTATGGCTAAAGCGAGTGGAGGCGCAACGGCTATAGGTCTGTCTGGTTTAATTTCTATGTTTGGCACGACATCGAAAGGCACGTCTATTGCCGCACTTTCTGGAGCCGCAGCTAATACTGCCAAGCTTTATTGGCTTGGAAGCATCATTGGGGGAGGAGTGACAGCAGGGAGTTTCTTGCTCATCATTCTTACGTTTGGGATTGGCTACTTTTTCTTGCGCTGGTGGAAAGGGATGCCACGTGAAGAAAATTAACTAACAGCAACTGAAAAAGAAATTCTTGGGGCGGTAAACTTAATGGTTCCTGCTTTTGAGGCCGAAACAAATAGGGGTGGCGAAATTGATGGCGCAACCAGAGAAGCCTTCATATCTTTATGGAAGCACTTCTATATTAAAGCCTCCGCTTATTTAAAATCAGATGGAAAGCAGCTAGCTCCTAAACTGAAGATATGTTGTTACTCGCGGAACATTTTCATTAACCTCTTAATTTTCTGAGGAGAAGATGTTTATGAACACCGATCAGCGCGAGATTCAACGCAAACTACGCATTCTTCGATATGCCGAGGAGACCGGGCATGTAGCCAAGACGTGCCGTTATTTTGGGATTGGCCGAACCAGCTTTTATCGTTGGCGCCAGTCCTACGAGAAGTATGGCGAAGATGGTCTCATAAACCGCCCACCAATCCCTAAATGGCATGCTAACAGAACGCCGATTGAGATTGAGGAGAAAGTCCTCCATCTCCGGCGTAAATACCATCTCGGGCCGATGAGGATTGTTTGGTATCTTGAGCGTTATCACGGCATCAAAATATCCGATGCGACGGTCTCACGAATGTTGAAACGTCATGGCGTCAACCGGCTCCCTCGCGGTACGCGGGTGCGCAAGGTCCACACAAAACGCTACAACAAGCAGGTCCCGGGGCATCACATCCAAATGGACGTTAAGTTCCTGACGTTCATAGGAAAGCAGGGAGAGAAAATTCGACGCTTCCAATATACAGCGATCGACGACGCGACCAGAGTCAGAGCACTAAAAGTTTACCTCAAACACACACAAGCTAACGCGATTGACTTTGTTGATCATGTCATCGAAAAATTCCCGTTTCGCATCAAGGAAATCCGCACCGACAACGGTCACGAATTCCAGGCTAAGTTTCACTGGCATGTCGAGGATCAAGGGATCCGTCACGCCTATATAAAACGCGGAACACCGCAATTGAACGGCAAGGTCGAGAGATCACATCGCTCGGACGGCCAGGAGTTTTATCAGCTCCTCAACTATAAAGATGATGTTGATCTCGAAGCAAAGCTAGATGAATGGGAGCGCTTTTATAACTTCCACAGACCGCACGGGGCCTTCAATGGAAAAACGCCTTACGAAGCGCTCTGAGAAAAGCTATAATCCTGTCTCTTATACACATCTCCGAGCCCACGAGACAGGCAGAAATCTC
>CAJXOL010000139.1 GCA_913057675.1 uncultured Pseudomonadota bacterium | reverse complement strand
TACGAGATTTCTGCCTGTCTCGTGGGCTCGGAGATGTGTATAAGAGACAGGCGCCTCAGTGAGCTACTGGGCATCGAAACTGCTCAGTGCGGATTGGTGGACTTTGCAGACGGCGAACTCGCCTACATTACCAAGCGTTTCGACCGCATTACCGAAAAAAAGGGCGGGGGTGGCAAAGTCCACCAGGAAGACCTGTTGCAGTGCTTCAATATGCCTAGCGAGGGCAAATACAGTAAAACCTACGAAGAAGCAGGCAAACTGATTCAGGAAGTCACCGGGGGCAAGCAGGCTGTCGTACTGGATTTCGTGCGCCGGGTAATCTTTGCCTACTTGATAGGAAACGACGACCTGCACCTCAAAAACTTCAGTGTGCAGCGTCTGCCCGACAATACCGGGCTCTACTACAACAAACTCACCCCTAACTACGACTGCCTGTTTTGCGAAGCCTTCAATACTGACGGCAATGAGAGAGGACTGGGACAACTGGCACTGGGTTTACTGCTTGATCCAGAGGAAGGCGACGAACAATTTTCAGATGCCCAGCAACACTACGGCTACTACACCGGCATTGATTTCATTGAATTGGCTGCCCGACTGGGAATCCCCGAAAAGCCTATACAGAAATTTATCGACCAACTGCACAGCAAACAGGGCGATATGCTCGACCTGATCGACCACAGCTTTATGCCCCAATCGATGAAAACCGGTGCCGCTAAACTGCTGAAAAGCCGCCTTCGGGCACTAAGCATCATTTCTTTCAAATAGCCTGAGCCACAAATGCCAGCAAATCTAAACGCCTAAACCCTTATCTCAAACTCACTGTAAGCCGCCTGAGTGTCCGCATCGGTTAGCCCAATGTATCTCATCGTAACGGCAGGATGTGAGTGATTAAGCACCTTGCAAACCCGCTCTATGCTTGCGCCTTGAGAGTGCATTACCCAACCCAAGGTCTTTCGCATACTGTGAGTGCCTAGCTGGATACCAAGAATTTCACCAACCTCTGCAAAGGCCTTGGAAACCGCTGAACGGCTTAGCGGCTTATTCTTCGCTCTATTGCTGTCCACCTGAAAAAGGTAGATGTGGCTCGGGTTATCGACAATGCGCTTGTTCACGATTGCCTTAGCAGTGTCGTTAAGTGTCACTTTGCGCTTCTTACCCGTTTTACCCTCTAGTATTTCCAACACTCCAGACCGAGCCTGAACCATTGTCACTGACAATAAATCGGATATTCGCAAGCCAACATTGACGCCAAACACCCATAAATCGGAATAAATCTCGCCCCGGTGCTTTTTCAATAATCTAGCAACGTCCTTGACCTCATCTATGGTTTTTACAGCATCGACAACGGCCACACCTATTCCCCATTTAATTAAATATATCAATAAATTGTGGAATAAATGATAACAAACTGAAGGAAATTCAGCAATATCGAGGGATTTCTATTCCCCAAAATTATATTTTGAGGAATAGGTGTCTGATCACTCTAAGAGCGGGCATTTACCGACGAGCCTGATGATTGTCATCAGTGACCGATATCCTCGACGAACGAGAATCCTCAACAGCAGGAGGCTGAACCGCAGCACGCTCAACCCCAAGAGCGGGCCGAATGATCTTTCTAGTCCAAGCCAACAGCCCTGTCTCTGTTTTAGCTAGCTCGCCCTCAGCCTCCTTAAGGACGCTTTCCCACGCAGGGGCAAAACCAGGACTCTTCTCGTACATCATGTGAATTGCTTTGTCGTAGAGATACAAAGTGCGTAATTCTGATTTATCAGCACGATTTTTTAGAGCAGCCAAAGAAATTCGAAGGTTTTCATTTTTCTTAGAAAGTTCCTCAAGCTTCTTCCTCTGCTCCTCATTACCAATCGCATTTATACCCATCTGGGTATGCAAATGATCTTTTAGGTTGCGGTTCTCTTTCACAATACCCCGCCTTGCCCTCCAACCATTAAAAGCAACTATGATCGCTATGACTCCTCCCATCAATAAGCCCACAAAAAACAACCCTATCGACTCATCCATATGTCCCCCTTACCCCAAAAATATCAAGCCACGACTAAACTAAAAATATAGCTCCCCGCACCACACAGGTGCAGGAAATACTCAACCCACAAGCACAAAACCCAAGCTAACTGTAATTTACAGATGCGAACTTGAGGACCCAATCGCAACCACTACAGAATTTTGAATACCTCGTAAAAAATGATTCGCCGGGTTCAACCAGCAGTTTTCGCTGCCAAAATCGGTAGAAACATAAAATTTGCGCTTACGCTTGGAATAACTAACCGCTGAAATAACAATAGCGCCATCAATCTTCAGGCCTGTATCGTCAACAATTCGTAGGTCGCTGCCCCCATCAAATCCTTTCGTATCGCCTAGCTCTAAACGTAACCGAATATTCTCTTCGTGAATGGAAGCCAGCACCTTCGTCAACTTTGCGTTGCTGTTTAACGATTCAGAAACTTGCCCTTAAACCCTCTCCGAAATCTGACAACCTTTATCAGCCTCTAACTCACACCAACGAATCTCAAGCAGCACTGGAAGCAGCCTGTAAGTGAGCATCCCGACCAGAACGCGCCGCAATAAACAGGAGTAATATCTGTAGTAGCGTTAACAAACCGGTGAGAATAGCGCCTACCAGCCAAACCAACTTCTGAAAGAGCCTCCCAAAGACTTTTATTACCCTTTCGCCTCCGAGCCTAACCATCAGCGCAGTTTTGTCACCAAGGCCTTGCGTCGCTTTTCTAACTGCCTTAAGCGTATCCATATCCGAAGCGTGCTTGGTAATTGCTAACGCATTTCCCAGACCTCCCGAATTCCGAGCAATCAATCCAAGCTCCCGAAAGAATTCGGTTATGCCATCGAGCCGAATACTTTTCTTTACAGCCACAGACAAGTCTTTGATACCTGACGGGGTGAATTCCGCAACCTGAAGCGACTTCCTTAGTTCAGTGTAATTCACAGCTTCAACTACTCGACTATGGAGAAGTTTCCTAAACCCAGCAGATTGCTTTGCCGTCTGTCGAGCTGCAGCCTTGGCAAGTGATACACCGCCATCAACAACGGGAGTTCCAAATGTCGTTACGATTCCAAACGCAGCTAACCCGGCAACCAGCTTATCCAACTCCTCACCTTGAGAAACTTTATACCCTTCCATCGCTAGATCGCGAAAATCTCCAATAACAAAAAAATCACTCGTGATCGCAGCAGAAGTAGAAACCTTACTATTCATCTCCCCGTAGGCAACACCACGATAGACTTCGCTTGGCGCTTTCTTTGCTGCATAAAGGAATGTGGATTTGCGCACTAT
>CAJXOL010000138.1 GCA_913057675.1 uncultured Pseudomonadota bacterium | reverse complement strand
GAGATTTCTGCCTGTCTCGTGGGCTCGGAGATGTGTATAAGAGACAGAAATAAAGTGGTTTAGGGGGAGCTAGTGTAGTAACTTTTTTGGGTCAACAGCATGAGCTGGTATGAAAGTAAATAAGATATGAATTGGAGCTGTTGAGGATGCAATCATCATTGTTAGGTGGGAAAACAATTATTGTGACCGGTGGCGCTACTGGTATTGGGCAGGCCTTCGCGCTCACTAGCGCAGCCCATGGCGCACGTGTGATGGTTGCGGATCTTAACTCTGCAGATGAGACACTTGACCTGATCAAAAGTAATGGTGGTGAGGCATCCTACATAAAAACGGATGTGAGTGATGAGGCGTCTGCTAAGGCAATGGCGCAAGCGGCTGTTAAGTGGAGTGGGCGTGTCGATGGCCTAATCAATAATGCAGCGTATTTTCGGGAGGTGAAACTCACACCTTTTGAGGAAATCTCAACCGAAATATGGGATCGAATTTTTGACGTTAATGTCAAAGGGATTTGGCAGTGTTGTAAAGGAGTGATGCCGGCAATGCGCGAAACTGGCGGTGGTAGCATCATCAACATATCTTCTGTCGTCGCAGTTGCTGGTCAGCCCGGATACTTACATTATGTCGCAACGAAGGGCGCAGTACTTTCGATGACGAAAGGCTTAGCGAAGGAGTGTGGGTCGGTAAACGTGCGGGTCAATACCATCGCTCCGGGCTTTGTGATTACGGATGCTACCAAAGATCGTCCTATCGAATGGCAGCAGAATTTCTTGAAGGCGAGAGCTATTTCGCGTGAAGAACGGCCGACTGATTTGGCAGGAACTGCTGTGTATTTACTATCTGAGTTGTCCTCGTTTGTATCGGGCCAGACTATTGTTGTCGATGGCGGACACATAATGTACTGAAGTGTAGGAGTAAGAGATGCGCAAGTTAGCGTTACATTGGCAAATCATTATCGCGATTGTTCTTGCTGGGATCACTGGCTCAATTGTTAAGCATTACTCTCAAGATGGCGGGTCGGTGGCGATCTTAGGCTTAGACATTAACGCGGTATTTGAATACGTGGGTCAATTGTTTCTTAATGCCTTGAAAATGATTATCGTTCCACTGATCGCATCTTCCATTATCGTTGGGATGTGTGGGATGGGCAGTTCAGGAGCTAAGTTAGCAAAAATTGGGACACGTACATTATTGTTTTACGCTGTAACAACGTTGTTTGCGATACTCGTTGGATTGACGATGATTAATCTGGTTGCGCCAGGTCAACACCAAGGGCAGCCGGTGGGAGATTTGTTAGCTTTTGAAAGTCATGATGCATCTGCCCTTCAAGCGAAAATTGAAAACAAAGGCTCAACTGACGTTGCCGAAATTTTTCTGCGCATGGTTCCACCTAATATTATTAAAGCCTCTGCAGAGGGGCAAATGCTCGGGATAATCTTTTTTTCGATCTTGTTTGGATTTTTCATTACAAAATTATCAGACGAGTTGCGGAATCCCTTTCAGCGTTTTTGGGACGCGACGTTTAAGGTCATGATGGGGATGACTGAGTGGATAATGAAATTTGCGCCAATCGGTGTTTTTGCACTTGTTGCTGGTGTTATTGCAAAGACGGGTTTTGATGCGGCTAGGCCGTTGGCAGTTTTTTCGCTTACTGTTTTAGGCGCTTTGTGCATTCATGCGCTTGTTATATTACCCATACTATTGCGCAGCCTTGCACGAGTGAACCCATGGGGGACTCTTCGGGCAATGTCTCCAGCAATTCTTACCGCATTTTCTACGGCTTCCTCATCCGCAACATTACCTGTTTCAATGAAGAGCTTGGAGAAAAATGTTGGTGTCTCTAATAGCGTATCTAGTTTTGTGTTGCCGTTAGGCGCGACAGTCAATATGAACGGTACGGCCCTTTATGAGTGTGCAGCTGCGATGTTTATCGCTCAAGCTTACGGGCTAGATCTGACCCTTGGTGTTCAATTTACGATAGTCGTTGTGGCCCTATTAACCTCAATTGGTGTTGCCGGAGTCCCTTCCGCTTCATTAGTAGCCATTGCAATTATTTTAGGTGTGATTGGTTTGCCGGTCGAGGCTATAGGTGTTCTGATGGTTTTTGATCGCGTTTTAGATATGTGTCGAACCAGTGTGAACATTTGGGGGGACGCCGTATGCGCCACTATCATTGCTCGACTCGAGGGCGAAAAAACTCAGGTAGATTTGGATTGAAAAATTACTTAGCTTATTCTCTACTAACTTTGTGCTCAGTGATCGCTCCGATTACTTTCGGTAACTGCAAATACAGCGTGAGTGTTCGGTAGAAAAAATGACTGAGTAGCGCAATCCATAGACCGAGATTGTCCAAATCCTCTAAAATTTTCCAGGTGATGAAAAAAAGCAGTGTTGAAATAAGCATGCTATTGCGCATGAGCGGGGTAGCCGTTGCTCCTATAAAAATACCATCGAGCTGAAAACACCAAACTCCGATTAATGGCGCGAGTGCAGCAAAAATTACATACTCCTTGGCAGTTTCACGTATGGAGTCGTCGACAGTGATGAAATCAATGATGTTAGGTCCATAAATCACAAAACCAATAGAGATCAACATTGCTATTCCGCCAGCCCAAATGGTGGTTAATTTGGCGGCCGCAGAGAAATAACGTCGAGAATTTTTACCCACAGATTCACCAATAAACTTCTCTGTGGCAAAGGCTATTCCGTCTAAAAAAAAAGCGGAGACGGTCAGGAAGTGAAGCAGTATCGCGTTCGCTGCAAGTACGGTGTCCCCGAAAGCGGCGCTGCTAGCAGTAAACCAGGTAAATACAACGATTAAAGCGAGAGATCGGATCAGAATATCAGCGTTAACCGTTAAGTTTCTGACCATCTGTTTTTTGGCTAAAACCCCTTTAAAGCTCCACGAACCGGGGAGCCGATTTTGAACTATCAACACTATAATTATGCCTGCTACAGCCGCGCTATATTCTGAGAGCAAAGTACCGAGAGCGACTCCTTTAACACCCATGTTTAGGCCTAGAACAAAAATAATATCTAGTAAAATATTGCTCACGTTTAGCAGTAGCTGTAACGCTAAAGCATGTCGCGCTTTTCCAACGGCAATGAGCCATCCGATTAGCACATAGTTGGTGAGCGTAGCCGGGGCTGACCAAATTCGAATATCGAAGTATTCGTTCGCTAGTAGCTCTACGCGAGCGCTGCCGTTTATCAAATAAAATGATAATTCACTTATCGGGTATTGAAGTGTGATTAGTCCCAGTCCGATAATGATTGCCAGCAAAGCCGAGCGTGCAAGTGTCGCACGAATTTCTCTTTGATCATTTGCGCCCGCTGCTTGCGCGGTTAGGCCCGCCGTTCCCATCCGAAGG
>CAJXOL010000137.1 GCA_913057675.1 uncultured Pseudomonadota bacterium | reverse complement strand
TCTGCCTGTCTCGTGGGCTCGGAGATGTGTATAAGAGACAGGGTTCGGTCTTCATGATTTGAGGTACTCTCGAGTCAATTGATGAGGTTTTAGCTTAAAGAGGGAGGTAGGACGCCTTGAAAGATTTTGAAAGATTATCTCAGGCGGCTCTTATTTTGGCGTCGCAACGTAAAGGCTTGATGCCGATAAAGCCACTTCCGCAGAAGTTGCAGCCAGCCAATGAGGCGGAGGGCTACGTGTTGCAGGGATGCGTGAATCAGCTGCTTCAGCGGGATTTGGGGCCGATCGTTGGGTACAAGATTGGGTGTACGACGCCTGTGATGCAAAAATTCCTCGGCATTCCGACTCCCTGCGCTGGAGAGGTTTTTTCCCGGGCGGTGCTGGCCGGTCACGGAACAGTGCCCAGAAATGCCTTTAGATGCATTGGGGTGGAGTGTGAAATTGTGGTCTCTATTTCAGAAACCCTTTCTCCTGATGATTATTCTGAGGAAAATTTTTCCCCAATGGATGTCATCGGATCCATGATGGTAGGGATGGAAATTGTTGATGACCGTTACGAACATTACGGGTCTTTAGGGGTGCCAACGTTGATCGCTGATAATTTTTTTAACAGTGGTTGCGTACTTGGTAATGCATTTACGTGTTGGGATACATTAAATTTCAATGATTTATCAGGTGTCACCCGAGTGAACGGGGTTGCTTTGGGAAAAGGACGTGGTGCGCAGATTATGGGGTCTCCATTAAATGCGCTTCGTTGGTTTGTTAAATCCATGATGAGTCGTGGTTTGACAGTGCAAAAAGGACAATTTGTCATGCTTGGCAGTGTCGTTGAGACCAAATGGCTCGAGGCGGGAGATGTAGCTGAGGTCGAAATTGAGTCACTGGGCTCGGTAAGTCTGACGGTTGAGTAGCTGTGACGCTCATTGCGGCTGCCTGCGGGTATTGTTGACTTTTAGTCTGAATAGTTATTATTGTATGTTTTGAGTTTTGCCTTAGTGTTTTAGACGCCGACATTGCTTTACTTATTTAGGAGCTTAAGTGTTAAGCGACGAACAAATCAGCCAATATCATTCAGAAGGTTATGTCATCGCTCGCTCGGTGATCGATGACAGCTTGCTTGATCGACTGCGCAGTGTTGTGAGTGAGATGCTCATCGAAGCGCAAGGGCTTCTTGATCATAACGATAAGTTTGATTTAGAGCCCTCTCACACAGCAAAGACACTTAATGTCAGACGCATTAAAACACCTCATAAGTGGCATCACATATTCTGGGAATTGATTCAATCTCCTAATATGATTGCTTGTTTGACACGTCTTCTCGGGGAAGACGTTAGATTACATGGTTCAAAATTGAACCTTAAATCAGCGGGTGATGGCTCTGCTGTTGAGTGGCATCAAGATTGGGCTTTTTACCCGCATTCAAATGATCACGTGCTTGCGGTGGGTTTGATGTTAGACGATATGACACTGGAGAATGGGCCCTTGCTTTTGGTTCCTGGAAGTCACCGAGTTGAAAAAGTTTGGGATCACCACCAGGATGGATACTTTTGCGGAGCGATATCACCCAGTGTTAATGCAGATATTGATTTTGTAAATGCAATTCCTTGCTTAGGTAAGGCTGGAGATTGTTCGTTTCATCATGTCCGCCTAGTGCATGGATCTGCACAGAATCGATCACAAGATCTGCGTCGGCTTATGTTGTATGAATGTGCCGCTGCAGATGCCTGGCCTTATCTCAAATTTTCAGACTTGGCGGAATTCAACAGTCGAATGATCGTAGGGAATCCAACGGTTGAGCCTCGCGCTGACAGCGTACCCATTCGTATGCCATTTCCGCCCGCGAAAAAACAAGGTTCTATTTATGAGAACCAGACTATTTTAGCTGATCGTTTTTTTAATTAAGGTGGCCACAATGAGCACTTATCAAGACACTAAGGTTATGAGCCCGAGGCAGTTAAATCGTTATCAAAAGGACGGCTTCTTGTCTCCGGTTAAGGTTTTTTCTGAGGATGAAGCGAGATTCTTCCGGTCACAGCTCGAAGAATATGAATCAGCCCACGGCTCCGTCATGAAAACCCCGTACCGTAATAAACCTCACCTCATATTTCCCTGGGTAGCTGAAGTTATTCGGGATCCTAAAATTCTGAAAATTGTTGAAACTGTCCTTGGTCCAAATTTACTCGTATGGGGTACTAATTTTTTCATCAAAGAGCCAAATGACGGTACTTTTATATCGTGGCATCAAGATTCGACCTATTGGGGCTTGTCTCGCCCTGACGTTCTGACCGTTTGGATTGCTTTAAGTCCCAGTCGACGTAATAACGGTGCGATGAAAATGGTTTCTGGGAGTCATAAAATGGAGCAAATGCCACATACCGACACCTTTGAGGCGGGAAATTTATTGACGCGGGGGCAGAAGATCGATCAGCAGGTTGCGGATGAAGATATGGTTTGGATTGAATTAGAACCAGGGGAAGTCTCCCTGCACCATGTGCGTATTATTCATGGTTCCGAACCCAATACGGGTTCAGATCGACGCATTGGCTTAGCTATACGTTTTATCCCAACAGACTTGTGTCAGGTGAATGGCGTTAAAGATTATGCAACGCTTGTTCATGGACGTGATGAATACAACCATTTCCAACATGAGCCGTGTCCTAAAGTATCTTTAGGCGAATCGGAAATTGAGACGCACACCCGGATCGCGGAAGAATCGTTTAAGTTATTTTATCAAGGAACTGGTCGGGAGCCTAAATTTGGCGGGTAGCTTTATGTACTGGGCTATTGAACCTTTTACAGTGGATATGGTTCCTATTAAAATACGTTATAGAAATTCAATAGAGAGAAGGTTGTGATGATGCGATGTTTGGCCTGTATTTTTGGGATGCTCTTGTGGTCGGCCCCTCACGCTCTTGAATATTCAGTAGATACGATTGCTGAAGTTCGAGAAGGGGAGGTTGCCAGATATTATCCCAATAGCGTGAGGGACAAGTTCGATGAGCGATTGTTTGAGGTAATGATTCGGACGGTTGATACCGAATCGGTAGCGCCCCAAGCGCTATTTTCGAGAAGAATTACGTATCGAGTACGGTGCGACATTAAGGAGCTAGCTCCTTATGTAATCGATCTCAGGAATTTTGAAGGAAAATCACTAAAAATGATTATGATCCCCCCTGGGGCAGAAGATTTTCATAAGCCGGCACTTGGAAGCAGGGAAGATGATTGGCTCTGGCAGGCGTGTGGTTGATAGGTTTTAGAAGTTAATTTTCATCGCTATCGGCCCACTTGGTCATGAGTTGATTGGATGGCAGTTGTTCATCCAGTAGTTTTTTTGCGGTTTCAATTCCTGCTACGGGGAGTCCGGCTGGGTCCAGTAACTGTCTCTTATACACA
>CAJXOL010000136.1 GCA_913057675.1 uncultured Pseudomonadota bacterium | reverse complement strand
GTGGCGGTGATGAAGGTGGCGGTGATGAAGGTGGCGGTGATGAAGGTGGCGGTGATGAAGGTGGCGGTGACGCGGGTGGGTCTTCCGGCGCTGACTCTGCTGACTCTGGTGACTCCGGAGGTGATGATGTAGGTGGTGCACCAGCCCCAGCTGTAGGTGATTCGGGTAGTTCGAGCGGTGATAGTGGCGGTGGGGGCGATATCTTTTCAGCCGATGCGGGCGGCGATGGTCCCGTAGCAGCAGGCCCAGCGGCAGTGAGTGCGCCAGCTCCTGCAACAGTTAGTGTTATGAGCGTACCTGCTGCACCGGTAGTATTTGTGCCAGTTTTTGTTCCGGTTGAAGTCCCCACTGATATCATTCAAAGTGTTGTGTCGGAAGCAGCCGCGCAGGAGACAGAGTCGGTGGCACAGGAGGCCAGTGAGATAGTATCGTCTGTGATAATTAATGCTCCATCGACGGTCACTCTAGCCGAGAATATTCAGAGTCCGCTAACTTCCGTTGCTATAAGTGCTACTGCAGTAACCTCCAATGGCAATACGCCGGAAACGCCCACCAGTTTTTCACTGCCTTCGGGGCAGTTCGATAATGATTTGTTCACGATAAATAGCTCCACCGGTGAGCTAAGCTTCGTCACACCTCCAAATTTTGAGAGCGATAATTCGCTTGATATTCTATTGCAGGCTCAAAATGGAGCGGTTATCGTTAGTCAGGCTATCGCTTTCCTGATCACAGACTTAGAGACCAAACCTATAGATCAATTCACACTGGTCAACGGGATTTTGTCCAATAGCAGAGACACACGTACCCTGATCAGGTTCTTAGATTGGAACGACATCACGCAACTGGTTCCGGGCGGAGATATTGGAGAGACCGCTTTCGGTCAAGATGGAACCTACACCTTTCAGTTGACGAGTGATGCTACAAACTCCAGTAATACTGGCGGGACTCTAACAACTGCTACCAAGATCGTGTACCGTGTTGGAACAAAGACTGTAGATATAGACGCTAGTGGATCGCTTATTGATACCGCGTCGTCCTTAGCGTCGAATGTCTCATTTGACGTGCAAATAAGAAATGAGGCAGTTCAGCAATTTGTTGATGCTGGTTTTGCAGTAGGGAACATGAGGTTCGCGACCGATACTAGTTTATTCGGCGCCGCAGTGGCGCTGGACGCTGATGATTCACTTTCGTTGACCATTCAAAACGGTAGTGGTACTGCTGCTAATTTTGATCTTGCCCTAGAACTTGATTTTCGTAAAAACGGCGGCAATGAGCGAACTAATGTGAGCTTGGAGGCCTTGGGGCGAGCGAGCGATAGTTCGAATACGAGTTCTGTTAATGTCGAGTTTGTGCAGCCAAGCATTACAACAGATTAATTTTTACTTGATTGAAAATATCTCATTTATTGATAGCCTTAACCACTGAGACAATACTACGAGGTGACCAATAATTGATCGATATGTGTCTGATTTTCTTTGAATTGACTGACGAAGGCTGAAAGCGCCTGCTCAGACGCGTAATCACACTGCAGGTAAGTGACGTTAGCTTGTGCCTTTTTCGCGCCATCCAGTACGCGTGATATCCCATATATCTGCGCGGTTGGTTTCCTTTGAGCCAGTTGATCGATCAGAGCGCTCCCAATCGATCCAGAGGACCCTACAACCAAAATCACTTCACTTTTCATTTCTGCAGACAGAGTCATTACGCCATGTTCCTAGCTCACCGTACTATCTTTACTTGATCTTGGTTAGTTAATTTGTATCTTTACGTGCTCTACCATATCAAAATTTCGCTGAGATATTGTTTACCAGAATACTCCCAATAAACATGACGCTTTTATATCTTTCAGCGCGTTACATTTATCTCTAAGGCTGGGCCTGTGAATTAAGAGTTACGCGAGACAAAGTTATCCTTGAACTTCGTGTATTCTGGTGGTGTTAATTGGAAGCTTTATCACACTATAACCGTCTTCGACATTTTTGGTCTTTTTAAGCCTCCTGAAGTGATGATATGGAAGAAGCGTTTTGATCGCAACGACCTGGGTAAACTAGACAAACTAAAGGGAAAACCGTGCCTCTGGATACTAAATTCATACCGCAGTCTTTTTTTGATCGCTGTTTAGACGATGAGCCCAAAAAATTATTGGAAAACGTTCTCAACGAAACAGATTCCCTCAAGTTGTTTAAAAAGGGCGTTCGAAGAGATCTAGAGTTATTGTTGAACACCAGAAAATCCGAGATCAATGGTATCGAAAATTTCTCATTCGCCAACAAATCTGTATTGAACTTTGGAATTAAAGACTTTACAGAAATAAACTCACAAACAGTCGAGGGCCAAGAACAAATTAGGTTGCTTATCAAATCAGCAATCGAGCTTTTTGAACCCAGATTGACTGACGTAGAGATTACTGTCACGGACTCCACTGAAGATGGTAAATTGGCTATTAAAATATATGGTCTTTTGTTAGTGGAGCCGATTGCGACTCCGATATCGTACGACGCGACACTCGACACTAAAACACAGCTGTATCAAATAGGCACGTAATTCATGATCGAAGAGCTTTTACCTTTTTACAACAGTGAACTTCAAAGTCTCAGGACGTTAGCTCGGGAATTTTCCAAGGAATATCCCAAGATAGCTGCGCGTCTTAGTATTGAGGGCGATACCGTTGGCGACCCTCATGTGGAGCGTTTAATCGAATCGGTGGCTTTTTTATCTGCGAGAGTCCAGCACAAGTTAGATGAGCAATTTCCGGAAATCACCACCGCGCTATTAAATGTGCTGTATCCACATCTGCTGCGGCCAATTCCATCAATGTCTATCGCCTATTTTGAGGTGACCCCAGACGAGTTACATTTAACGGATAAATTCACAATGGAGCGGCATCGAGAATTATTTTCTCAGCCAATCGACGGCATCCCAGTGCGTTTTCGTACAGCCTATCCAGTCGATCTGTGGCCGATTAAGGTGGCAGACGTTAATTTTAAAATGATCAATAAAGCAGAATTTTCTGATGACAGAGATGATTCCGTTGCGGCATTATCAATAAAGCTTGAGGCGCTCGGTGGAACCTCTTTTTCCAAGCTAAATATTGATCGGTTGAGATTTTGCATTGATGGCGTTGCTGCAAAAACCGCAGGGCTGTACGAGTGGATATTGAATTCGGTAACGAGGATAGAAGTGTCGAATTTAAACGGATCTGTTTTTGTGCTGCCGCCAAGTAGTATCGCTCCGGTAGGGTTCGAAGAGCATGATAATTTAGTGGATTATGACGCTCGTTCCATGATTGCTTATCGTTACCTTTATGAATACTTTGTTTTTCCTGAGAAATTTGGATTTTTTGATCTAACTTCAGTTTCCGAAGGTATGACACTGGATTTTGATAAGGAGATCGAAATAAAGCTTTTTTGTTCAGAGTTTGCTCGGAGTGAACCTGTCTCTTATACACATCTCCGAGCCCACGAGACAGGCAGAAATCTCG
>CAJXOL010000135.1 GCA_913057675.1 uncultured Pseudomonadota bacterium | reverse complement strand
GAGATTTCTGCCTGTCTCGTGGGCTCGGAGATGTGTATAAGAGACAGGGTGATGAAGCTGAGTAAATCCGCTTTTTACGCATGGAAGGCTCGTCCAGCTCAGCTGATAACAGCGCAGGAGCTGCAGCTATACCGAAGAACCAAAGAGCTGTTTAACGCAAGCCGACAAAGCTTGGGTAGCCGAGAAATGGCGAAGAAGCTACGCTCTGAGGGCTTCGAGGTGACACGTTATCGAACCATGAAGGTCATGGCCAAACTAAAGCTGCAAGCCAAGCAGCGTGTGGCCTACAAGATAACGACGAAGCGTAAGCACAGCGATGCCGCCGCGGCTAATTTGTTGAATCAAAACTTTAACCCTGTGGCGCAAGATCAAATTTGGGCTGGCGACATCACCTATTTAAAAACAGCCGAAGGCTGGGTGTACTTGGCGGTTGTGATGGATCTTTATTCCCGCCGTATTGTTGGCTGGGCAACAGATAGGCGTATGGCGACCAGTTTGATTAGTCGGGCGATGATCATGGCTTACAACCTTCGGCAGCCACCTCAAGGCCTAGTGTTCCACAGTGACAGAGGCGCGCAATACACCAGTAAACCTTACCGTAAACTGATGGCAGGTTATGGCATACGATCTTCTATGGGGGATGTGGGTGCTTGCTGGGATAATGCTGTGGTCGAGCGCTTCTTTGGTAGCTTAAAACATGACTGGATCTTCAAAGTGCACCAACCGACTCGCGAGCATATGACCAGTGACGTTAGAGCTTACATCAAGTATTACAACTTAGACCGGCTCCACTCATCGATCAATGATTTATCGCCGGTTCAGTATGAAAAATTAGCAAATTAATGTGTCCGGTTTTGTTGACCAGAACATTATTGCGGGAAAGTCGAGAGTAAGGTCATTTTGATCAGGCTTGCCTCGCTAGGACTTGCGATCAGGTGGGTGGCGATGAATTGGTTGAATCTTCTTAGGCAGGTAATTTGTATAGATGCAATGTTAAAAATATCGAGGTAAAAAATTTTTCTATGACGGTAATAATTGTTGGCAATTTCATTGCTTATGTTGCCGTTTACCCAGTGGAGTTAATATAACTTTTAGTAATGTTGTAATTTTCGCAGTTTTATCGGTCGCATTGAAGTGCAGAGTTGCTTTCGTTGATTGATGTAATTTATGTATCCTTCGGAGACAGTATCAATAGATAATTAAATTATAGCGACGAAGGTAGTGGTGTAGAATTTGCGTATATTAATAATGTTGGCGCTAGTATAAAAATAAAGAATGGTTGAAAAATAATAGCAATAACAAGGGATGATTAATAATGAATGTGAATGATTCGAAGTTTATGCCGACTATTGCGATCTGTTTTTATTGTGGTATGACGAATAGTTACGCAATCGCCGCTGACAATAAAAGCTCTAATCGCATGATTGAAGAAGTGATGGTTGTTGCTCAGAAACGTGAAGAAAAAATGCAGGAAATACCAATTTCCGTACAAGCTTTTTCTGAAGATAGACTTGAGGCTATGGGCATTACTTCAATTGCGGATCTGCAACTTGTTGCGCCCGGTATGAACTATACTGAAACATCAGGCTTCGGAATTATCTATATTAGAGGAGTGGGATCGGATACTTTTTTGATGGGTGACCCCAATGTTGCGACTTATTTGGACGGCGTGTATTTGCCGTTTGGTGTTGGACAAAATCAAGAGCTATTTGGCATTCAGCAAATAGAGGTGCTAAAGGGGCCGCAGGGCACTTTGTTTGGGCGAGGTGCCAATGGCGGCGCAATAAACATAATGACAAAATCACCGTCATTAACGGATCCAGAAGTCCAGCTTGAAACGGGCTATGATTCATTAAATACAGTACTAACGAAAGCGTATTTTTCCTACCCGCTCGCTGACTCATTAGCCATGTCAATTTCGACTTCCTATAAGTCTGGTGACCATTGGTATGATGAGGAGTCAACGGGAGGTGGTGAGAAACTGCCTCAGGTATCATCACAGGGCATGCGGGTGAAATTGTTATGGGCCCCCGTTGATGAGTTAGAAATTATGTTTTCCTATATGCAGTCATTCGAGCAGGGAACTTCATCTGGCCTGCAAGGCAATTCAGAGCCAAGCCTATTGGCTCAGTCATTGGGGGTGACGCCGCAAACAGGGTATACCGTTCACAATGACGTCCCTGTGTATTACCATTCGAATAATAAAATTATGAGTGTTACCGCCAAATGGAGCGGCGAGTATCATGATTACAAAATCATGACGAGTCGCCAAGATGGCTCCCCTATGGGTTTGTTCATTGATTTTGACGGATCACCGCAGTCAATAGCATATTTTGGCAGCAATAATGGAGTTGTGAATGAGGTAGAAACTACGGAGTTGCAGATGATATCGACGGGTGACGGCTGGGCCGGTAGTAATGTTCGCTATAATCTTGGTTATTATCACGTGAACTGGGTGTCCGCGCTTGATCCCGTTTTTCTAGGTCTAGCGGGTGCTGATCTTTCTACTGGGGTCTCAAATTCGACGCTCAGTTTACCTCAGGGGTTTGTTGAAATTCTCGATGCACTTTTACAACCTTTGTTAGGCATTGGAACTCCTTCGGGCGCAATTCGCTTGGTGGGACGCAACACCCTCGATTCCCACGCGTTGTATGCTCAAGGATCAATCGATTTCTTAGATGATTTTACATTTACCGCCGGTGTCCGGTACCAAGAGGAAACAAGAACGCTTGATGAATCGAGTTCCGCATTAGGAGATTCAAATGTCGACCCTATTGTATATATTCAGAAATACGAAGATATAGAAGATAAAGTGATAAGTACTAAGCCGAAGTTTGGCGTAGAGTACCGTCCGCCCTTCATGGAAGATTCAATGCTGTATATAAGTGCGCAACAATCGATAAAGGGCACGCAATTCAACTTGATTAATATTTATGATCCACCAGAGGAAATTGCACCTGAGGAAATGGACGCTATCGAATTTGGGGTGAAAACATCCCCATTTGGTCCTGGATCTGTGTTGAATTTAGCCTACTTTAAATATGATATTACAAATCTCCAGGTTCAATTTGTATCTCTGCTTCAGGGTGGGGCAGTTACGCAAGAGAACGCGGGTGGGGCGGCAATTGAGGGCTTCGAATTTGAGTTTCAGTCCCTTCTTTTTCCCACTAAAATTGACAATTTAGTGCTTATTGCTAACGGAACTATGCTGACGACCAAGGAATATACCGAGTACCTGAATGGCAGTGGATTTGACCCAAATACAGGATTACTGTCAACCGGCAATGATTTTTCGGGTAATGAAATTTCGCGAGCTCCAGATTCAACGGGAACAATAGGTATATCCAAAACCACCGAAGTTCCTGGTGGGTCCGTGGAGGTCGGTGCTGATTATTACTACAACTCAGGTTTCTACTATCTCGCTCAGAATTCAGAAAACAGCGTTGAGGACGCATATACGGTGTTAAACGCAAGAATAAGCTACTTCTATGAACCGGAGAATCTGCGTATCACACTATACGGAAAAAACCTCGAAGGAACGGAATACAATTATGGTCGTTTTCATGTTGATTTTGGTACGGCGGATTATAAAGCGCCGAGGGATATTGTTGGGTTAAAAGTAAATTGGCAGTTTTAATTGCTGTCTCTTATACACATCTCCGAGCCCACGAGACAGGCAGAAATCTCG
>CAJXOL010000134.1 GCA_913057675.1 uncultured Pseudomonadota bacterium | reverse complement strand
GTATAAGAGACAGGTTTTGGGCTGATTGCTTTTGCACTTTTCCTGCAACACTCAGAAGGGCTAGCGCCTTGCCCAATGTGTATTTTGCAGCGATATGCATTCATTCTCGTCGGCGTGATTGCCTTAATATCCTTACCTTTCTTCAAGACGAGATTTCTTTCTCAAATATTCTCGTGGCTCATCATCCTGTTTTCTGGACTTGGCGCTGGTGTAGCTATGCGACATGTATGGCTTGAATACAATCCACCTGAGATATTTGATTGTGGCGCAGACCTTGGCTTTGTCGTAGACACCTTCCCGTTAGCCCAGGCCTTACCCATGATATTCAAAGGAACCGGTGACTGCTCTATTGTTTTGTGGAGATTTGCTGGGTTATCAATCGCAGAATGGGCCTTAGCTTGCTTCATCATCATTCTTTCAGTCGAATTGATTTTTTTGAAACGAAAGTAGCAGCAAAGAATTTTTGTGCACGACATCAAAATAATCGGATATAAAAAAACCAGCCTAGGCTGGTTTTTTTACTCACATAACACTTACTTATTTTTCAAGCAGCTTTTGAAGCTCTCCAGACTGATACATCTCGCGCATGATGTCTGAACCACCCAAAAATTCGCCATTCACGTATAGCTGAGGGATCGTTGGCCAATTAGAAAAGTCCTTAACTCCCTGACGAATGTCTTCATCAGCCAGAACATTAACAGTCGCGACGTCCTCTACGCCACAAGCTTCTAACATTTGCACAGCAGCAGCAGAAAAACCGCACATGGGAGCCTCTGGCGACCCTTTCATGTACAAAACAACTGCATTTTCTGTTACTTGCTTTTTAATAATCTCATTCGTATCCATGTAAACTCCTTTTCTCACACCCTTCAATTTACCCGCCATTCGGGCTAACAGCCCTAAATCGTCCGAGTTACCGCTCCTATTCTACCACCGCTGATCCGTGGGTTACCTGACAAATCTAACGCATAAAACAAAGACGTAAAACCTTGTCCCGTCAGAAGATCTTGGCAACGATCAAGCTGGTCGTAACCGTGCTCAAAAAACAACCACCCCCCCTCATTAAGGAATGATTGAGCTTGCTCCAAAATTTCGCTAATTGCATCGAGCCCCTCAGATCCAGAAACAAGCGCGCCTAGAGGCTCATAACGAAGTTCTGGCGACTTAAGATGCCTATCATCAGCTGCAATATAAGGCGGATTAGCCAGGATCAAATCAAAAGTTCCAGATATTTTAGAAAACCAATTACTTTCAACCCACGAAATTGAAGCTCCGGGACAAAGACTTTTTACGTTCGCCTCTCCGACTTTGAGCGCATTCTTAGAAATGTCAGCGGCTACAACATCTACACCTGGCACATTGATCGACACTGCAATGGAAATGGCACCCGATCCAGTTCCGAGGTCCAATATTTTTTTCAAGTTATGGCTTTGAATTTTTTCGATTGCCACATCGACCAGCAATTCAGTCTCAGGCCTAGGTATCAATACATGTTCGTTGACTTTAAAAGTAAGACCATAAAACTCTTTTTCACCAAGAATATAAGCAATAGGTTTCCCGTTAATCCTGTCTTGAAATAATTTTTGGTATCTTTCGATATGCAATGGCTCTGACATTAGACTTGGCTCTTTAATCAAATCCAACTGACCCAGCCCAATCGCATGAGCGAACAAGATTTTTACCTCTCTAATCGCTTCCATTCTAGATAAGCCAAAAGTCCGAATCAGGCTCAGAATATCTGACTCGATTAGGGCGTCTTTGATCATGATGATAGCCGTTAATGCAGTGGCTATTCCGATGCAATAGCCAGTAATTCAGCTTGATGCTCGGAGAGGAGAGTGCTGATGACTTCATCAAGCTCTCCTTCCATAATTTGAGACAGCTTATACAAGGTTAAATTGATTCTGTGCTCAGTCAATCGACCTTGAGGAAAGTTGTACGTCCTGATTCTTTCCGATCTATCGCCACTGCCGATAAGTGTTTTACGTGTTGCGGCCTCTTTAGCCTGATGCTCTCGAGTTTGTAATGCATTCAACCTTGCCGCCAAAACTGATAGCGCCCGCGCCCTATTCTTATGCTGTGACCGATCATCCTGACACTCAACAACTAATCCAGAAGGAAGATGGGTGATACGAATCGCGGAATCGGTTTTATTGATATGCTGGCCTCCGGCCCCTGAGGCCCGATACGTATCAATGCGTAGTTCACTGGGGTTAATTTCAACATCTTTCAATTGATCAGCTTCGGGCAAGACTGCCACTGTGCACGCACTCGTATGGACGCGGCCTTGCGTCTCCGTTTCTGGAACGCGTTGCACTCTATGGCCCCCAGATTCAAACTTTAATTGTGCATAAACGTTGTCGCCACTGATCTTAACGATCACCTCTTTGTACCCACCAAGGTCGGATTCATTTTGAGAGATCATCTCGACAATCCATCGATTTTTTTCAGCATACTTATAGTACATTCTGAGGAGATCTCCTGAAAAAAGAGCGGACTCATCCCCCCCCGCTCCTGCTCGTATCTCTAAGAACACATTGCGACCATCATTTGGATCCTTGGGCAATAAAGACTTTTGCAAAAGACCCGTAAGAACAATCTTCGTTTCTTCTCCCTCGAGAATTTCTAATTTTGCCAACTCATTCATGTCAGGATCATTAAGCAAACCTTTAGCCATTAACATGTCGTGATCGACCTTTAGATACTCGCGATAATTTAAAACAATGCGCTCAAGCTCTGCATGCTCTCTCGTCCACCCAGTAAAGACATCCATGTCTAAAGTGGCGCTCTCTGTACTCATCAGCGCATTAAGCTCCTCATGCCTTAGAGATAATTTTTCTAATTTATCTAGCAATGACTGTTTCATTTAATCTTTATCCAATCCATAAAGCCTCTTTAAAGCATTTGAGAGACTCATTTGCTCCTTGTTCGACTCATCACTAAGCGCACGACTAGGCTCATGCATAAACTTATTAGTGATTGCACGCGACAGCCTTTTAATCACTATCTCTGGTTGCTCACCCTTAGCAAGTAACGCAAGGGCTTTTTCTAACTCATGCTCCCTTATCAATTCGCCATGTTGTCGAAACTTTTTGATAACTGGAATAGAGTTCGCTTTACCAAGCTGCGCTGAAAATTGAATTACCCTATCCTCTATTATTTTTTCAGCCTCCCGCGCCGCTTCCTCTCGATTCCTCATCCCATCCTTAACAATCTCACCAAGATCATCCACGGTATAAAGAAATACATCATCTAGTTCAGACGTTTCAGACTCAATGTCACGAGGTACCGCAAGATCAATCAAGAGCATTGGTTTATGTCGCCTTGAATCAATGGCCTTCTGAATCATCTCCTTACTAAGAATAGGTATTGGACTACCCGTACACGAGACAACAACATCGAACTCACATAACCGCTCAGCAACCTCATTTAATGGAAAAGCGTCACCTTTCAGTGCATCAGCTAATGCTTCTGCCCGACTCAATGTTCGATTGGCAAAAGACATGCCGTAAACATGTAAGGATGAAAAATATTCAGCGCAAGTGCGATTCATGTTTCCCGCACCAATAAACAAAACTTTTGAATTCTCGAGTGTCCCAAAAATTCGCTCACTAACTTTGGAAGAAGCAGCCGCAAGCGAAATCGAGTGAGCACCCACATTGGTGTTAGTCCTGTCTCTTATACACATCTGACGCTGCCGACGATATGCAGTGTGTAGAT
>CAJXOL010000133.1 GCA_913057675.1 uncultured Pseudomonadota bacterium | reverse complement strand
ACTGCATATCGTCGGCAGCGTCAGATGTGTATAAGAGACAGACCATGCAATCCACTAAATCATGCTCAACGAGACTTTGGCGAATATCACCTTCACCTGATGAATTTGAGGACATCGAGCCATTGGCGAGCACCACACCCGCTGTGCCATTAGGTGCTAAGTGATGGACGATGTGTTGTAGCCATGCGTAGTTCGCATTTCCATTTGGAGGCGTGCCGTACTTCCAGCGCACATCTTCACGTAGTCTGTCACCCCCCCAATCACTGATATTGAAAGGCGGATTAGCAAGAATAAAATCTGCTTTCAAGTCAGGCAATTCGTCTTTGTGAAAGCTACCTTCATTATTCCATTTAAGGTCTGCATCAATACCACGTACGGCCATATTCATTCTCGCTAAACGCCAAGTGGTTCTGTTGCTTTCCTGTCCATAGACTCTGGTATCACCGATTCGACCACCATGCTCAACAATAAACTTCTGTGATTGCACAAACATACCACCCGAACCGCAGCAAGGATCATAAACACGACCTTGGTAAGGCTCGAGCATTTCCGTCATCAATTGCACTATTGAACGGGGAGTATAGAACTGTCCTGCTAGTTGGCCCTCTGCACCAGCGAATCCTCCTAAAAAATATTCGTATATACGACCTAGGATATCTTTAGATTCACTACTTGCCTCACTCATTCCAATAGTGCCCAGGAGGTCGATCAATTCACCCAACATTTGTTTATTGAGGGCTTCTCGTGCATAGTCGGTTGGAAGAACACCTTTTAGGCTAGTGTTTGATTTCTCAATGGCCAGCATCGCATCATCAACAAGTTTGCCAATGGTTGGCAGCTTAGCATTGGCTTGTAGATAACCCCAGCGCGCCTCTTTAGGTACCCAAAATGTGCGTTCAGCTAGATATTCTTCAGCATCTTCTTCGTCTGCATATTCATCAGCTTTAAGCTTTTCAAATAAGCCATTAAAAGCATCGGAAATGTATTTGAGAAACACCAACCCAAGTACTACATGTTTATATTCACTCGAATCAATATTGCCACGTAGTTTGTCTGCAGCGAGGAACAGTTTGGCTTCAAACCCTAAATCTGACATGGCTTCTTTCTTATTCGTAATTTCTGTTTTGGACACTGTGTAAACATAAATATACCAGCTCTACCACCTAAACCTACTTAACTTTTCTGCCCCGAGTTTTAGTCCCGCCTATTATCCCGAGTTGTCGCCCTGCGTTTTCTAGTTCTTGAAGCTCTTTAATGCGCTCTCGTCGCTCTGACCGAGCTTTATTGGTCTCTTTGCCGTGTTTGTAAGCTGGGTTGTGTCTACCCAAAAATTTAGTCACCGAACGGTGTGCACCATGAAACCTACAGGCTTTTTGACCGTATGCCGCGGGATTCTTGCACTGGGTGCCTGACCTTCTCGATTTGGCCTGGCATCGACGAGCTCCATAGAGCTTTACGCTAGGTAACATGGTGCGATCCTTATGGTGATTACTTAATACAAAACGCCCTTGATGAGGGTCTTTATATTTAGTACGACGGAGATATGTAAACTTATCTCTCGGTTTCTCGGTTTTTCACGTTTCGTTATTCTTGATTATGACTCTCGGTTTTCTCGGTTTCCCTATAAGGGAACCGGAACGAGCCACTGGTTTTTATTTTTTTAATTGAAAAAGACCATCACTCTCAATAATTTGCCCCTGGTTTATTAAGGCCTCGAGACTTTCTTTAGTTCTTTGTTTCGGGTTCGATAAATGCGTCCCAATAGCTGGTCGGCAAAACTCAATCAATTCTTGAAAGTCCTTGGCTTCACTATCACCAAGATGATCTCTGAGATATTGCAAAATTACCTTTTGGTGCTTTCCAGATGGTGCCTTTATTTCGTTCGGTCTAAACAAATCCGGTATTGCAACACACGAGGTAATCTCGTCTCCATCCTCATCGATACCAAGCGGTATAGTTTCTAGCTTAAATGGGTGAGACCCACCATCGACACTATCTTTAGACTTTGAAATTGACCACTCCCTTCCGGTTTTTAATCTCTTAAGCTCTATTCCAGCGTCTAAC
The DNA here is from genome assembly GCA_913057675.1 of uncultured Pseudomonadota bacterium. GTDB lineage: Bacteria > Pseudomonadota > Gammaproteobacteria > Burkholderiales > Eutrophovitaceae > Eutrophovita. The sequence goes on along the minus strand of CAJXOL010000133.1, from coordinate 1,660 downwards.
GCAGCGAAGAGACTGGAGTGCCCTCTAGCGCCTCGTGAGGCATCTTTCCCCGTATGATGAATCAGGATTACAAGAGATCCAGTTTTACGCTCTATGTTCTGAGCAGCAGCAATAAGCGTCCCCATATCGGTCGAGCTGTTCTCATCCCCTCCTGGTGACGCTTGAGACAAAGTATCTATCACCACAACCCCATTACTCAGGCCCGCCTCTATAAGCTCAGAGCTAAACTGCTCGTAGTCGTCATTCAGTAAAGAAAAATTCTGAGTAACAATCTTCAGATTGGAAGGTAGGGAGACTTTGTGATAACGCTCATAAGCCTGGATTCGTCGCTGTACCCCCGCAGCCCCCTCTAACACGACATACACGACAGGAGACAATCGAGTTTTTCGTCCAAAGAAATTCTTACCCAAAACTACGGATGCAAGTAAGCCCATAGCAAAAAAAGATTTCCCAGAGCCTGACGGCCCATAAATTGATGCTAAACCAGACTTTGGTAGTAAACCTTTAATACACCACTCAATAGGTGGAAGCCTTAAGATCTCTTCAGTTGATTGAAAAACAAACCTATTTGGAACTCTTGTTTCTGAGTCATTAACATCTCCCGATATAACAGCATTCTCATTAGGGGTAGATATATTTTCCACGAGCTTAAAAAGCGATCCAATCGTAATAGCGTTTCCCTTCGTAGGATCATAGCTTCTCCATGAGGACTCGAACCCGTCTTCCGTATAGCGTTTACTTTGCTGGGACCAAGATCTAGCAATCTCCTTTGCTCCATCTCCCAAGCTAGCCATCGCCCAAACCAATCCGAGCCAATTGGCTTCCCCAGGATTATCAACATCAATGCTTCCATTGCCCCTGGATGTATCTGGATCGAGCAAATTGATAACATTAAGAAGTTTTTGAAGATCAGGCCTGTACGCGGACTCCAACATAACCGTTAAATCCGACTTCTTATGCTTAAAGATATTTTTAGGCGGCTCTACGGTTGAACATTGCGCGATGAGAGTACTAATCATATCTCGAGTTATGACAACCTGATTTATCATAGAACTCTCGACATACGAAATGGCCTTCCGTCAGTCTCGATTCCTTTTCGCATAATGGTGCCAGGGATCTTAGTAATTCGAGAAGCGTTATAAACGACTCTGTCAATTTTAGCGTCGTCGTTATCAAACAAGTCTGCCAGTATTTTTAGAATATTTTTCAACAAACAGCTCGTATCGTTGTCATTCGGAAGACAATCTAAACGGTAGTAAAGGTGATATCCGTTCCCTGACATTACTCTAACCGGCTCACCCCAACCCTTATTGCGCAGAAACTGTGAGACCTCAGACGCCAGTAATTCGGACTTCAATAGTTCACCCTCGCTGGCTGGTTGTTTAGTGTCTCCCGCCCTATCAACATCTATTAAAAGAAGATCTCGCAACTCAATATCACTGTCCGAGGCAGATCGCGAATCAGAGTCTGATCGGATTGGATTCAACGTAATGTAGGCATTAAATCCATCCTCATTGATAACCAAGGAAAAGGTCTCCACAGAACGTTTAAATACCTCAAAAGAGTCGTATTCATCAGTGCTAAAAAACTCCCTACGTAGCTTATTTTTATCCCTGTCTCTTATACACATCTCCGAGCCCACGAGACAGGCAGAAATCTC
>CAJXOL010000132.1 GCA_913057675.1 uncultured Pseudomonadota bacterium | reverse complement strand
CTGGCTTTTTCTTGGCTACCACTTTTTTAGCTGCTGGCTTTTTCTTGGCTACCACTTTTTTAGCTGCTGGCTTTTTCTTGGCTACCACCGTTTTAGCTGCTGGCTTTTTAGCTGCTGGCTTTTTCTTAGCTACAGGTTTCTTTTTAACTGCCATTTGAATTACCTCCTTCTAAGGTTAAAAAACTCGGCATAACTACATATTGGTTACTTAATATGCCGTTACTGATGAAACGCGCTTACCTGAGTTTGCGTGCTGGTCAGTCCATAACAAAAGGACACATAAGTGCGACCACTTATATGTCCTTTTTTAATTATACGAATAGGAGACGCATGGGCGTACAAAGTAAACACGCGGCTCTGCAGAAGGGGATTTATCTCATCCCAAATGCATAATGAACAAGAGGTCATACTAATATTAAACCAGTCTTGCTTTGTGGCTCACAATTATGTGAGTACGTTTTTTTCTCGCAAATCGAGAAAACGTATTTCTATTCATTCAGCTCCATTTTGCGCCATTCAGAATGCGACGCTTAATACCACTCAATCACTCTGTGGCCTGATTATTGTCATTAAGCGGTTCTCTCGCAAATTATTCATACGTTTTTTTAAAAATGTGTATGTTTTTTACCACTAAATGTTTCTTAATCCCAATTAAGAGCACCACCTGTTTGGTATTCTGTGACCCGTGTTTCAAAAAAGTTTTTTTCTTTTTTAAGATCAATCATCTCAGACATCCAGGGAAAAGGATTGTTTGCGTTTTCAAAAATCATATCTATGCCTATTTGCTGGCAGCGCCGATTAGCCACATAACGCAAATATTCTTTAAACATAGGTGCATTCAATCCAAGTACACCTCTAGGCATTGTGTCTTCAGCATAGCGATACTCTAACTCCACACCTTTCTTCATAAGGCCTTGAATATCTTTCTTAAATTCTTCAGTCCAAAGATGAGGGTTTTCCTGTTTAATTTGATTAATCATATCAATTCCGAAATTGCAGTGCATTGACTCATCGCGCAAAATATATTGATATTGTTCTGCTGAGCCCATCATTTTATTTTGTCTCCCGAGCGCCAATATTTGCACGAATCCCACATAGAAAAACAAGCCCTCCATAATGCACGCGAACACGATCAGGCTTCTCAAAAAGTCTCTATCCGAGTCGGGCGTTCCTGTTTTGAAATTCGGATCGGACAGTACCTCAATGAACGGAATTAAAAATTGATCTTTATCTCTGATACTCTTTATTTCGTTGTAAGCGTTAAATATTTCGCTCTCATCTAGCCCTAGACTTTCAACAATATACTGATAGGCATGTGTATGAATTGCCTCTTCAAAAGCCTGCCTTAACAAATATTGTCGGCATTCCGGTGCGGTGATATGTCTATAAGTACCTAACACAATATTGTTCGCCGCTAACGAATCTGCAGTAACAAAAAAACCCAAGTTACGCTTTACAATAAGACGCTCATCGTCAGTCAAGCCTGCGGGATCCTTCCAAGTTGCGATATCCCGAGTCATGTTAATCTCTTGCGGCATCCAATGATTCGCGCACCCAGCCAAATACTTGTCCCAAGCCCAATTGTATTTAAAAGGGACCAGCTGGTTTACATCTGCCGAACCATTGATGACCCGCTTATCCTCAACACGCACCCTTTTGCTAGTCGCATTAACCAACGGGTCAGACTCGCCGACGATATTGCTGTGGGCGTTGGAGGTGTTTACTGGTGTATCTTCAAATTGGAGCATACTATTTCCTTATTAACACTTTCATAGCTTATTAAAATAATGCCGACATATTCGTTGGCGCTAGTATCTTATTAGTTCAAAAAGAAAACCCAAAACGGTTTTTTTTTCTATTGCCTATTTGTTTAACTTTGGTGCCAACATTTACTTCATCTGTAGAGTTTCGCCCCGCAAAAAAATTTGCCTTTCGCCTGGCTGCAGAATGTATTTTTTTCAACAGCCTCATTGACAAGCCTCGCACTCAGGATCGTCGATTGCGCAGAAACTCGGCTCAACCGTGTCCATTGATGAAGATACTGCATTCAGTTGGCCCGCAGCCACAGTGGATTTCTCCGCTGATGTTGCACCCATAGTTCTCAGGTAATAAGTTGTCTTCAAGCCTCGATGCCAGGCCAACTTGTAAATGTCATCCAATTTCTTCCCTGAAACACCCGCCATATAAATATTTAGAGACTGCGCCTGGTCGATCCACTTTTGACGCCGGGACGCACACTCAACCAACCAAACAGGGTCCATTTCAAAGGCAGTTGCATACACTGATCTGAGCTCCTGTGGAACACGGTCTATTTTTGACAGCGCCCCATCAAAGTATTTAAGATCCGAAATCATGACGTCATCCCAAAGACCACGCTTTTTTAAATCATTAACTAGGTAACCATTGGTCACTGTGAACTCGCCTGACAGATTTGACTTCACGTATAAATTTTGATAAGTCGGTTCAATCGAGGCTGAAACCCCAATAATATTGGCTATGGTTGCCGTTGGTGCAATTGCCACACAGTTTGAATTTCGCATCCCCACTGATTGAATGCGGTCCCGAAGCAGGCCCCAATCAAGTGATGTTTTCCGATCGACCTCGAGATACCCCCCCCTTTGTTGCTCTAGTAGCTCTATCGAATCGATCGGTAGAATTCCCTTAGACCAAAGTGATCCATCAAACGTTGAATATCGACCACGTTCCTCTGCCAAATTCGTGGAGGACCAATACGCGTAATAGCACACTGCCTCTGTAGATTCATCGGCAAACGTCACGGCCTCATCGGACCCATATGGAATATTCATCTCATGAAGGCAGTCTTGAAACCCCATCATTCCCATTCCAACCGGCCGGTGCTTTAAATTGGAATTCCGCGCTTTACCCACAGCATAAAAGTTAATGTCTACGACGTTATCCAACATCCTCATCGCGGTAGAAATTGTGCGCTTTAATTTTTCATGGTCTAACTTTCCGTCTTTTAAGTGCGCAACGAGATTAACGGACCCTAGATTACAAACAGCTATCTCACTTTCAGACGTGTTCAGGGTAATCTCTGTACACAAATTGGAACTATGCACGGCTCCAATATGCTGTTGAGGTGACCGAATATTGCATGGATCTTTGAATGTGATCCATGGGTGCCCCGTCTCAAACAACATGGAGAGCATCTTTCTCCAAATCTGCGTAGCTGGAAGCTGCTTAAACAATTTAATATCACCCGCTAACGCCTTCTGTTCATATCGAGTGTAGGCTTGCTCAAAAGGCTCTCCATATAGGTCATGCAAATCTGGCACTTCTGAAGGAGTGAAAAGCGTCCATTGCTCATTTTGCATTACTCGCTTCATGAATAAATCTGGTATCCAATTCGCCGTATTCATATCGTGAGTTCTACGACGATCGTCTCCGGTATTTTTCCTTAATTCCAAAAATTCCTCTATGTCCATATGCCAAGTTTCGAGATAAGCACATACTGCCCCCTTACGCTTACCGCCTTGATTTACAGCAACAGCAGTGTCGTTAACCACCTTTAGGAATGGCACAACCCCTTGGGACTTACCGTTCGTACCTTTGATGTGAGAGCCCATGGACCTAACAGGAGTCCAATCATTGCCTAAGCCACCCGCATATTTTGAGAGCAACGCATTTTCTTTAATAGCATCGTAGATACCAGCTAAGTCATCATCAACAGTCGTCAAATAACAACTTGATAACTGTGGTCGCGTAGTGCCGGAATTAAATAGTGTTGGCGTAGAACTCATAAAATCGAAGGAAGACAATATATTGTAAAACTCTACAGCTCTTGCCTCTCTCTCCACTTCCCCCAAAGACAGCCCCATCGCAACCCGCATGAAAAATGCTTGCGGTAACTCTATACGACGCTCCTCGATATGCAAAAAATAACGATCATAAAGTGTTTGAAGTCCCAAGTAACCAAATTGCTGATCCCTCTCTGGTTTTAGCGCCGACCCTAGGGCTGTCTCTTATACACATCTCCGAGCCCACGAGACAGGCAGAAATCTC
>CAJXOL010000131.1 GCA_913057675.1 uncultured Pseudomonadota bacterium | reverse complement strand
ACACACTGCATATCGTCGGCAGCGTCAGATGTGTATAAGAGACAGGACGTATTCCTTTGCTTATTCGTGCTGGTGACTCGGTATACCCCAGTTTATTTCTGTCGATGCTGGCGAACGAACAACAAGCATCAACCATAATTGTTAAAGGTGCATCGGGCGATGGCGCTACCATTGAAACGGTGAAAGTCGGAGCTTATGAAATACCTGTGGATTCCGATGGGGAGATGCAGGTCGTGCCTCACCATATTATTAAGAGTTTTCCAGGTCTGCATTTAACCGAAGTGCTCGATGGGTTGCATGATGAGAAAATTGCTGGAAGTGTAATTCTATTAGGACCTACTGCTACTGGGTTGATGGATTTTCATGACACGCCAGCAGGGCTCAATGTGCCTGGTCCAGCGCTTCACGTGGCGGCGCTCAAACAGATATTTGCTGAAGAGTACGTTCTGCGTGATGCGGTGGTTATTGGTGCAGAGTGGTCTGGAGCGCTGCTCCTAAGCATCCTATGCATTGTTGTCGCGCTTAAATGTGGTGGATTAGTTTCACCTGCAATTTTTGTTATGTTGACGGCTTCATACATCGGGTCTGGTTTCTGGTGGTTTTCAAAGTCCGGTCATCTTTTTGACTGGTCGCTGGGCACCATGTTTGGATTGACTGCCTTTGTCTCCTCTACGGCAGTCAGTCTATTGAGAACCGAATCTGAACGAGGTGAAATTCGTAAAGCATTTTCGACCTACTTATCCCCGGACCTGGTTGCGGAGATCAGTAAAAATCCAGAAAAGTTAAAGTTAGGTGGAGAGCGTCGTGAAGTGACTGTGCTATTCGCGGATATTCGTGGCTTCACGACAATGTCCGAAGGGTACAAAGATAAGCCCGAGGAACTTACTGTATTACTTAATGACTTGCTGACACCATTAACGCACGAAATCATGGATCAAAAAGGCACGATTGATAAGTATATGGGTGACGCAATCATGGCGTTTTGGAACGCACCTGTTGATGTACCTAATCATCCTAGAATTGCGTGTGAAGTTGCGATTGCTATGATGATCGCGCTTGAGGTTTTAAATAAAGAGCTGATGAGTCATGAACGTATTTCCCAGCCTCTCAAAATTGGGATTGGCCTCAATACAGGTGAAGTCACTGTTGGGAACCTCGGTTCGGAACAACGGTTTGATTACTCTTGCTTGGGCGATGCCATCAATCTTGGGGCTCGATTAGAGGGGCTCAGTAAAGCCTATGGTGTACCAATCGTGATTGGAGAGGCCACTTATGATGTTCTTGATCGACCACCTATCGGTGCAGAGATCGTTTTGTTGGACCATGTGATCGTTAAGGGTAAAAGTATTGCTGTGGCTATCTACGGTATTATTCCAAAGCAAGGTTTCTCAACGGGTTGGTGTGCAGATCACAACAAATTCATGCATCATGTTGCAGAAGATAATTGGGACGAAGCTGGGTCGTTATTAGAAATATTAAAAAATCGTGACGATTACCCTGTGGAGCTTCTAGAGCAATCCTCATACCGTGTCCAGCAGAGGAGTTCTGCGGTGCGAACAATGCAAACCAAGTAAACGTAGGAGATTTTGTTTTGGCACGAGCATTAAGCATTACATGTGGACTTATACTTTGCGCTGTTTCTGTTGTTGGCGTCGCGCAAGAATCTCTCCCTCCAGAGAGCATTCCTAATGCTGAGGAACAGTCGATTGCTCCTGTAGACTGTCCAGTGGCGCTTGTGGAAGCAGCCAGTATTTCAGACACAAAAAAAGCTTTTGCATGTCGACAGTTTGAAGATGTTGTTCTAGCGCTCAGGGATTGGAACTCGGTTGATGATCCGAAAGAGCGCTTCGATCGATTAAGTCTTTATATAGCCGCGCTAGCAAATACGGGAAAGTACGCTGAGACACTCGTCACGGTGCGATATGCGTTGCGATTTGTACGACTTGAACCTGAGCAAATGGGGAAACTCACGCAAATGGTGCAGGTGGTTGCTAATGCGGTCCCTAAGGCTACAGAAGATGAGATTTTTCTAGAAGTTTTAATGGACCCAGAAAATACCGAACTTAACTTTAGACTTGCCCTAGCTCAAACTGCAAATGGAAATACGAAGGGTCTCTCGGGAACCTTGAGCAGAATCCTCCTCTATGAAGAGGATAATTACCTCGCCAAAGATATGCTGTCTCAGCTAAATATTGCTCGGGGAAATTTGGCTGAGGCAGAATCCGATTTGAGACGTATTGTTGCTGACCCGAGTATTCCAGAACAAGAAAAAGCTCAGGCCACGCAACTGTTACTGCAGCTTGAAGACATCCGTTCACCACATACTTTGACTAAGATTGCAGGATACACTTGGGGCAGAGCGGATAATCCACTGAGTATTTCTGAGACCGGAAACTCGTTGGTGGCGGCTTTTCCAGGGGTGCTCTTTGATGCCGGAGAAGAAGTAACGGAATATTACGAACAGTCTCTGTTGGGGTTGAACTACCAATATTCTTTGCCCTATCAGAGCCCGCAAGCCATTACTGCTGGCTTAACAATCATTAATAAAGATTTTCAAACACAAGAAGCGCTTAGGATGCGTATTGCATTGCTGAGTTTAGGGTACAACTGGATTGCCACGGGTGACTCCATATCGTTTACGGTTACAGACATTGATTTAGCCCGAGATAGTTTGTCTAAATCATATAAGATCGGTGGTGTAAAGACCTTTTTGCGCACCCAGAAAGCCAGCCTGTCTGGATCTGTAGATGTGACAAATAACGCTTTCCAGAGCTCAACAACACAGGACAAAAATGGTAACGCTTACGGACTTGGGCTCAAAGGGTCCTATGCCGCACTTGGTGGAAGAATGATTTTCCTACCGAATCTCAGTTATGTTTTGACAGACGCAAAGACAGATCCAGATTCAACGGATGTGTTCAGTTATTCGTTGGGAACCTCGGTGCCGATTAATGCACAGTGGACAGGTAGTTTAACTTTGAAACAAACAGAGACGGATCGTGATGGACCCGATACTACAGTGGATGATTTGACGCGAGTGGACGATGCATTTAATTGGGCAGTTGCTTTTAACTGGCGAAATGTAGGCCCACCAAATAAAAAAGTCCCTACGATTGGGATTACTTACACAGAGACCAAGACAGACTCAAATATCATCAATTTCGATACGATAACCAGGGACGCTAATTTAGCACTTACTTGGGTGTTTTAAAAATGATTGATACTAAAATTTCGCAAAGTATTAAAAGCATTTTTTGGTTTGCATTGTTGTTTTGTTTTTTGTCACACACAGCGAATGCTGCTGAGAAGATTGGCGCTATTGCTGCCGTTATTGGCGAGGTTACCATTGAGCGCGACGGTGAGATAATTAGCGTCAAGCCAGGCTCTCCAGTTTTTGAGAACGATAAAATCATGACTGGTGGTTCCAGTCGTGCTCAAGTGCTGTTGATGGACCAAACGGCGATCAATGTTGGCCAAAAGGCCGAGATTGTTTTGGATAAGTTTGTCTTCAACAGTGACGACGATGAGGTGGCGTTAAAGGTCACCAAAGGTACGTTTAAATTCATATCCGGTAAGGTCGCGACTAAAAACCCTGAGAAAGTGAATGTTGAAACACCAGTGGCAACCATTGGGGTTCGGGGTACGGAGTTTGTGGGCCAGATTAGCGCTTCTGATTCAACGATTGCGTTGTTGGATGGAAAAATATTAGTTGCGAATGATTTATCGACGCAGTTTGTGACGAACCCTGGTTTTGGTGTCACGATTGATACAGCTGGAGTTATCAGCACGCCCGTGAAAATCCCACAAGCACAATTGGAGGCGGTGTTAAATTCTGTTTCGACCGATCGAGAAGCGCTTTTAGAAGAGGACATTGAAGGCGGTCTAGACCCAGAGGGTGGCCCGGACGATGAAGGTGGCCCTGGACCTGACGATGAAGGTGGCCCTGGACCCGATGACGAAGGCGGTCCCGGCCCCGATGATGAAGGCGGCCCTGGACCTGATGGAGAATTTGGTCCTGATGATGAAGGCGGCCCCGGACC
>CAJXOL010000130.1 GCA_913057675.1 uncultured Pseudomonadota bacterium | reverse complement strand
ATCGTCGGCAGCGTCAGATGTGTATAAGAGACAGTAGTTATGGTTTTTGGAGCCATCATGCCGGCGTTTGTGGGATTTGCGAACTGGCAGATTCCAATGATGATTGGTGCGCCCGATATGGCATTTCCTAGAATGAACAACTGGAGTTTTTGGTTGTTGCCTCCAGCAGGCATGTTGCTGCTAGGCTCTTTGTTGGCTCCTGGTGGCGCTGGGGGAGTGGGTTGGACGATGTATGCCCCACTGACAATTCAGCAAGGTATGGGCATGGATCTGATGATTTTTGCTATTCATATTCTTGGTATGTCCTCCATAATGGGTTCAATCAACATCATTACGACGATCCTCAATATGAGGGCGCCAGGGATGACAATGATGAAGATGCCCTTATTTGTCTGGACGTGGTTGATTACTGCATATCTCCTTGTCGCATCTATGCCTGTTCTTGCAGGCGCAGTGACTATGACGTTAACAGATCGCCATTTTGGAACTCATTTCTTTAATGCTGCAGGTGGTGGAGATCCTGTGCTGTATCAGCATATATTTTGGTTCTTTGGACACCCTGAGGTGTATATCATTGCGATTCCCGCCTTCGGTGTTATCTCTGAAGTAATACCCACCTTTGCGCGGAAGCCTTTATTCGGTTATCCATCTATGGTGTATGCGACCGGATCCATTGCGATACTTTCGTTCTTGGTGTGGGCGCACCATATGTACACCGTCGGTATGCCTGTCGAGGCTCAGCTTTACTACATGTTCGCGACGATGTTGATTGCCATACCGACAGGTGTAAAAGTCTTTAACTGGGTGGCTACGATGTGGAAGGGCTCGATGTCCTTTGAAACACCTATGTTGTTTGCCCAGGGATTTCTGTTCCTGTTCACCATTGGGGGGTTCACTGGTATCGTTCTAGCCGTTACTCCAATTGATATTCAGTTACACGATACATATTATGTGGTGGCTCACTTCCATTACGTAATGGTCGCAGGTGCTCTGTTCGCTGCTTTTGCTGGCGTTTACTACTGGCTGCCAAAATGGATCGGTAAGATGTATGACGAGCGTCTTGGTAAGATCCATTTCTGGCTGTCACTCACCTTTTTCAATGTCACGTTCTTTGTACAACATTTTCTTGGATTGGCTGGCATGCCACGTCGGATACCTGACTACGCGCTCCAGTTTGCAGATTGGAACATGGTTTCTTCGATTGGTGCGTTTGGATTTGGTTTGTCTCAGGTGTTTTTCCTCTATGTGTTGCTTAAGGCAATCCGTAGCGGAGAAAAAGCACCAGAAATGCCTTGGGAAGGCGCTACGACGCTAGAGTGGACGCATCTGCCCACGCCAGCTCCGTACCATAGTTTTGAAACGCCTCCTGATTTAAGGAATTAAAACCTACTCCAATAAAATAGCGGGACGATGGCATAGTCGTCCTGCAATTTTTGACGCAAGATTTGCAGAAGGATTAAAGATAAAACAACCATGACTAAGAATACAAAAACAGCGCTGACGTTGGCCACAATCGCTATCGTGTTTTTCTTGGGTTTTGTCATTCGTCGTGCGATGTATTAATGAAAGCCTCTAACCTGGATTATCAAAATAAAAACCTACTGCGCAAGCTGGTTGTGGTCGCGTTAGTGATGTTTGCATTCGGCTATTCCCTGGTGCCTCTTTATAAAAAAATCTGTGAGGTCACAGGTGTGTATGACCTAATTAAGCCTGATGAAATAGTAAATACACAGATTGATGAAAGCCGCACGATTGTAATGGAGTTTGATGCGAATACGAGGAGCGAATTGGGCTGGGAGTTGGTTCCTATACAGTTTCAAATGGACGTCCATCCAGGTGAATTAGTGCATGCAACGTTCAGACTGACTAATCCAACTGACACGGCGTTCGATGCGCAAGCCATCCCGAGTTATGGTCCACAGCATGCGGCACAATATGTGAAGAAATTGGAATGTTTTTGCTTCACGCAGCAAACAATCAATGCACATGAAACTCGAGATTTTTCTGTAGTATTCGTAATTGATCCGAGTCTGCCTGCAGACGTTGGCACCGTGACGCTGTCATATACGATGTTTGAGATTGAAGGCACAATAAATGCTGGAGACTCTCTTGAGGAGGCTGATTTCCCGGAATTTCAGTCGTGATAGGTTGTTCGTGGATTAAAATTCCCTTTCAAGCAATAAGAGCTGTTTTGAGTGGGTTTGTAGGTATTGGTAAGCGTGGGGCTCTAGAGCGTGATTTAAGTGCCCTTCGGCCGCAACATGTGATTATTGCGGGATTACTCTGTTCGGTATTGTTTGTCACCGGCGTGATTGCAGTGGTTAAGATAATTGTCAATTAGCAGATGTTATCAAGCATTGTTTGATGAATTTAAAATAATAAATTATTAAAGGGGAGTAACAATGAGCTCGCAGTCCGGAGGATATTATTTGCCAGAGCCCTCTTATTGGCCGATTATCGGTTCAATCGGGTTATTTTTAATGGCATTCGGGGCGGTATTAACCATAAACACCGTTTCAGGCGGAGGCTACGTGCTTTTAGCCGGGTCGCTAGTTATGGCCTACATGCTCGTTGGTTGGTTTGGCGCAGTTATTCGTGAGAGCGAATCTGGAAAATACAATAAACAGGTAGACATATCGTTCCGCTGGTCCATGGGTTGGTTTATCTTTTCTGAGGTCATGTTCTTTGCGGCATTCTTTGGGGCACTTTTCTATATGAGAGTGCTTTCAATCCCTTGGTTGGCAGAGGGTGATACGGGATCGCTTCTTTGGAGTGGGTTCTCGGCGACTTGGCCGACCGATGGTCCTGGAGTGGCAAGTAAATTTACGCCGATGGGTGCATGGGGCCTTCCTGCAATCAACACCGCGTTACTGCTGACCTCTGGGGTAACGCTTACGATAGCGCATTGGGCTCTCTTGAAAGGTCAACGCACTAAGCTGAACGTATTTATGTTTTTAACGATTGCCCTTGGCGTGATTTTCTTGATCCTTCAGGTTGAAGAGTACATGCATGCGTATACTGAGTTGGACTTGACGCTTGAGAGTGGAGCCTACGGCGCGACGTTTTATATGTTGACGGGTTTTCATGGATTTCATGTCACGATTGGAACAATCATGCTTATCGTAATTTGGTTGCGAGGTATTCGTGGACACTTCACGCCAGAAACGCACTTTGGATTTGAAGGCGTTGCTTGGTATTGGCACTTCGTTGACGTGGTCTGGTTGGGACTGTTTATAATGGTGTACTGGTTGTAACCATAGATTATTTAAAAAAACCCACCCGTTACTAAACGGGTGGGTTTTTTTTATAGACCAGTCGGTGGAATGATTCCGAAATAATGCCCAGCCATCAGCAGAACAAAAAGCATAACGGATAGTCCAATCCGAATAGTTAGTGCTTTTACTGTTCCCTCTGTTTTGCCTTTGTTTCTCACCAAATACACCAGAGCAGATGCTAAACTTCCTAATATTACGAGTAAAAATAAAATTACGACTATTTTCATTGCACTTGACCTTACTTTTTTCGAATTTTTACAAAGATACCATATAGTATGCGTCACCCTAGTTGGATCATCACTATTATCGCCGTTTTTACCCTCGGCTTAACATTATCCGCGGCTTACTGGCAATTCCAACGAGCGGATTATAAACGCACGCTAGAATCCCGCTTCATTGCTATGCAAGCCGAAGAGGTTGTAGACCTCAACAATGCTGTTGATTTTGTATCGGGTCTTGAGTTTAGGAGGGTAGTCGCTAAGGGAAAATTTGATTCGACACGCCGCATTGTTCTCGACAATCGTATCCGTCGAGGTCAAGCCGGATATGAAGTGTTGGTTCCGCTCATGTTGGCTGATTCCAACGATATCGTGCTCGTTAACTTAGGGTGGATTCCAAGGGGTCGAAATTTCGGCCAGCTACCAAATATAGCGATACCGGATTCGGTCGTCTCTGTAAGTGGGACAGCGGTGAGACCAGGGTTAGGTGCGCTGGAGTTATCTGACAATGTCGTTGCGGGTGATATTTGGCAGAATCTTGATCTAAAACGATATCGATCGTTATATTCCTGTCTCTTATACACATCTGACGCTGCCGACGATATGCAGTGTGTAG
>CAJXOL010000129.1 GCA_913057675.1 uncultured Pseudomonadota bacterium | reverse complement strand
CTGCATATCGTCGGCAGCGTCAGATGTGTATAAGAGACAGATTGTTTAGCATGGTATTAATAACACTGATAATGGCCCTAACTTTTGGTGCTACCCAAATCGAACCTGCTAATTATTTCGAATTGGAGAAGACTATACGGTTCAGTTTTTATTTAGCTGCGGGTTTGTGCGTACCCGGGCTTTTCTTGTCGGCAGTACGCGGCACAATTCATTCGAGGCAGGAGTGATTGATGACTGAAAGACGAGAGCATAGTTATGGTTGTTGGTCTTCGTCTCTTACAGCGGAGGGCGTCAATCTCGATTCGGGAGAGATGAATTTTTTAAGAGCGGATTCCAACGGAGTCTGTTTTGTCAACTCTGTAAATGGCGAAAAGGATAAGCAAGCTGTTTGGCATCTCTCTTCTCAGGGAGAACTGAATCAACTTTCGCCGATTCGCTTTAACGTAAGGAGTCGAGTTCACGAATACGGAGGCGTCCCTTACTGCGTTCATGACAACATTCTATGGTTCTGCAACCTCGCCGACCAGGCTATTTATACGCAAGAACTCTCCGTAGATAGAACGCCCCCGCCTGCGGATTTTGCGGAAGCCAAAGCACTCACTCCCGTGGATCCTTCTATCGCCGGCAAGCTTCGATATGCAGATTTCTTGATAGACCCGAATTTTAAGCGCTTAATTTGTGTTCGCGAAGATCATCGCCTCTCCGAGCCAGTCAATTTTGATGCCAATAGCGTCATCAATTCTCTGGTATCAATAGACTTAGACACGGGGGGTGAAGGTGAGATCCTATACGCAGGCTCAGATTTCGTTTCATCTCCAAGATTGTCGCCCGATGGTAAGACCTTAGTTTGGCAGACATGGTCGCACCCGAATATGCCGTGGGATAATACTGAAATAAGGATTGCTAATTTCGATGCTGAAGGCAAACTGACAAAAATAAGACAAATTCACCAGCCTCGAAGAGGCTCGCTAGTCCAACCTCTTTTCGACAAAAAGGGTCAGCTGTATTTTATTTCCGATTGGTCTGATTGGTGGAATCTGTACCGAGTTAGTACCGAGGAATTAGAGACTACATGTAAGGCGGTAGCCATTCACCCTCTAAAAGCTGATTTTGCTCCTCCCCAATGGCTGCTCGGTCATCGTAACTACGTACTATTAGACGATGAATCCATACTCGTGAGTTTCACTCAGAATAGTCAATGGCAATTGGGATTGTTGCGAAACATGTCACGTGATGCTTGGGAAATGCAGAGCATAGCGGTTGAGTATGGTCAGATTGAAAATATTTGCGGGAATGCTGAAACACAGTTTTTTTCTGCTGCTACTGCTAATCAAGAAAACGCTATCCACTGCATGCAGTTAAAAAAGGGGGGCAGACTCTCGAGCTTTTTTATCGAACGGATTTCGCCTAGCGGAGATTCTGAAGTAGACATTTCTGAATTCTCTAGTGCTAAAACAATTTCCTTTAGAACCGAGAACGGTGAATTGGCCTATGGGAATTTTTATCCGCCTTGTAGTTCACAATACAAGGGCTTAGTCGGCTCTCTGCCCCCGTTAATAGTCAGCGTGCATGGCGGCCCCACGAGTAGTGCCAAGACCTCTTTGAACCTAAAGCTACAATTTTGGACTAACAGAGGCTTCGCAGTCATCGATATCAATCATCGAGGCAGTACCGGATTTGGACGAAAATTTCGTAACAGCCTCTACCCTAACTGGGGACTATTCGACCTTCAGGACATTGAATCGGCAGTGCGCCACGTGATCGACAAAGGCTTAGTTGACCCCTCAAAAGTGGCTATTCGTGGCGGCAGTGCAGGAGGCTATTCGGTGATGGCCGCCTTAAGCAAAAGCAGCCTATTTGCCGCTGGGGTTAGTTACTACGGAGTAAGTGATTTGGAGGTCCTAACTCAGGGTACGCATAAATTTGAGTCTCGTTATCTCGATCAATTAATTGGCCCTTACCCAGAGGCTCGAGATGTTTATCTGGCACGATCGCCAATCTACAACATCGACAAAATCAACTCCCCGCTCATGTTATTGCAAGGCCTGGAAGACAAAGTAGTTCCTTCAGATCAGGCGGAAGGTATTCGCAAAAAATTGAAGCAGAAGGGCGTCGATGTCCGTTACATTCCTTTCGCGGGTGAGGGTCATGGCTTCAGGCAATTACAAAATCAGGTGTTAGCGCTAGATTCTGAGCTAAGTTTTTATCGAGAAGTATTAAAATTGGGCTGCACTTAGTAAGGATGACAAGTTTTATCAAAGGCCTAATTTTCTTATATATTTCAACAACTAAATCAATTTTTCATGCTCAATGAGCTGCTGACGGCTTCACAAACGATGATGATATCCGTTCGATGTGTAAAAACCTGCAAAACGACTCCAGAGACGGTGGTTCTCGTCCGTTTTTCCTGATATTGTTACGATCGTACGGCCTATAGAAATCTTAATTCAATTGTTTTTAAAGCTCGGAGAGTAACGTTATGTGGACTAAACCTTCTTATCAAGATATGCGTCTCGGTTTCGAAATCACTATGTACTTCAAGACTCGCTAAGAAGAGAAATTTTCTTAAAAAGTAAGGCTAAATGGCTACGGCTTGTATTTAGCCCGCTAGAGTTTTAAGTTAGGTTAAATTACTAGCTAGTGTTGAAAAGACGCCGGATTTAGTCCGGCGTTTTTTTTGATCTACTTTCCGGTCAGATCGAGAGTTACTGCCATCCACTCACCCTTTAATGATGGAAACTATCCATGTTTGTAAGAGTTTTAGGTTCAGCAGCGGGCGGTGGTTTCCCGCAGTGGAACTGCAATTGCCCGAATTGCTACGGAGTGCGCAACAAGACTATCAATGCAGTATCAAGAACCCAATCATCTATTGCAGTCAGCGCCGATGGCATCGATTGGGTGCTATTTAACACTTCTCCAGACCTTCTCGCACAACTCGCCGCCTTTCCAATTTTGCAGCCCGCACGCACGCTCAGAGACACGGCGATTAAGGCCATTGTCTATTTGGATAGCCAGATAGATCATACAACCGGCTTGTTGATGTTGCGCGAAGGCTGTCCACACGAAGTTTATTGCACCGATATGGTCTATGAAGACTTGAGCACTGGTTTCCCCTTGTTTACCATGTTGAAGCATTGGAACGGGGGAGTTAATCGGCACTCGATTCCTTTAGATGGAAGAAGTTTCAATATTGCCGGGATTAGTGGCTTAAGCTTCACTGCCATCCCGGTTACTGGCAAGGCCCCGCCTTATTCGCCGCACCGAAACGACGCGCACATAGGCGATAATATCGGCATTAAAGTGACAGATGAGAATAACGGCAAGAATCTTTTCTATTCCCCCGGGCTAGGTGATTTAACTGATCAGACTCGGCAACTCATGAGAGAGGCCGATTGCCTGCTAGTGGACGGTACATTTTGGCAAGAAGACGAGATGCTGACGACGGGTGTCGGCGATAAAAGAGCAAAAGACATGGGCCACTTACCACAATCAGGTGAGAATGGCATGATCAATGTTTTGAAGGCTATGGACAAACCGAGAAAGATCCTGATTCATATAAATAACACTAATCCCATACTCGATGAGGACTCCGAGCAGAGGAAAATTCTAGCTAGTGAAGGAATTGAGGTCTCGTTTGATGGCATGAATGTGAAGTTATAGCCACCAAACGTTAATCATTAACGGACCATTACTGAAGAGAGTTACGTATACCCTATGAGCGAGTTCAGCCTTGAGACAGTGTCATTTAAATTGAACCCTCGATATCAATTTCAATGGGAGGAAGCGCAGCAGTGCCATGTTCTGCTTTATCCCGAAGGATTAGTAAAGCTAAGTGACAGCGCAACTGCGATTCTGCAGCGCTGCCAACAACCAACCACCACGTCCAGACTTTTAGATGAACTCGAGAAGGCATTTCCTGGAGCCAAAGGTTTGGAAGATGACGTCAAGGAATTTTTAGCGGATGCTCAAAAGCAAGTCTGGATAGTGAAGGTAGGAGACTAAAATATGGAAAGTGCGACTACTTATATTCCTATGTGGCTGCTAGCTGAGCTTACTTTCGCATGCCCAGTACCTGTCTCTTATACACATCTCCGAGCCCACGAGACAGGCAGAAATCTC
>CAJXOL010000128.1 GCA_913057675.1 uncultured Pseudomonadota bacterium | reverse complement strand
ACACTGCATATCGTCGGCAGCGTCAGATGTGTATAAGAGACAGATCATTCACCATATCGAGCGCTTCATCCCAAGTGCTAAATTTCTGCAACACAGCTACCGGACCAAACGCTTCCTCAGTGCAAATCTTTGAATTGGTCGGCGCATTCTCTATTAAAGTCGCCTCGAGCATGGCTCCCTTTCTTTTACCTCCACAAAGAATGACCCCACCGGACGCCTGCGCTTCATTAACCCATCCCTCAAGACGCTCAGCCTCTTTCTCTGCAATCATGGGTCCGACAAAGGTTTTCTCATCCTTTGGGTCTCCACTAATTAGATTTGAAGCCTTCTCAACGAGTTTTTCTTTGAGTGCGTCGTAAATGTCTTCATGAATCAAAATTCTTTGCACCCCAATACACGATTGTCCCGATTGGTAAAACGCTCCAAACGTAATGCGTGTTACCGCGTCATCAAGGTCCGCATCGGCATCTACGATCACTGCGGCATTCCCACCTAACTCAAGGACAATTTTTTTCTTGCCACAACGTGCCTTTAAATCCCAACCAACGCCCGGGGACCCCGTGAATGACAACAACTTCAGCCGCTCATCCACTGTAAATAAATCCGCCCCGTCTCTCGAACACGGCAGAATAGAAAAAGCTCCCTTCGGCAAATTAGTCTCCGCCAACACTTCACCAATCATAATGGCTCCGAGAGGCGTTCTTGAGGCAGGCTTCATCACAAACGAACACCCAACGGCAATAGCCGGAGCAATTTTATGCGCCGCTAAATTAAGTGGAAAATTGAACGGCGACACAAAGGAGCATGGACCAATAGGGACGCGCTTCCACATACCACTGTACCCTCGTGCTCTAGCACTAATGTCTAGTGTTTGAAGTTCCCCATTAAATCGCGTGGACTCTTCAGCAGCGATTTTGAAAGTATCGATTAATCGAGTGACCTCACCTCTCGCATCATTTATTGGCTTGCCCGCTTCGACACACAAGGCATAAGCCAGCTCATCAAAACGCTCTCTAAACCGACTCACGCAATGTTCCAAGATCGCCTGTCGTTCATAAGTTGCCATGCTGGCTAAAGCCTCTGACGCATCCACAGCAGCTTGAATGGCTTGATCAATAACCACCGCATCGGCCAGCGCTACTCTCGTGGCTACCTCACCCGAATATTTATCAGTGACCACAAGATCAGTGTTGGCATAGACCAGCTCATTTGCCAAAATATACGGGTACTTCTCTCTTAACTGGGGCATAAAATCTCTCCAAATAATGTCAAACCAACGGCCAGAGCAAAAGTGCTAGGAGCCGTTGGCTGAGTATGTCACTGTGCAAAATTAAATCTTAGCGCTATCCGCTTTGATCTTATTATTCAAAATTTCATCGTTTTCAGAATAATCCACCGGACAATCAATCAAGTGAACTCCAGGCGCCGACAAGCATTTCTCTAGAGTCTCAATTAGATTCTCCGAACTGCTGATACGATGGCCATTGGCACCATAACTTTCAGCGTATTTCACAAAATCTGGATTGCCATATTCTAGACCCCAGTCTGCAAATCCCATATTTGCCTGCTTCCAACGAATCATTCCGTAGCTTGAGTCATTAAGAATCAAAACAACAATGTTCATCTTTAAACGAACAGCAGTTTCCATCTCTTGAGAATTCATCATGAAGCCACCATCGCCGCAAATCGCCATGACCTTACGTTCCGGATGGACAAGATGTGCTGCCATTGCAGATGGCAACCCCGCACCCATTGTCGCAAGCGCGTTATCCAACAAAACAGTATTGGATTGATGAGCAGTGTAGTTTCTCGCAAACCAAATTTTGTAGACACCGTTATCCAAACAAATCATCCCATCGTCAGGCATCGCTTTACGAATATCAGCCACAAGCCGCTGTGGATATATTGGGAAACGCGGATCATCCGAGCCCTCAACAATATTTTTATCATGATGCTGCTTAACCTCCATCATACGAGTGAAATCCCAGTTCATATCACTTCGTTCTGACAGTCCAGCCTTGATTTGCCATATTGCATTTGCAATATCACCCACCACTTCTAATTGCGGGAAATACACAGGATCAACCTCAGCACTTCTGAAGGAGATGTGTATGACCTGAGTGCCCTCTGAAACAAGAACTGGATCACTTTCAGAGGAATGATTGGCTGTTTCGTCTCTCGCCGTACCATGACTCATAAAAAATGGAGGCTTCTCGATCACATCGTGACCCACATTGATGATTAAATCTGCGGCCTCTATCGCCCTGTGGACATAGTCACTAGCAGAAAGGGCAGCACATCCCATGAATAGCGGATGTCGCTCGTCAATCACCCCTTTTCCGAGTTGGGTGCTAACAAACGGTATTCCTGTTTGATTCACAAGCTCCGTGAGCATCTTACTGGTGAGCTTACGGTTACCACCGGCACCAACAACAAGAATGGGTCTCTTTGCTTTAGCAATCTTGTCAACCGCTGCCTTAATGGACTTATCTTCAGGAATAGGCCTTCGAACAGACGAGGCTTTAATTGGAAGTTCCTCTGAATGCTCATCAGCAATATCTTCTGGAAGTTCCAAATGAACGGCTCCGGGCTTCTCCTCTTCAGCTAAACGAATAGCTTCACGAACCCGACTTGGAATATTGTCTGCAGAAACAATTTGATGCGCATATTTCGTAATAGGCTTCATCATTTCAACAACGTCTAGTATTTGGAAGCGCCCTTGCTTTGACTTCTTAACTGGTTTTTGTCCTGTGATCATCATCATAGGCATGCCCCCGAGCTGCGCGTACGCTGCAGCAGTCGTAAAATTGGTGGCCCCTGGACCGAGCGTGGAGATACACACACCCGTCTTCCCAGTTAATTTACCGTAGATTGAAGCCATAAATCCGGCTCCTTGTTCGTGGCGGGTTAGGATTAATTTGATTTGTTTTGATCGCGATAAGCTATCAAGAAAATCTAAATTTTCCTCGCCAGGGATGCCAAAAATGTATTCAACCCCTTCTTCCTCTAACGCTTTTACAAATAAATCTGACCCTTTCATCATAACTCCCCCTTTTCAACCTGCTGAAACCATAACGAATACAACGCCATCGGCAAAACAGATTATTTATTAATATAATAAAAAAATAATACTAAAAGACTACTACTTAAAATACTGCTGAAAATTGTTTATCACTAATAGATAGTCCTGAGTCGCTGACGGGCTTCGCCTGACAAAAAAAGGCCTGAAATCTCATCAAAATCTATTAATCAACATCATGCCTGCTCGAGACAATGCATCAAACTCAGCGGCGACACCTAACACAAGCAACATATCACCATTGAGGTGTCAGCTTCCTACGTCACCTATCAAGGGTTTAGTCTGTGCCTGAATAAATCTTAACCAAAACCCTTCAAAGTCAATTCATAAGACTTAGATCACGCATCGGGGCGACAAAATATAGCTTTCACCATGTGAAACCGTGAAGAATAGTACACCCAAAGCCCAAACCGCAATAAACTGCCCTTTAATCAATGGTAATCTACGATTTTATGCGTGCCTGAGGCTGTGCAAAAAAAATCTATCTTTATTGTCCCTTGACGTTGCGGCACTCCATCACCTTACTGGGGTCCAAAGCTGGACAGAAATAAGCCACAGATCCTTTTTGTAAAATAAAATACATACCTCCCGCGGACACGGTAGCCGCAGCCTTGATCTCGTAGCCATCCACAAGGAGGTCATCAATCGATGTGGCTTGCGCCATCGAGGGGATCAGAAAAACCAGAAAGATAAACATTTTTTTCATTTTAACTCCTATGAAATTTAGTCACGGCCTTAGCGATCAACTTCATCGCTCCGACATGAACAAACAGCACTACTCATCGTAAACTCCGTCAACCTCAAACGCTCTACCAGGCGCTTGATAACTGAGCTGCAATAGAAGATCTTTAATACCTGGGGCGAGCTGATAAGGCACCTGGTATTGGTTTTCATTGCGATCAAAGGCCAGTCGTACCGGCGTGCCTTTAGCGTTCAATGAATTCGTAAGCGACAAGTCTCCAGGTGACCAGAACGCTGAGTCTTTAAAGTTGGTTATTAATTTAGAACTGAATTGCTTCTGTCTCTTATACACATCTCCGAGCCCACGAGACAGGCAGAAATCTCG
>CAJXOL010000127.1 GCA_913057675.1 uncultured Pseudomonadota bacterium | reverse complement strand
CGAGATTTCTGCCTGTCTCGTGGGCTCGGAGATGTGTATAAGAGACAGCATCACATCGGTCGGATAGAAATCTTTTAACATCGATTTAAATAGAAAATCGTCAGCGATGGATAGGCTAACGAGAAGCAGAAGCGCCGGAACCGAAGCTACCAAGCCCGCCCAAAATCCATAGTAACGCGGCAACGAATGTAATTTGACTGAGGCAAGCCACTGTTTTGAACCCCAGCGCTGGCCCAAGTAGTAATATACTCCGCCAATAACGAGCACCGCGAGCAATAGACTTGTTAATGACAACGTATACATCCCTTTTCTAATGCAAAAGAGCTAGCTTTAAGTCAAAAGCTAGCTCCTTAGCGAACCTATTTGACTTCTACTACTTAAGGTCACCTTTCTTCAGAACTGGCAGATCATTCATACGATCCATCATTTCTTTGCGTTCAGCCCTACTCATTGGAATCATACCAGCATCTGCAAGAATCCCGTCATCACCCCAGTGTTTTGTCCACTCAGTCATGAACTCGTTTATGCCAGGCACTACGCCAATGTGTGCATGTTTCACATAAAAGTATAGCGCACGTGAAGCCTTATACTCACCCCCGCCAATCGCCTCAAATGTGGGCGCCACACCATCTAACTCAGAACCTTGGATGCTATCAGAGTTTTGATCCAGATAGGAGAATCCAAAGATACCGTACGCAGTTGAGTCCTCAGCTAACTTTTGAACAATCAGGTTGTCCTGCTCACCCGCCTCTATGTACGCCCCGTCAGTACGCATGGCGCGGCATTTTTTTCCCTTCTTATCATCTCGCGCTACTGATAGCGCTTTAGCTACCGAGTCCTTTGCACAATACGCCTTTTGATTAATCAGCTCAGCGAATGAGGCCCGCGTGCCTGACGTCGTTGGTGGCCCATAGACTCTAATGGCAATATCAGGGTAGGCGCTGTTCAACTCAGACCATTTTTTATAGGGGTTGGGAATCCATTTTTTACCCGTTTGATCAGGGACTTCAGCAGCCAACGCCTTACCTAAGTCAGATCCAGAAATTCTTAATAATGGCGCTTTTTTTGAGTTCGCCAAAACGATCCCATCGTAGCCCACTTTTATCTCTGTGAGTGCAACACCGAATTTTCCACAATAATCAAGCTCTTTAGGCTTCATACGTGAGGAGGCATTGCCAATATCTATGAATTGTGTGCCAATCCCGTCACAAACACCCTTTTTCCCCATAGAGGATCCTCCTGACTCAACGACAGGAGTTTTCACAGCGGGATTTTGACCTAACTTTTCTGCAATGATCGTTGCAAAAGGAAAGACAGTGGACGAGCCTGCGATCGATATGTAATCACGCCCAATAGCTGGAGCAGTCGTGACAACGACAATCAAAGTCAAACTTAAGAAACGAATAAACATCAAAAAATTCTCCTATAAAGATATCGCAAGTATGGTTGTAAGATCAATATAAATTACTTTCTACTTCGCACCTTTATACGCGCTGATTGTTACAGTACGGTTACAAAATTTTTAGTTTACTTCGATGTGCTAGCTAAATGAATTTAGACATATTTCTAATATCAATGCAAAAAAAAGAATCAGCGGCCGGCATCTACAAGAGAGCTTTTAGCCCGCGACAAAGCCCACGCAAAACTAATGTTACTGGGGGAGCTCGGAAAGAAGCATCCGAATCGAATCAGCCAAGCCTTTAACAGTCTTTTCAACAACCGCAGTGCTCTCACCCTCGACCATAATACGCAACAACGGCTCAGTACCTGATTCTCGAATAAGCACCCGATACTTAGGGCCCAACTGCTCTGAGATAACATTTCCCATTTCTTGAATCCGAACAAGCGCGCTATCACTCAATTTACGCGCGAGCTGCAGATTGTGAAGAAGTTGAGGGTAGAGCCGCACGGCTGACAAGCTTTGCTCTAGAGTCTGCTGCGACTGCTTCAATACTGCAAGAACCTGAAGCGCCGCGATGATTCCATCACCGGTCGTGTGCTTATCCAGACAGATGATGTGGCCAGACCCCTCCCCGCCAAGCATCCAATTATTTTTGATCAGCTTTTCATGAACGTATCGATCACCCACAGCTGAACGCACAAATGGAACATTCAAGTCCTTAAATCCATTTTCGATGGCTAAATTGGTCATTAAGGTACCGACGACGCCACCCTGACTAGCTGACTTAAGATTACTCGCCGCAATCACATATAAGAGCTGATCGCCGTCATAGATCACACCTTTAGCATCAACCATCGTGAGCCTATCGCCGTCACCATCAAAACTGATACCAATATCCGCTTTTTCATGGAGCACACGCTCGCGAACAGCCTCCGGATGTAATGCCCCACAATTAAGATTGATGTTAATACCGTCTGGCTTATCACCAATGACACTGATTGTCGCACCCAGCTCCCTAAATACGGTAGGCGCAACCTGATACGTCGCTCCGTGTGCACAATCTAAGACCAAACGCATCCCAGATAAATCAAGCGTCTGAGGAAATGTGCTCTTGCAAAACTCAGCATATCGACCTACTGCATCCACAACTCGTTTTGCTTTGCCAGTATCCTCCGAACTAACTGCGTCAGAACCTGACGCAAGATGTTGCTCAATTTCTAATTCAACGGCATCAGATAATTTATTCCCTTTAGCAGAAAAAAACTTTACCCCATTATCTTGATATGGGTTGTGAGAAGCTGACATCACGATTCCCGCGCTCAGCCGTAATACGCGCGTCAAATACGCAACCCCTGGCGTGGGGAGTGGTCCTGCCAGCAACACATCCACTCCAGCTGCTGCCAAACCAGACTGAAGCGCTGACTCAAGCATATAACCCGATAACCGAGTATCTTTCCCGATCAGCACCTTTGCGCGACCTGAACCATGCGTTGCCGAGAAGACTTTTCCAGCAGCATAACCCAAACGCAACATGAAATTGGGAGTTATCGGATCTTCGCCGACCAGCCCTCTGATCCCATCGGTACCGAAATACTTCCTAAGTTTGGTCACTGCTCTGACTCCGCATGCATCGCCTCAGAAAAATACTGCCAAGCTAAAATCGCGTCCTTCGTCTCATTCACATCATGCACTCGAACAATTTCCGCACCTTGAGTCACTGCAAATATCACTGAAGCAATACTTGAACCCAATCGATCTAAGGGATCCTCCTTATTTGTGATAGCCCCCAACATCGCCTTTCGCGAGAGACCGACCAAAATTGGGTGCCCTAAGGCCCTAAATTTATTTAAATTTCCGAGTAACGCCAAGTTATGGTCAAACGTCTTACCAAAACCAAAACCAGGATCAACCACAATGTTAGACGGATTTACGCCCGCCCGAATCAAAGTTAAGACCCTCTCCTGAAGGAACGTGAATACTTCTTGAATCACATCCTGGTAACTTGGATTCTGCTGCATGACTCGTGGCGAGCCTTGCATGTGCGTCACGCACAATCCAACGTTCGTACGCGCCACAATAGATGCGACCTCGGGATCTTGCGCACCAGAGATGTCATTGATAAGGCAAGCACCGCACTCGATCGCCTCTTCCATCAAAATTGGTTTTTGCGTATCAATAGAGAGCGGGACACCCAAACGTGATAACTCCTGAACTACCGGAATCACTCTCTCCCGCTCTAGCTGCAGACTTACGGGTTCCGCACCAGGCCGGGTAGACTCCCCACCAACATCAACAATGTCGGCTCCAGCTTCAAATAAAAATTTTGCCCTATCAATCGCAACCTGAGGGTCAAGATACGATCCACCATCCGAAAAAGAATCAGGAGTGACATTTACGACCCCCATAATCATGGGCCGGGCTAACTGAAAGCGCGACCCACCCCAAACAAAATTTAGATCCATTGACTAAGTAACTGCGACCTAAGTTTCCTCTGCTGGACGTATCGTCGGCTCTGGGTTTGGCACATCAGGCGGGCTTTTAGGCTCCGCTGATTTTTGCGTCGGCTTAGGCGGCCTTGGCTGACGACCATCCATGATATCGTTAACTTGGTCAGCATCTATCGTTTCCCATTCGAGTAATGTCTGAGCCATCAACTCCACTTTTTCCCGATTTTCCTCTAGTAAGCTGCGAGCTAAGCCATATCTGTCTCTTATACACATCTGACGCTGCCGACGATATGCAGTGTGTAGA
>CAJXOL010000126.1 GCA_913057675.1 uncultured Pseudomonadota bacterium | reverse complement strand
GGATCAGAGCTTAACTGCACCTTCAGGCTGTCCAACTGATGGGGTCCACCTCATAGTTCACTTGTTAAGTCTGAACATCAACAATAACTAAGCATGAAAGATCTAAATTACGAAACGTAGCAATAGAGCACTATCAGTAATTCGACGCCAAGGGCCAAAAATGAATTCATCGGACGAAGACACTCCAATGCCGCCAAGCTCTGAAGAAAGCCAGGCATCCGAAGCGGAAATTTTATCGGAGATAGTAACTTGGTCAAACGACCGTCCTTTGTGGCAAAGAGATGCACTGCGCCGGTTATGTAACGCCGACGGGTTGGAACAGGAGGAAATCGAAAGCCTGCTGGAGATATGTAAAGGTGCGAAAGGCGGAGTCCCAATTACTGCCGACCATATCCGGAACCCCTCGGCCTCGACTTCAGAAGTCTCACTTTTAAAACTTCACAACGTACAAAGTGTCAACGCCCTTCAGCCTGGTGAGACTCTGACATTTCAGAAATCGGGCTTAACCGTGATCTACGGCGATAATGGAGCAGGAAAATCCGGCTATGCTCGCGTTCTAAAGCATGCATGCCGGGCTCGTCAGCCCAAAGATGACGCCGTCCTTCCAAACGCATATGGCGCTCAAACTGGCACTCCCCAAGCGGAGATTGGTTTTCGAGTTGGCGGGCAAAATCAATCCACAATCTGGAAACAGGGAACCAGCGCTGACGCCAGATTGACTGCCATCAGCGTGTTCGACAGCAGCACAGCTGCGATTCACGTTGATGCAACCAATGACTTAGCCTACACCCCACTGCCGCTGAGAGTAATGGCATCACTAGCCGAAGCATGTAAAACACTGAAGCGAAAGTTTGACGAAGAAATTAAAGCTATTGAGAGCCAAACGCCAACGTTCCTAAGGGAACCTGATTGCGATCCAAATACGGCGGTTGGAAAACTTATAGCGGGCCTTTCTAGCAAGACAAAAGACTCGACCGTAACGGAATTAGCCACGCTATCGGAATCAGAAGAAGCGCGCTTGAGAACTCTTGCCGCAGATCTTGCAAATGATCCTCTGCGAGTTGCCCGACAGCTTCAAGGCCAGAAGGCAGAGATCGACAAAGCGAAGGAACGTCTCACCAAACTTGCGGAAGCTGTTTCTGAATCAAACACAGACAACGTCAAAGAGTTAAAAGAAACCTACGATAATGCGCGCGCTGCGGCTGCTCTTGTTTCTGCTGATTTGTTTTCTGAGGAACCGCTTCCCGAAGTTGGTTCCGATGTTTGGCGCTCGCTATGGAACGCCGCCCGCGCTTACTCAGACCACTCTGCCTATCCTGATCAAAAGTTTCCTTTCACCGGCAAAAACGCCCGTTGCGTCCTTTGTCATCAGGAATTAGATGTCGATGCCGCTAAACGGCTGAATCAGTTTGAGGCGTTTGTGCTAGATGAAAGTAAAAAACGTGAAGAAGAGGCGCGGAAAGCCTACCAAACTGCGAGGTCGGCACTGGCTGCAACTCGCATTACGATGTTGGATATTCGTTCCACTGTTTCATGGATCAAGGACAACCTTGCTGATGAGATACTGGCAGATAATGTCCGAAGATGCGCAGTTCAGAATTCTTGGCGACTTCGTGCAATCCTAAGAGCGGATGGTTTAAAAGGAACATTTACCCCGATCGCAGTTTCGGCAGTTCCAGAAGGTCAGATGTCCGCACACACACAGGCGCTTAAAAAGCGAGCTTCTGGTTTCCGTGCTGAAAAAGATTCACCTGAGAGGAAAGCCCTACAAATCGAACACAACGAATTGTATGCACGTGATTGGCTCAGAACGGTGCAGACCGATGTACTTAACCAAATCAATCGTCTGAAATCTCTAAAAACCTTAGAAGCCCAACAAAAAACAACCTCGACCAACAAAATTACCTCGTTCAGCACCGAGATTGCCAAACGACTCGTCACAGACAGGCTCAAAGAACGCTTTTTTCAGGAAATTGGGGAGCTAGGAGTTGCCGAGCAGCATGATGTTGAACTCATTCATGCTCGCTCTTCCGCAGGCATTCCCTTGTTTCATGTCCGTATGTCTGGCAATCCCTCACAGCCTGTTGGAAAAATACTGAGTGAAGGAGAGCATCGATGTGTTGCTTTGGCAGCCTTCCTGAGCGAGTTATCTACTCTGGATACGCAATCGGGAATAGTCTTTGATGATCCCGTCTCATCTCTCGATCACATCCATCGCGATAGAGTTGCAGAAAGGCTTGCCAGAGAGAGCCTAAATCGTCAGGTGATCGTTTTCACGCATGATATTGCTTTCCTTGTTCTGCTAGAGGAGGCTTGTCGAAAAACGAGAGAGCACCCTGATATACCAATTGCATATCGAGTAGTGAGTCGTGGAGCTAATGCTGCCGGCTTCTGCAATCAAGAGCCTCCGGCCAATGTCTTACCAATTGATAAAGTTGTATCCAAGATGCGAAGTCACCTTGGAAACGTAAGGATTCATTACGATCGGGGAGATCAGGCAAACTGGCGACGGGAAGTAAGTTCCTTCTCGGTGCAACTTCGTGAAGCTTGGGAGCGCGCTGTAGAAGATGCTGTTTCCCCTGTCATAAGGCGACTGGCACAAAAGGTTCAGACAGGTGGCTTAGTCCGTCTTACCGTTCTTCAAGAACAAGACTGCCATGAAATGCGTGATGCATATGGTCGATGCTCTCAACTCCTTCATAGTCAACCCGGAGCGATTAATCCGCGATTGCCCTCACCAGCGGACATCGAAGACGAAATCTCACATCTCGAACGCTGGACACTAAGCATCAAAAATCGACAAAACCGAGTTCAATAAAATATTTCAGAGGACTTACAAGAATGGATCAGTTTGAAGCAATGAAGGCAGAGCTTGATAAACAGCTACAAAGCGCTGCTCCAAATGTTGGAGTCGCTTTCGGTGTCGAGCTTTTCGATGAATTTCGAAGGCGCGGTTGGTTTACTTTGGAGGATTTTGGCGTTCTGGGCACGAGCATATTTTCGGGAAAATTGCCTGCTTATCGTCGGACGCACTTCGCATTCCAGTCATGGGACCTGAGCGAGCTTGAGTTCAGAGTCGGTAAGAGTGAGTGACCCCATACTACGAACACCAAGATTCACCAATAGACGCATACGATTGATGTGCTCCGCCCTCGTATTCGGCTCGCCGCGCATTGCAAATATCCTTCAATACTTTAGGCGCGGATAAGTTTTCACACCCTTTTGGCCAGATATAAGCGAAAAGACGTTGTCGAGATCCCGCACTTGTAATGCCAAACACGCTCTGTATGCGTTGCTGCACATAAGAGATGATCATCGCTATGGCTCGGCACGACCAAATCACCGCTGTTTGACTGTCTAGCCGGAATACGATATCCGAGTCTAAGAGTGATCAAATCTCTGGGATGAGATCTTTCGGTGAACACCCAAGCGTTGCAGCAAGGACGTAAAGTTTGTCGATTGTCAGATTGACTTGGCCGCGCTCAATTTTCCCGACATAGCTTCTGTCAATGCCAGACACGTAGGCAAGGCGCTCCTGAGTAAATCCTCGGGATTGGCGTATCGCTCTCAGATTGTGACCAAATATCTCTCTAACGTCGCACATTGAAGCCTCCAAGATAGAGGCGAGACTATTCCGGCCTTGAGTTTCTCAGTCCACGGCATATACTACCCATTTTGTAAATGGCAAAATGCTCATTTAATTTTGGGAAAATTATGTCGAAGAAAATTTTGGAGATCGACAGGACTTTACACGAGATTTTTTCTGAATCGCCGGCGCACGGATTCAGGCTCAGTGAGTTAAGAATTGAATATTCTGCTCGCTCGGGAGACCGAAATTTACCAGCCTCCCGAGAATTATTTTGGCAAATTTTTATGTTCGTCGAAGCACTGAAAATCCGAAAGCTCATTCGCAGAGAGGAGGCTCCGAAAGGAGGGGGAGTTCTTTTTATCGAGCCTTCATTCTGGGAGTACCCCTTTATTGTAGTCGACGGGCTACTCGCGAAAAGGGGGCTCATGCTTCGAGGAGATGACGCCACAAGTTAGTACTTATGGGCAGGAATCTGTCGAATGCCTAACCTTGATGGCAGTTTTATTGATAATGAGGTGGACCCCATCAGTTGGACAGCCTGAAGGTGCAGTTAAGCTCTGATCCG
>CAJXOL010000125.1 GCA_913057675.1 uncultured Pseudomonadota bacterium | reverse complement strand
CACCTACTTGATTGACGGCATCAACAATATCCTGCAACTCAATTCCGCTATCGAATACAAAAGTGTTACTTTCCTCATTTATCTCGATATCTGCATTAGTAACTTCAACCGTTTCACCACCTGCAAATGCGCCGGGCTGACTAACGTCGTTAAAGGCATTTACGCGAACAGAAATTGTACCGTGGGATACCGCGGCTGCCTCTATCCTTACAGATCGATTTATCACCGCTGTACCAGTTCTTGAATTAATGACCACGCGTGCCATAGGTTCTCCGGGGTCTACATCCAGATTCTCTATTTCACTCATAAACGCAACTTTTTGCGCTAAGTCTGTTGGAGCAATTACAGCAATTGAAACCGAATCCAATGGCGTCGCAAGCCCCGGTCCATAAAGATTATTAATCGCTTGAGTAATCGCATGAGTAGTAGTGAAGTCAGCGTCGCGAACGTTAAGTACAAAATGATCAGCTGTTTCAAACGGAGATTCGATAAGTCTTTCAACTATTGCGCCGTTTGGGATTCTTCCCGCTGTAGGTATACCTATTTCTACACTACTACCGGCAGCTGTCTGTGATATGCCTGTTACTGTAAGCGAACCCTGTGCAATTGCATAAACCTGTCCATCAATTCCGTATAGTTCAGTCATTACAAGCGTGCCACCTCGCAAAGATTCTGCTGTTCCGACGGTAGAGACATTTACGTCAATTCTTTGACCCGGCTTTGCAAAGGGTGGTATTTCCGCAGTGACCATCACCGATGCGAGGTTGTCTACTTGAAGAGGCTGAGTTGCGTTTTGTTGGGCAAGATTGATAAGGTTTTGTCCTAAATCGAATTCCGATACTGGTCCGTCTATACTTACCCCCAATCCAGAAAGCAGTGATGACAGGCTTTGTCCGGTAACACGCAGATCTTTTCCATCGCCGGTACCCGACAAACCTGCAACTAAGCCATAGCCAACTAGTTGATTGCTTCTAACACCAGCTACATCTGCTAGATCCTTTATTCGATCAGCATAAAGTGATTGAGAAGACGCCATCAAAATAATCATTATGTATATTTTATTACGCATCATAAATTCCATTAGAATGGCCAGAGGCTAAACAACACATTTGAGCCCCATGGTCCTTTTGTCGCTCGTGCTAATTCTCCAACTCCGCTATATGAGAATTGAGCGTTCGCGAGTCTCGTCGAAAGAACTGTGTTATTTGGCATGATATCGTCCGGCCGAATTACGCCTTTGACTACAATCATTTCGCTGCCTTCATTGAGTCCAAGCTTCTTTTCTCCAAATACAATCAAGTTTCCATTTTTCATCACGTCGACAACGGCAACTGATATAGACCCAGTCAGTGAGGCCGATTGACCTGCAGTTCCAGTGCCCGCACTCGAAATCGTAGTCCCTTCTGTACCTAAACCATTAAAGAAAGGACCGCCACTTAATATATCAGCGCCGATTACGTTATTTGCCGAAGCGCGTTCCGTTGTTAATCCAGTAATTCTTGAAGCCTGTGCTGTTTCGTTTAATATGACGGTGACTATGTCCCCAATTTTTACTTTCCCAGCTTTATAAGCTCTTCCCGCGGGATAAAGTACGTTTCCATTATCGAAAATCGAACCAGTTAATAGCTTGGAGTTAGACTCTTCATCTGGATAAATACTCCCAAAATCTGACTCCAGTGAAGCAACCGAGCTACTGCGAGACGCACAGGATTGCATGCTAGCGATCAGTGCAAAAATTAGTAATAATCTATACATTGAATGAACCTTAATTAAAGATTATTGTTCAAGAATCGCAGCATGCCGTCGGCAGCAGCAATCGCTTTTGAATTTATTTCGTATGCTCGTTGGGTTTCGATCATATTGACCATTTCCTCAACGACGTTAACGTTTGATGCTTCAAGCACACCTTGTGTCAACATACCCGCGCCTTGGTCGCCTGGTATTCCGACAATTGGATCGCCACTTGCGTTAGTGGGAGCATAAAGATTGCGGCCCATAGGAGTTAGTCCTGCAGGGTTTGCAAATCGTGTTACCTGAAATTGTCCGATTTGGCTTAGACCGCCGCCCGCGGCCAGTTCCGCACTCACTGTACCGTCCCTGCCGATTGTTATACTTGCTGCATCTTGCGGAATATTGAGCGCAGGAATCAGAGGTTCGCCCCCACCAGTTACAAGGGTTCCTTCGTTTGAAATCTTAAATGCGCCCTCTCGAGTATAGGCGGTCGTGCCATCAGCTTGTTGAACAGCAAAAAATCCATCGCCCGCAATCGCTACGTCTAGCGAATTTTCTGTCGCGATCATATTTCCTTGCCGGTGAATTTTCTCTGTCGAGACCACCCTCGTTCCCGTTCCTAACATTAAACCGGTCGGTGTTTCTGCAGTCGCATCTGCTTGCGCACCTGCTTGCACGATTCTTTGATACAGAAGATCTTCAAAATTCGCGCGGTCTTTCTTGAATCCGATTGTGTTCACGTTGGCTAAGTTATTTGCAATTACAGTCATTCTCGTTGATTGCGCGGAAAGTCCGGTCTTTGCGACCCACATTGAAGCGTCCATTAGCGATTCCCTTTGTTTATACTGCGTAAAATTCTAATTTGAATTATCAACCTTTTGACATCATCTTTGTGCCGCTTTGATCGATTTCTTCTGTACTCTTAATTATCTTCATTTGTGTCTCAAATGACCGATAGTAATCTAGGAGGTTTACCATTATTTCCACGGGTTCTGAATTACTTCCCTCTAGCGATCCAACCGTGATCGAAATAGGTTCTGGTCCGGTTGCAAAGTCTCCGAACCCACCATTGGGAAGCAAGGCTCCGTATAACCCATCTTCACGACGCTGCAAGGGAGTGGTACTCGCATCCCTCAACATTAAATTAGCCAGCGGGATTGGCACAGCGGCTGTATTATTGCCGTCCACTCCGTAAACTGTTCCGTCACTACCGATTGATAGCAGCGTATTTTCGGGAATAGTAATAGGATTTCCGCCGTCGTCGAGCACAAGATTTCCTGTACTTGTCTCTAATAATCCAGTCTCAGTTTGCCGGAGATCACCTCTACGTGTGAACGCCACTTCGCCATTAGCTCCTTGGACTCCAAGTACAACAGAGTTATTCATAGCTATATCTGTCGGGTTACCGGTTTGCATGTGATGCCCACCGGACAGATCTACCTGATCTACTCGCGACGGAGTTATCGCCTGGTACCTACTTCCAAAACCATTGCCACTGAAGCCGACTGTTTCCGGTCTTGTAGTTGTACTTTTCTTGTAGCCTACTGTTGAGACATTCGCTAAATCATTTGTAAGCTGCACACGCTGGAAGGATTGATTAGTTGCTGCGCCCAAAGCAGTAAAAATTAGCTTATCCATGTTTCACTCCCAGCAGCATTAAAAGTTAGTTTCGGATGTTTATTAGAGTTGTAGCCATACTCGATGTTGTTTCAATAGCCTTGGCGTTTGCTTGGAAATTTCGCTGCGCCTTGATTAGGTCTACAAGTTCTGTCGTAATATCAACATTGGACCTTTCGATTGACCCTGATAATATTGAGCCATATCCGGAATCACCGCCCTCTCCGAAACTCGGAACGCCAGAGTCGCTCGTCGCCAAATAAGAGGCGTCTCCTACTTGATTCAGACCGGAGTTAGTAGCGAATTTCGCTATCGAAATTTGTGCAGTCTTTACAGTCGTGCCGTCGCCATAATTTGCGGTAATCAAACCAGAGCCACTGATATTCATACCTGTCAAATTATAGGTAGCAGGACTGCTCGCAATAGCTGTCGTTCCGGTACCTGTATTTGCTAAATCTGCTACGTTACCGTTAGTTACACTCGAAAACGTCACAGCATTGCCGCTCGCAGGACCAGATGTCCATCCAGTGAGCGTGCCCGCCGTTGACGCTATATTTGCTCCAGTAGCGTCTCCCCCGGATCCCGCTGCGATACTTTTGAACGCAGCTGCGACTTCAACTGCGGTGGCGCCGCTTCCACCAGCGGTGACAGTAACCCCGCCTAGAATGACGGTTTGGCCAGCGGTCAAGGCTGAAAAAGTTACCTTCGCTGTTTCTGGCGAAGTTGAATCAACGCTCGGTGCTATAGTGATGGGCCCCAGCGGACCGGACGCTGTGCCCGTGGCGATGTTATAAGTTTGTCCAACTAAATTATGACCCAGGCCGTTAACTATCACGTTTTGTTTATCGAGCATAAACCCGCCGTTACGCGAGTAGATATTCTGTCTCTTATACACATCTCCGAGCCCACGAGACA
>CAJXOL010000124.1 GCA_913057675.1 uncultured Pseudomonadota bacterium | reverse complement strand
AGATGTGTATAAGAGACAGATATTGCATAAACGTGTGACTACTGAAGATGTTAGTCACTCGTAGGCAGAATCTGGCGCTCACAAAGCAAGAATTCAAAGACGACGAAATTCCAATATCCGATAAAGCTTTTGTGTACGAGTGTGACGAGTATTAGCAATGAAACAACAGCAGTTTAACGTGGCAAGGCTGTCTACCTAGAAATTTACGCAAATCTTCAGTAAGGCAAAATCTACTTTTCAATTACCACTAAGGAAGGCGTGCAACAGTGCGGAGACTTTCGCAAACGTGATGTAGAACTTGGACATATTGTAAGTGGACGCTTGGCAACAATAGCCACGCACTTACGGAAATGGCTTAGCTTCATAAGCAAAGATATAAAGCTGAAAGAACCAGAACGCACTGCCTACGACCACGCTGGCACATTTTGCAATAATTTGACACCTATCCTTTACGTTTCAGCGGGCTTAAGCAGTCATACGGGAAAAAGATCAACGAAACTGATGCCTGTTCGCAAGCATAGAACCCTAAAATCGCAGTCTCTCGGGAGCCAGAATTTTATGCATACCCTATTTTCTAATCGGCAGCTGATTTTAGCCCCCTGTCTCAGTGCTGCGCTGATACTAAGCGCAAATAGTGCCAGGGCTCAGGATCCTTCCACCTCTCAAGATTCTACAGTGACCTACCCTGCCGAGTACTTTGCCCAATTCAACCCTTACTCCGTCAACGATATGTTGCAACGAATTCCCGGTATATCGCTTGCCCGTAGCGGTAGCCGCAGTGAAAGCAGAGGCGGTGGCAGAGGCCTAGGTGCGGGCGGAGAACAAGTGTTGATTAATGGTCGGCGTATAGCGGGTAAAAGCAATGAAGGCGATTCACAGCTTTCACGCATTCCCGCATCGGAGGTGCGTTACATTGAGATTATTCGAGGCACGTCAGGAGAGTTAGATGTCCGAGGAGGAGCCCAGGTTGTCAATGTTGTCTTGGAAAAGGCGCTCTCAAGCGTGAGCTTTGCTTATGAAGTGAGCACCGATCGAGCATTGGACGGGTCATTAATACCAGGCGGTAAGATCTCGGCGACAGGACAGTACGGCGCGTTGAATTATTTCCTTAGCGCAGAGCGGGAGCCGCGTTATGACTATCGCGACGGTTTTGAAAGAGCATTTGGTATTGACGGGGGTCTCGTCGAGACAGTGAACCGTGATGAAACAACAGACAGCTGGCCAATATCAGTAACAGCAAATTTTGGTTATGAACTAACGCCTACAGATACTGCAAATCTCAACTTTTCTTGGTCCGGAAATGATGTGGAGTATGATACTGACCGAATCATCACTCGATATCAATCCAACACGGTTGCTAGTAGAATTTTCGAACGGGATTCGCAGCCAAGCGATCAGAGCAATTTCGAGGTTGGTGGCGATTACATGCATGTTTTTGACAACAAAAGCAGGTGGAAAACTATTGTCGTTGTTAATGAAAAAGAAAACGAGTTCGCACGCAGTCGTTTCAAAGTAGATCTCGCCGCATCTACCGAAACGAAAGATCTGTACTTGTTTAACTATGAAAAGTACCAGGAACGCATAATTCGATCGTCATATGTTTTTAATCTGTCGCAAGATCAATCTATTGAGACGGGTATAGAGAGATCGCAAACAATTGTTGATACGTCTCTACGACTTGGATTGCTTAACGGGGTCGATGGCGGCTATGAGTTTGGCGGCCTCACGCCAGCGGCTAATTCTATAGGGTCGGTAGAAGAGATGAGGCTGGAGTATTTCACAATCCATAATTGGACAATGAATGAGAGGATGACGCTAGAAACCACGCTGCTTTTCGAGGACAGCTCAATATCTCAGAGTGGTACGTTGGCAAATACTCGCGACTTCTCATTCTTCCGTCCAAAGATAGACTATCGGTTTGATATTACACCAACCGTTCAATTAAGAGGAATTATTCAGAAGATAGTCAACCAGCTCAGTTTCCGTGACTTCACGGCAGGCGTAGACTCTCGGGACGACGAACAGAATTCGTTCGAAGGGAATTCGGATATTCGACAAATGCAATGGTGGAACTATGAAGCTAATCTGGAATATCGGCTTCCTCAGGATGCGGGAGTAATTAATACTCAGCTGTATTATCAAACCGTGAGAGGCGTTATAGATAATGTCGATGTTTCTCGAAATGGAGAAATTCTCTCAGCTCGAGGCAATACTGGAAACGGAAGGCGCTATGGACTTAACTTGAGTAACAGTTTGCGTTTGGGATTCCTCAGTCAGCCCAATATGCTTTTAACCGCCGGACTCAGCCTGGAAGAGGCAACCCATAGAGATTCAATCCTCGGCAGAGACAGGGAGCGCTCAATGGGCGCAGGCAATTTTGGAGGAAGCAGATACTCAATTGGATTTCGTCATGATATTCCCAGACTAAACAATACAAACTGGGGTTTTAATGCAAACAAAAGGTTTTTAAACGATTTCATGAACTGGGATATTGATAAGACCGAGTATTACCCCCCTGATTGGTCCTGGTTTGCCTGGGCGGAAACTCAGGCTTGGGGTGGGCTTGTGTACAGGTTTGAGGCAAGAGACTCTGGTGAACGGTGTAGGCTACGCACGCGCTATGCTGGTGGCACGACCATTACGGGTTATGTGGACGAAGTAGAGGACTCATGTTCAGTAAATGGCCCTGTCTACGCGATCAAAATCCGCGGCACGTTTTAAACCATACAGCCAATTAATGTCTAAATGCGAAGTTAAAATAGCTGCTGTGGAATGAAATACAGCACAGGGATTTACCAGATGCGATACGCATATGAACGAGTATGCATACCCGCTGCTGGCCATTATAACTATTAACTGCACAACCAGACCCTCCCCACCCCTAAAAATCAGGGCCATTTGTTATATATCACTGGGGTTGAAATAGTTTTAGCGAGGGATAAAAGTAATTCTGGATTAAGTTTTTGATAAATAAGATGGCAGGCAGATAGAATTTCTTCTTATAAGTTGCTGATTATAATATATTTTCAAGCCCACCTCAGCTACCACTTCCTCGCTACAAAGCGATTTCTGAAAGTCCAACAACACGCACAAACCCACAGAATAAAGACATATGTTTGATCCCCTCCACTATTTAGCTTACTAACTGTTCGGTTCAGTGCGCCACTTTTATACCAGTCTACACCCTGGCAGTTGGCCTTAACGAAACTCGCGCCCACCAATCGCTCAAATTTGTCAATTCTGCCGGAATATGAATGCCCACAGCAGCTTTAGCCATAACGAAAGCGCACTGCGCCGTAATATCAGCGACCGTGTAATAGCCACCGGCAATAAATTCTCGATCGATAAGCTCTTTATCCAGCCATTCCATCCGTGACAGCACGTTAACCTTGTTGATCTGAGCGAGCTCGGAAATTTGAGTGACTCTGCCTTTCCAAATCTCACCGGTATGCACAAAAATTTTGATAATGGGATCGAGCAATTCAAATTCCATTCGGCGGTGCCACATATCTACAAGAGCACGGTCCAGCGCATCGTTTCCCATCAATGAGGGATTGGGGTTAGTTTCTTCCAGATAACGGCAGATAGTAGCGGATTCGCTGATGCAGGTGCCGTCGTCCAGTTCCAGTACTGGCATCATTCCTAACGGATTTTTATCGAGGTATTCCTCGGTCTGGTTTTCTCCCGTCATCATATTTACCGGAACAGTAGGAATATCCAATCCTTTTTCGGCAATAAATATTCTTACCCTGCGAGCATTAGGTGAAGGTGGGAGATCATAAAGCTTCATGACGGAACCTATAGTGGTGGTTAATTGAATTCTTTTCTACCAAAGCTGATTATTTACAGCGGTTCGCTCGCGACGATATAGCGCTCGAGAAAAAGTGGTGGCAGACGAGTAGGTCTGCCATTGTCCAGGTTGGTGCAGACGAAATTGAAAAATCCGCGTGCCAGCGTCTTACCGGTATTAACGTTGATGATTTGAAATTGGCGGCTCAGTCTGAGTTTGCCGTCGCTCTCGACAATCCAGGTAGCGATCCTCAGTCGGTCTTGATCATAGGCCGAACCCAACAGATCGACATTGAATTTTACTGCAGCCATACCGCGAGCCAATTTTCTGCATGTAGACTCAGGTAGGCCGACTGCGCTGGAATGATCAAAGGCGCAATCGATCATCCACTTTATATAGTTGTGAGTGGAGACATGGCCGTAGCCGTCAACCTCGCTGACGCTGACGACGGCATTAATTACAAATGGGTTGCTGCGATCCCAGATAAATTCGATTTC
>CAJXOL010000123.1 GCA_913057675.1 uncultured Pseudomonadota bacterium | reverse complement strand
TCCTAGTACGAGAGGACCGGAGTGGACGAACCTCTGGTGTTCCGGTTGTCACGCCCGTGGCATTGCCCGGTAGCTACGTTCGGACAGGATAACCGCTGAAAGCATCTAAGCGGGAAGCCCCCTTCAAGACGAGATCTCCCTGAGGACTTGATCCTCCTAAAGTGCCGTTGAAGACGACGACGTTGATAGGCTGGGTGTGTAAGTACAGTG
Source organism: uncultured Pseudomonadota bacterium (assembly GCA_913057675.1). Classification (GTDB taxonomy): domain Bacteria; phylum Pseudomonadota; class Gammaproteobacteria; order Burkholderiales; family Eutrophovitaceae; genus Eutrophovita. The sequence goes on along the minus strand of CAJXOL010000123.1, from coordinate 4,252 downwards.
ATGTATTGAGCTAACCAGTACTAATTGCACGTGAGGCTTGACCATATAATCATGAGTTTTGTTCAGGTGGACTGGCGTTAAGCCGGAAAGTTTGAAAGGACGATGAGATTAGGTTGAGACGTTAACAATCAACTTTGAGATAATCGTAAACAAGATTATAGCGAGTGAGTATAACTAGGCGTACTATCGCACACGCGAGAAAGCGCCTAAAAAGCACAGCAACTTCATTCATTGAATAGTTAAGAATCTGCGGAGTACTCCGAAGCGGGGCAACCTGCTTCTACAGGCAAAAGCCGGTAGAGAGAGAAGAGTACGCTGCGAAAGAATTGCCTGACGACATTAGCGAGTGTGAACCACCTGATCCCATCTCGAACTCAGAAGTGAAAGTGCTTAGCGCCGATGGTAGTGTGGGGTTTCCCCATGTGAGAGTAGGTCATTGTCAGGCATTATATTTAGAAGAACCCCGTACTCGTTTGAGTGCGGGGTTTTTTTATGGGTGTCTGGAAAGGCTGCGATAAAGGGGTCTGACCCCTTTATTCTGTTTTGGGGGTGTGTGCGGTCAATTCGAGTCGGTTAAATTTTGGCGCGCGCGGTTACGTTAAAGCTGATGCTTACTCGGTCGGATGCGCTTTGGTTTATCTCTACGCCGTGTTCCAGCCAGCCGGGAAAGATGTAGAGTCGGCCGGGTTCTGGGGGCATTTTAATTTCGGTTGCTGTGAATGAGGTTTGCTTGGTCGCGGGATACGGCATCATTCTCGACGCGGTGCGTGGGTCGCGGAAAAATAAGCTACCGCATTTAGGGGCATCTAGGCTGATGTAGTAAACACCGCTAAAGTAGCAGTTGGCGTGGAAATGCACCTGATTAGAGGCGCCTGGCGGGCTAATATTGACCCAGGCTTGGTGATCGAATGTGAGCCCAGGCATAAAGTGTTGAGATTCGGCTATGCGCTCACAGGCCTGCAGGATTCGTTGGTTTATTTGTGCAAATTCAGGCAGTTCTTGAAGAATGTTATTGCTCTGCCAGCCGGCGACATTCGTCCGGCTTACCCCGCGGGCGTCTTTTGCGCGAAGCGCGTAGGCGAGCGCGAGCAATTCTTTGTTGAGTGCGACGTGATCGTCGATTACTGTGCCCCAAACAACGCTAGGGAATAGAGCCTGAGCTTTTAATTCCAAAAACTGCTCCTTTTTGCTTTTTTATTATGACGGCACAGTAACTCTATTCTGGGACCTTGTCTAACGGCATTAGTTTTAACAATGTAACGACTTATTACTTGCCAAATAGCCCTAATCAACCTACTTTTACCCCTCTACAAAAAGAAGCTTCGCTCATGAGGCGAATAAAGGAAGGTTCATGTTAAAGCGCGTTTTAACCCTGTTTTTAGTCCCCCTAACCTTGATTGTCGCACCCCTCGCCTTTGGCGCAGAAGCGGGTCATGATCGTTTAGATTTAACCTCTAGCTGGGTTGGTCTTGCATCAATCCTCACGTTTATTGCCGCGTATGCGCTGGTCATAGGCGAGGAATATACCCACCTGCCAAAATCCAAGCCGGTAATTTTAGCGGCAGGGATAATTTGGGCGATGATCGCGTTCGTTTACGCACAACAAGGCTATGATCATATCGTGGAAGAATCGGTTCGTGAGTTTCTAATCGAATTTGCGGAACTATTCCTATTCCTTCTCGCGGCGATGACTTACGTCAACTCGATGAGTGAGAGACGCGTTTTTGAAGGCCTGCGGACATTCCTTGTCAGTAAAGGACTAGGCTATCGTCAACTATTCTGGATTACCGGCTTACTCAGCTTTTTCCTTTCACCCCTGATAGATAATCTGACCACCGCTCTGGTTATGTGCGCGGTAGTGATGGCGGTGGGTAAAGACAATGCGAAGTTTGTCGCGGTGAGTTGCGTCAATATCGTTGTTGCCGCTAATGCCGGTGGGGCGTTTTCACCGTTTGGTGATATCACCACGCTGATGGTTTGGCAGAGTGGGTTAATTCCCTTCGCTACCTTCTTCTCGCTCTTCGTACCGTCGGTTGTGAACTATCTTGTACCAGCGTTTATCATGCAGTTTGCGGTTTCTACGGAGGTTCCTGCTGTGACGGAGGAGTCGGTTCGTATTAAACGAGGTGCATGGGTAATCGTTGGCTTGTTCGGTTGCACGATTGCCATTGCAGTCAGTTTCCACAATTTCCTTCACCTTCCGCCGTTCTTAGGTATGATGACCGGCCTCGCGCTGCTCAAAATTTTTGGTTATTACCTCAAGATGACACACAAGCCGCATCCAAACGATGAGGCTGAACATGGACAGGTAGGTGATATTGGAGCATTCGATAGCTTCAAACAGGTAGCTCGCGCGGAGTGGGATACGCTGTTGTTCTTCTTTGGCGTAATTATGTGCGTAGGGGGACTTGGCTTTATAGGGTACCTCTCTTTCGCCAGCGAATGGATGTACGAAGGCTTAGGTCCAACGCTTGCGAATAGCCTGGTGGGTGTTCTTAGCGCCATAGTCGATAATATTCCAGTGATGGTCGCTATCCTACAAATGAACCCTGTGATGGATGAAATGCAGTGGTTGCTGGTGACACTGACAGCTGGTGTGGGCGGCAGCTTGCTCTCGATAGGATCGGCGGCAGGTGTTGCACTAATGGGGCAGGCGAGGGGCAAGTACACGTTCTTCGGGCATCTCAAGTGGACGCCTGTTATCGCAATAGGCTATGTGCTGAGTATATTGGTCCACCTGTGGTGGAATGCTGGCTATGTCGGTGTTGCTCCGGGCCTGTAAGCGCCTGCGAAGCCGCTGGCCCTTCAGCCAATGACGGCATCGTAATCAAAAGCCTCCTGTGTAAAAAGCAGGGGGCTTTTTTGTCTTTGCTAGCAGAGAATTGAGAATGAAATGTGAGTGAATTGAAAGTGAATTGAAAATGGAGTGAGATCGGACGAGAGCGGATCGATCGCAGAGTGCAAACTCTCGCTGGTTGCTTGTAAGGAGATAAGCCGAATATTTTAAAGGTCAAATTCAATTGAAAATTTACGAAGTGTAGGTATCATCCTGTATCACCAGTCGCGTTAGATCAAAGGCCTCTTAAGTGAAGAAACACATTGTAGTAGTAGACGACGATACAGTGTTTGGCGAAATTCTGTGCGCGGGGCTCCATAAAAATGCCTTTACTACTCAGCGCTTCGACACAGTCGACGCCTTCCTAAAGAATCTCGGCTCTATCAGCGCCAACCCGGTAGACCTTTTCATCATCGATTTTCATCTAGATAAGCCGAATATTAATGGATTAGATCTGTGTCGACGGATCAAATCTAAGGGCGCTTATCCGGTGATCATGCTAACGGGAGAAGACGACGTCGAAACCACTTTAGCCTGTCTATATGCCGGTGCCGAGCAGTATGTGACCAAACCCTACGAACTCGATGAACTGGTGGCAAGAATCCATGTGGTTCTAAAGGGGTGGGCACGAGCTGCCGTCTCTTATCTCGAATCGAGTGGGGACGCCGAAAAACTAACGCTTACGCTTCAGGGGCGAAGCCGAGTGCTTAGCTGCGGGGACAAGGAAACCAAGCTCACTCAGCGTGAGGTGAGCCTTGCTGAAAGCCTATTGGGTAGTATGGGTATCGAAATGGAGAGAGAGCACATCTATTTCGCAATCTTCGGCCGCGCGATGGAGCCCTTCAGCCGCGCCGTTGATATTCTGGTCGCACGTCTGCGAAAGAAGCTAAAACTTGTTACCGACGATTACGTGATCATACCAACCCGCAACTCGGGCTATATGCTAGTTAAGAAATAGTGCGTTTATGCCTAGCGTGGTGATTGGCTAGTACTCAAGGTCGGCGAGAAGCGCTTTGAGTGAGTCGGCGTTGATTGGTTTTCGAAGAAAACCGGTAACGCGCAAGCCCAAGCTACGACCTTGTTCGCAAGCCTCCTCCAACGCTTGATTTTCAAAGCCTGAAATTAAATCGATTTGCCCGCGAAAAGCTTGGCTGGCTATCGCTTCCAGCGACTCCTCAGCCGAGGAGTCCGATAGCCAAAGATCGAGCAGAATGGCGTCAAATTCTTTTATTTTGGCAGACGCAAGAATCGGCGCATTGTGGGCGATCACAGGATAGTGGCCAAGGTTTTTAACTATATGTCCCAGTATTTCTGTGATGATTAAATCGTCATCTAAGACAAGAATCTTCTGTTACTTATCTCAACTGTGACGCTAATTTCTTATAAGGGAACGATAGCATGCGAGCGGCCTATGAG
>CAJXOL010000122.1 GCA_913057675.1 uncultured Pseudomonadota bacterium | reverse complement strand
GCAGCGTCAGATGTGTATAAGAGACAGATCCATTTCAGCATCGAGAGACCTTTTGCTGCTTCCGGCCGTATTTTTTCTAGAATATTTTCAGCGCTTTCATCGCCCAACGCCGCTCTTAGGACTTTTGAAATATATTCAGATGATCCTGCGCCCAAATTTACAAGGCCAGAATTTTGATCCAAAAATTCATTTAATACTAGATGTAGAATAGCCTCTGAGGATTGCTGTACGTTAAGCATCGCCTTTCCTAATGTAGTTATATCTTTTGGTTCAAGAAGCTGTACTACACCCGACGCATAGGTTTCACCGAGAAGCATCATCACTATTGCTGCCTTATCGATCTTCGATAAACCTACAAACTCGCGCCTTATTTGCTCTTGGTCGCCTGGGCTATTCTTTTCAACAGCTTTTTTCGGCGTTTCTTTCGATTTTTTATCTTTTTTTGCCATAATTTATACGCCTTAACTATTTAGCAGCCCTTTGATAGCACCGGCCACCTTCCCAGGGTTGGAGCTTGCTAGCTGTTTTATTTGCTCTAACTTTGCGTCATAACCATTGCCTGCGCTAGCTAGCCCATATTTGGAATCCATTTCTCTCTCGAGTTTTTCTTTATTTCTAGCCATCAGCGACGTTAGAACAGGTCGTATTACGAAGATTATGGTGATTCCAAAAGCAATCACGGCTGAGGCTATTTGTATCAGCAAAATAATTGACGATTCTTCATACCACGGAGTTTCAATTTCTTCTGTTACGATTTCTGTCATAAACGGTGAGCTTATGACCAATACTTGGTCGCCGCGGGCTTCGTCGAATCCCACGGAATTTTTGACGAGTTCCGTAAGCTGTTCTATATCTATCTGCGGAGTGGGCGCAATATTCGTTTGTTCTATTGCTTCGCTTTCTTCCACGTCGTCCGGTGAGGTTCCTTCAACATCTGTTATCGGTTGGCTTACTCTGCGATTCAGGATTGCTTCATTGATCACTACGGCAATAGACAATCTGGTTATTGTGCCAACGGCATCTCTTGAGTACTTTATGGACCGGTCTAACTCGTAATTTCGCGTAGTCCGCGTACTTGATGGCTCATTCGATACTGTTTCTGGCCCTGTAGCGTTTGTTTGATTGCCGCCATCCGCTCCGTCTAACACAGTGTCGTTTGGCACTATATTAGATTGAGAGCCAGGTATTCCTCCAGCTGCGAGAGAGCCTCGATCGCGGTCTACTGCGAGCACTTCCGACCTCGATATTGGCCCCCTTCCCGTTTCATCAAAGACTTCAGACGTTGTTTCCAGTTGAGAAAAGTCGATTGAGGCATCGACATCAGAATTCACGTTTTGGATTCCAACAATTGGCGCGAGTAACTGTTCGATTCGCGCCTTGTAGTCATTTTCAATTGAGCGCTTATAGGTGCTCTGTTCGTCGGCCATGCGAAGGCCAGCGTTCATCTCCATTGTCAACAAGTTACCTTGCTGATCCACTACAGACACATCTTCGACCGCTAAATAGGGAACGCTTGAGGCAACTAGATTGGTAATTGACTGTACATGTCCCTGTGTAATTACGCGGCCAGGATAACCAATTACTACAACAGAGGCTTTGGCCGGCTCTCTGTTACGCACATATGAACTTTGTCGCGGCGCTGCTAAGTGAACTCGCGCATTCTTTATTGAAGATATTTGTACAATACTTTTAGCTATTTCACCTTCTATTGCTGCGCGATACCGCGCCTCTTCCATAAATTGGCTAGTCGTCAAAGAAGACTGTTCATCTAATAGTGTCATCGATTGGGAAGAGCCTGGATCAGAGAAACCAGAGTTTGCAAGGAGCATGCGCGCTTCATAGTACTGCCCTGCAGGGACCATCAGATCGCCTGTCCGGCTGTCTAGGTTAACGGGGAAGGAAGAGCTCGCCAATACGTCGTATGCCTGACTCTTTTCAGTTTCTGGCATTTCTGGGTATAAGGGGCGATAGTCGGCTGTGTTTATCCAATTGTAGAGCAACACCAATGCGAACAATGTCACTATTACAATGACCCCTGGCAGAGATTTTTGGATTAATGATCCGATTTGCACGCCTGGCTGCGCTACGGGATAGTTTGCGTTATTAGAGGGATAAGAATTGCCTAGCCTGGGCTCTCCTGTGCTCATGCCTGAGCTTGAAAAACTGGTTCCAGGCAAAGCTTGTTGTATTTCAGCCACGTTCATACTCCTAAAGTTATTCTAATTTCTGCGGCCTTATACAGGCATATTCATTATTTGTTCGTACGCTTGCAGTACTTTATTTCGAACCTGTAGTGTCGCTTCAAACGCAAGTGACGATTTTTGCATTTCAAGTATCACCTCTGTTAACGGCACGTCTTCACCTGCTTGGTATGCGTTGCTAAGTTCATAAGCATTATTTTGAGCCTCGCTTATTCCGTTTAGCGTGTCTGTGATTACTTTAGACATTTCTGTCCCGAAACTTGTCGAATTTTCGACGCCTCGATTGCTGGTTTCAGATATACCTGAATTCCGCGAATCAGCGATTTGAGACTGGTAGTCACGAATTTGTGATAAAAGTGCGTTAGCTTCGGACTTGATTTCCATGAGATTTCCTTTTTAGCTACCAGTTATACTCTGGCATAAGCAGATGGGACCTCCATCCCAAGTGCTCGTAACTTTGTAATTTTGTTCCGGAGCGTTCGAGTGCTTATACCCAGTCTCTCGGCCGCGTCACTTCGATTTCCGGTGAGCTCCATAGCTGCCATAATATTTTTATGCTCAAGTTCATTTCGTAGAGATTTTATGAGCAAATCTTTGCCTTCTAAAAAACCTGATCCTGATATTTGTGTTTCAGGCGGGTTAGTTAACTTTTCTTGGAGATTCATAAAGTCGTGAATTGGGTCGTCGTCGTCAAAAATAATATCTTCTTGCCTGATTTCTTTGCCATCACACATGATTAATGCGCGCTGAATTAAGTTTTCCAGCTCTCGCACGTTACCCGGCCATTGATAATCTAAAAGAGCTGCTTTCGCGCATTCTTTTAACTGAGGGAATGGCTTGCACGAGTGTTTCTGAATGAGCACGTAAGAAAGCGCCTCTATATCTCTCTTACGCTGAAATAGTGGTAGTAATGAGAGCTTAAATCCGCTTAATCGGTAGTATAGGTCTTCACGGAATTTTTTCTCAGTTACGGCCTGTTTTAGATTGATATTAGAGGCTGCCACTATCCTTACATCGACCCTTTTCTGAGTAGTTCCACCGACGCGAGTTATTTTTTTCTCTTGAAGGACCCTCAGAAGCTTAGATTGGAGTTCAAGGGGCATCTCACCTATTTCATCCAGAAACAGGGTTCCACCGTGTGCCTGTTCGAAATATCCTTTCTTTTCCTTAAGTGCACCCGTAAAAGCGCCCTTTTCGTGCCCAAATAACATATCCTCAGCCAGAGAAGCCGGAATCGCTGCACAATTGATTGCCACGAATGGCATTGCTTCCTTAAGGGAGGCTTCATGGATGACTTTTGCAATAATCTCCTTACCAGCACCCGTGGGGCCGCTAATTAGCACGGGCACATCAGTTTTTGCGACTCTGCATGCAAGCTCAAACAGCGCAACGCTGCTATCGTCAACAAACACAAACGGTTGCTCGTCTGCGTGCTGGCTGTCTGAGATGCGGTCTCTTTCTAACTGAATCATGTGTTCGACTCCTTAATCTGGTTTTATATAAGCAATTTCTAGGCCAAACATTATAAAGTCATTAAAAACAATGATATAAATATACTTTGGTATCTATCTGATTCAGATGTAACTCGCAGTGTCAGGTTATTTACAGGGCGGAATATCGAAAGGCTGCAACTCCACGATGAATGCTGGGGATTCAAGATTAATTTGGTGGGTTAAATTTGCATCGAGGCAATACAGCTTCGCTAACTGAGATGTATCTCGACTAAAGGAGAGGTGCTTACCCTGAGTTTATACCGATGCTGAAATCTTATATTTTTCAAGCTTTTGGATAAGCGTAGTGCGCCCGAGTTGAAGTAATTTGGCGGCTTTTGAGACGTTACCGTCACTTTGTGCTAGCGCCGCACGAATCAAATTTGATTCGAGGTCACTCAGTAGACTCTTTGTAGCGACGCCCTCACTGGGCAGCCTTTCTATCGAATTGGATAGTCGAATGATTCGTTCTACTTCGCTCACGGGCCTTCCTAGCTCAGCATCATTGCTTTGCTCGAATTGGGCAAAAAGCGTGGAGTTTATCTCTGGCTTGAAATCCTCGTGCGATGAGGGCTGGTCTGCTTTTATCGACTCCGCAAGCCCTGCGGGCAGATAAGCCTCCGGGAATTCAGAGAGTTCTATCTCATCTTGCGGCGCCAGCACCAACAACCGCTTTATGAGGTTCGAAAGTTCACGAACATTGCCCGGCCACGCATAGCGCAATAAATAATCCATCTGTCTCTTATACACATCTGACGCTGCCGACGATATGCAGTGTGTAGAT
>CAJXOL010000121.1 GCA_913057675.1 uncultured Pseudomonadota bacterium | reverse complement strand
CGAGATTTCTGCCTGTCTCGTGGGCTCGGAGATGTGTATAAGAGACAGGTACGAAAGACGTCTTGCATGGACTTAGCCTGGCCCAGTAGACCATTGACGTTCGACGTGTTTTCTGAGGTCGACATCTGCTCATAACTTTTCTTAATGGCTCTTCTGATGAGTTCTACTGCGGCATCAATATCAAACGGTTTTGCAAGATATTCGAACGCTCCTCTTTGAAAGGCTGCAACCGCACTGTCTAGGTCTGAGTGTGCGGTCATTATGATCGTGGGTACCTTTGGTAACTTTTTATTAATCTCATTTAGGAGATCTAATCCGCTATTGCCACTCATTCGAATGTCGCTGACCACCACAGAAGGTTTTTCTGTGCTGAGTGCGGCACTCGCTTCTTCCGCGGATGAAAATAATCTGAAATCAATATTTTCTCTAATTAACGTTTTCTCGAAAACCCAGCGGATGGATTCATCGTCGTCCACAATCCAAACTTTAGCCATTCGCTTGTTCTCCTAAACTCCGCATGGGTTTTATCGGGATGAGAACCGTGAAGCATGTATTCCCAGGTTGAGATTCCACATCTATGGTCCCACTGTGTTGGCTGATGAAGGTTTGCGATAGAGACAAACCTAAGCCGCTACCATCGTTTCGTCCCGAAATAAGTGGAAAAAATATCTTGTCTATTAGCGATTGAGGTATTCCTGGACCATTGTCAGATATCTCTATTAAAAGCCCTAGTTTAAAAAATTCATTCGCTAGTGTTATACGCCTCGAAACCCTTGTTTTGAGCTTAATGAGACCTCGACCAGACAATGCTTGAGCTGCGTTTCGCGCAATGTTTAGAAGTGATTGGGTAATTTGTTGATCATCGCCAAATAGGTTAGGTAGACTCAAATCATAGTCCCTTTCTATTTGCAGCCCTGAAGAGAACTCCGCAAGTATTAGTGAGCGTACGCGTTCGAGTACTTCATGAATATTGAACTCTTTCATCTGAGGTATTTTGTGTGGCGTTAGCAGTCGATCAAGTAAGTTTTTGAGTCGATCAGCCTCTTTGATGATTACGGAGGTGTATTCGTGAAGCTCTTCTCGGTCTAGTTCATGATCGAGTAGTTGTGCCGCGCCTCGTACGGCGCCGAGTGGGTTCTTGATTTCATGAGCTAAGTTTCTTATCAACTCTCTGCTGTGGTTTGTTTCTAAAATGATACGTTGTTCGCGGGCAATCTTAGTTTGTTGCGACGGACAAAAAAACTCGATTAGACAGTCATGTTCGTTGAATTCTTCTACAGGAGTTACTGTAAAAGAGAGTTCAATCTTTTTTTCGTCGTGAATTTGAAATGGAATCTCATGTTGAATGTAACTACAGCGATATTTTCGAGCATGCTCGATACCAATGAGTAACACGCTAGGGTTCAAGAATACTTTTTTTAATCGCGATCGCTTGGCGCTCTTCCTGCTCACGTCGAACAAATGCTCCGCTGCGGGATTGATGTAGCTGATGCAATTGTGTTTGTCTATGAGCACTACCGCCGAAGTAAGGAGCTCGAGTCCGGGAAACACTGCAAATTCGTTAACTGCGTTCATCTGATTCAGGATGCTGACATTTTTTTATCATTTCATATGGCACGCTACTGAAAAAACACTGCGACCGGTTTAGTCGCAGTGTTTTACTCTTTAAGTTTAGGAGCTGTAATACATATCGAATTCAACGGGATGTGTCGTCATATTGAAACGATTTACCTCTTCCATCTTGAGCTCAATGTAGGCGTCAATCATGTCGTCTGACATTACACCACCCTTGGTAAGGAACGCTCGGTCATCATTCAGCGCTTTTAATGCTTGCTCAAGTGAACCACAAACCGTTGGGATTTCGGATAGTTCTTCTGGTGTCATGGTGTAGAGGTCCTGATCCACAGGTCCGCCCGGATGTATTTTGTTTTCGATACCATCAAGGCCCGCCATCATTAACGCGGTGAAGGCTAAATATGGATTTGCCATGGCGTCTGGAAAGCGAGTTTCAATTCTGCGTCCTTTGTCACTTGCGACATGAGGGATGCGGATGGAAGCGGATCGGTTACGAGCCGAGTAGGCCAAGTTTACCGGCGCCTCGAAACCGGGCACCAGACGCTTATAAGAGTTCGTACTTGGATTTGTAATCGCATTCAAGGCCTGAGCGTGTTTGATGATGCCGCCGATGTAATATAAGGCGGTCTGTGAGAGCCCGGCATAGTCGTCACCTGCAAACAAATTTTTCCCATCTTTCCAAATGGATTGATGCACGTGCATTCCAGTGCCGTTATCACCCACTACAGGCTTCGGCATAAAGGTCGCTGTCTTACCATAAGAGTGTGCTGTGTTCCAGATGGTGTACTTCAGGATTTGCGTCCAATCTGCCCGTTTCACGAGTGTATTGAACTTGGTTCCAATTTCGCATTGACCGGCAGCGGCCACTTCATGATGGTGTACTTCGACTTCCACCCCTTGAGCTTCAAGCGCGAGACATATGGCATTCCTCAAGTCTTGCAGTGAATCGACTGGTGGTACAGGAAAGTAACCCCCTTTCGTTCGTGGCCGATGCCCGAGGTTCCCACCTTCCATTTCGAGCCCGGAGGACCATGGCGCTTCCTCTGAATTGATTTTTACAAAGCTTCCGCCCGCACTGACATCCCATGTAATACTGTCAAAGACGAAAAATTCCGGTTCCGGTCCAAAATAGGCTGTATCGCCAATACCGCTGGCCTGAAGATAGGCTTCCGCTCTTTTTGCGATTGACCTTGGGTCGCGGTCATATCCTTTGCCATCTGACGGTTCGATAACATCACAACTGATGTTTAAAACAGGCTCGTCGGTGAAGGGGTCCATGCGCGCCGAATCTGGATCTGGCATCAATAACATATCAGAGGCTTGGATGCCTTTCCAGCCAGAGATGGATGAGCCATCAAAAGCGTGTCCATCTTCAAATTGACCTGTGCCGAACTGGCTGGTGGGCACTGATACGTGTTGTTCCTTGCCGCGGGTATCCGTGAAACGAAGATCGACGAATTTGACATCATTGTCAGCGATCATCTTGAGTACATCAGATGGGGATGCCATTATTGTTCTCCTAACGCTTAAAATTATTAAAATATTTGAGTAGTTCTGTGTATATTTACCTCACCGTTATGTAACGCATAAACTGTGCCAGGCTATACTAAGCATGATTTCTAGGGCAATATAGTCAGCCTAACGCTTAAATGATGATTATCCCGCACTATTTTAGTGCGGGATAAACTTTTTTGCACTATTTTAGTGCTTCTTATTATGGTATGTAGATAAAATGGACTTTAATGCAGTGATTGATGGTATTAAAATGCGGGGGCGTGGTTCGAATTTGAGCTATTTTGGTGCATCAACGCCCCTTGAGACCCAATTTATTCTTGAAAATGATTCGTCTGCACGTGTTGTGGATGTCCGAACTCGAGCGGAATGGGCTTACGTCGGTGGTGTCCCTGGGTCAATTCAGATTGAGTGGCAGTCTTTCCCGGTCGGGGAGATGAACGAGGCTTTTTTAACTCAGTTTCAGAGAGCTGTTTCGACGGATGACTATGTTATGTTTCTCTGTCGCAGTGGGGCTCGATCGCATGCCGCAGCATCATTGGTGGCTAGTATTGGCTACACAAAGGCCATAAATATTCTTGATGGATTTGAAGGAGATAAGGATTCTTCCGGACATCGTGGGACGCTTTCAGGTTGGAAGTTTTGTGGATTACCCTGGGTCCAAGGTTGACGCATTGGTGAGAAACTACAACTAGTTTATACCGATTGCCAAGCTATGAGACCTGACTCCCATGAGATAAGGATCATCACGCCAAAAATTATTCTGTAGTACCCGAAGGGTTTAAAACTGTGCTTTGACACGAAATTAATCAGAACTTTGACTGTCATTAGCGCTGTGATAAAGGCGACACAAAATCCTATGGCGAGTGCTGGTAGCGCCGATGGTGTTAACAATTCTGGGGTTTGCGCCAGATCAAAAATTGTAGCCGCGAACATCGTCGGAATCGCCAGCAGAAAAGAGAATAGCGTGGCGGTTTTTCTAGGCAGCCCGATGGTCAGACCACCAATGATCGTCGCTCCTGATCGAGACACTCCAGGAAAGATCGCCAGTGCCTGAAAAAATCCAATTTTAACTGCCTGATTGACCGTTATATCCTCTGGTGCAACTTCAAGAGGAGTTTTATTTTTATGTTCTACCCAAATGATAATAAAGCCGCCTAGAATTAGTGCGAAGGACACAGAAATTGGAGAAAATAAGTAGGTTTTGACAAAATCGTGAAACATCAAGCCAATACAAGCCGTAGGTATAAATGCTGCCGCGATTTTTACGGCTAGGCTATCCCATTTCTTTTTCGGTAACTCTCTGACTGTATTGCTGATTGTTAATCGTTGATGCCAACAAACCGCAAGAATGGCACCCAATTGTATGATTACGAGAAAGGCTTTTACTTCAGCGCCGTTCAGTGAAAAAAGACTCGATGCAATGATCAAATGTCCCGTACTGGATATAGGTAAGAATTCGGTTAAGCCCTCCAGGATTCCAATTAAGATAACGGTGAATGTATTGTCCCTGTCTCTTATACACATCTCCGAGCCCACGAGACAGGCAGAAATCT
>CAJXOL010000120.1 GCA_913057675.1 uncultured Pseudomonadota bacterium | reverse complement strand
TCTACACACTGCATATCGTCGGCAGCGTCAGATGTGTATAAGAGACAGGATTGAATACCACTTAAAAGATTCAATTGGCCGCTCTTGGCAGTGCGGTACTATTCAAGTGGATTTTATGATGCCTCAAAGGCTAGGGGCGGAGTATGTCTCAGAAGACAATGCCAGGAAGACTCCTGTGATGCTTCATCGAGCGATCGTTGGGTCGATGGAACGATTCATTGGGATACTCATTGAACATCATGCAGGCGCTATGCCACTTTGGTTGTCGCCAATACAGATTGTTGTGATGAACGTTGCCGATCGCCACTCAGATTATGCGAAAGATGTAGTGAAACAAATGCTCTCTAAGGGCTTCAGAGTGGTTTCCGACTTGAGAAACGAAAAGATAACCTATAAAATTCGCGAGCACAGTCTCCAGAAGCTTCCTTATCAGCTGATCGTAGGTGATAAAGAAGTTGAAGCTAACCAAGTCGCTGTTCGTTGCCGAGGAGGTGAAGACTTAGGACCAATGTCATTGGAGACTCTTTACGAACGTTTGAATTCTGAGCTTGACGCTAAGCGTTAGCTCTATTTTGTAGTTAAATTAGTTTAGGAGGTTTAACCCATAGCTCGAGAAAAAGAAGCCCGAATTAATGAGGAGATTACGGCGCCTCAAATTAGACTGGTAGGGATCGAAGGAGAGCCTATCGGAGTTATGGAAATTAGTCAGGCACTTGCGAAGGCAGAAGAGGCTGAAATTGATCTCGTCGAGATTGCGCCTACTGCATTGCCGCCGGTATGTCGTTTGATGGACTATGGAAAGTTCAAATATAACGAGCAAAAGAAGAAGCAGGATGCTAAGGCTAAGCAAAAACAAATTCAGGTTAAGGAAATAAAGTTTAGGCCTGGGACCGATGAGGGTGACTATCAAATCAAGCTTCGGAATCTAATCAAGTTTTTAACTGATGGCGATAAGACAAAGGTGACCTTAAGGTTTAGAGGGCGCGAGATGGCACATCAGAATCTTGGGGCGAAACTCTTGCAGCGCGTTAGGGGTGACTTAGAGGATCATGGTCAAGTTGAGCAGTTTCCAAAAATGGAAGGCAGACAGATGGTCATGGTGGTTGCGCCACTAAAACCAGAGGAGAAGCAAAAGCGTCAGAAAATGAAGGCCGATGCTTTAGAAAACGAGAAGCTGGAGAAATCGTTATAATTCTGGTCTCGAGCTAGTTAATTCGGGCAAGAAATTTTAAAACAAGGGATTGCAGGTTTAAAAAGTTCTCATATTAGGGACGCCTGACTGTCTTAAAAAAAGGGGCTTAAATGCCAAAAATGAAAACCAAAAGAGGCGCAGCTAAGCGTTTCAAGGTCGGTGGTACCGGTCGGATAAAGAGAACTCAGGCAAATCTGAGGCACATCCTCACGAAGAAAACGACGAAACGGAAGCGCCATCTGCGCGGTACTGTTTCCGTGGCTGCTGGTGATCAGGCAGCAATTCGCGCAATGCTTCCGTACGCATAAAGGAGAGTCGAGATGCCAAGAGTTAAAAGAGGTGTAGTCGCCAGAGCGCGACACAAAAAAGTTTTAGATCAAGCGAAAGGTTTTCGCGGAAGAAGAAAGAATGTTTTTCGAGTCGCAAAACAGGCTGTCATCAAGGCAGGTCAGTATGCGTATCGTGATAGACGTGCGAAGAAGCGTGAATTTAGAGCGCTTTGGATCATACGTATCAATGCTGCTGCTCGTCTGTGCGGACTAACCTATAGCACTTTGATTAATGGGTTGAAGAAGGCATCCATTGAAGTAGATCGTAAGGTGCTTGCGGATGTGGCTTACCACGATCCAGTTGCGTTTGAAAAGATAGCGGAACAAGCGCGTAATGGTCTAGCCTCCTAGGTATTGAATGGAGAATAAAGGAGGCCAAGTTGGCCTCCTTTTTTGTTTGTGAAAGTGCTCATGCAAGAATTAGAAAACATAGTTTCTGACGCAGAACATGCTTTTAAAGCGGTGCGGACTTTACCAGAGCTTGATCAGGTAAAGGCGCGGTTTTTGGGCAAACAAGGTGTGTTATCAGAACTCAGAAAAGGTTTAGCAAAAGTTTCTGCTGAGGAACGTCCTATCTTAGGCGCTAGGTTTAATTCACTTAAGACAGAAATAGAAAGTCTGTTAGAGCGCCGAAAACACGACATCAACACTGAAGCGCTGCAAAAACGTCTTGATAACGAAAAAATTGACGTCACGCTGCCTGGACGTAAACAATCTTTAGGTGGTTTACATCCAGTGACGCGAACGCTTAATCGCGTGACAGACTTGTTTTCAACGATGGGCTTCAGTGTTGCGAGTGGTCCTGAGATTGAGGATGACTATTACAATTTCACATCATTGAATCAACCTGAAGATCATCCAGCTCGCTCGATGCACGATACGTTTTATCTTGAGGGTGAACAGCACTTGCTGAGAACGCATACCTCTCCAATTCAGATCCGGTATATGGAGGAGCATGAGCCACCCATTCGTATCGTGGCTCCTGGTCGGGTATATCGTGTTGATTCCGATGCAACACATTCGCCCATGTTTCATCAAATTGAAGGATTGTGGGTTGATGACAGAGCGACTTTTGCCGACTTGAAAGGTACAGTGCGAGAATTCTTAAGACGATTTTTTGAAAACGATGATTTAGAGGTGCGTTTTCGACCTTCCTACTTCCCATTCACCGAGCCTTCGGCAGAAATTGACATGACATTCAAGGATGGCTGGTTGGAAATAGGTGGTTGTGGGATGGTTCATCCAAAGGTGCTACGCAATGTGAACATTGATACTGAACGTTTTCAAGGCTTTGCTTTTGGTATGGGTCTGGATCGCTTAGCTATGTTGCGTTATGGAGTGTCAGATTTGCGTCTTTTCTTCGAAAATGATTTGCGATTTTTATCGCAGTTCTCCGACTAACGCAAAGAGAATCTGTAATGAAATTTTCAGAAAATTGGTTGCGATCTGTCTGCCCTACAACTTTCACGACAGATGAACTATCAAATGCTTTAACTATGGCAGGCCTTGAAGTTGAGGCTGTTGATCCCGTTGCAAAAAGTTTAAACGGTGTAGTGGTTGGGCGTATTACTCATGCTAGACCGCATCCTAATGCGGACAAGCTAAAAATATGTGACGTCGATGTCGGCGAGTCTGAACTTTTGCAAATTGTCTGTGGTGCCCCGAATGCTGCAGAGGGCATGGTAGTGCCCACAGCGTTGGTGGATGCGCATTTGCCCAACGGGTTAGTCATTAAACGTGCAAAGCTCAGAGGTGAGGTGTCTCTAGGTATGCTTTGTTCGGGAAGCGAACTGGAAATATCCGATGATTCAAATGGTTTGATGTCATTGGATACTGATCTGGTCCTTGGTACAGATATTCGAGAGGTATTTGACCTAAATGACAATGTATTTACATTGAAGTTGACCGCTAATCGGGGCGATTGTCTGTCTATCATGGGTATCGCGAGAGAGTTACAAGCGATCAGTGGTGTGACTGCTCAATACCCGGAAATAGATGAGCTGAGTTCGATTGGGCCAAAAGATCTATCGGTCACTATTGCAGATGAAAAAGCATGTCCCTTATATTTAGGATTAACCATATGTGGCGTGAATTCTAGCGTTAAGACGCCACCGCACATTCTGCAAAAATTAGAGCGCTCTGGTGTTCGAGGGATTAGTGCTATCGTCGATTTAACAAATTATGTAATGCTCGAACTTGGCCAACCGATGCATGCGTTTGATCGGGATAAACTCAAGGGGAACATATCAGTAAGGCACGGGCTAGTTGGTGAGACATTAGAGTTGCTCAATGGCCAGCAACTGGCGATTTCAGAAGATATGCTGATGATTGCAGACGAGTCAGGCCCCTTAGCACTAGCTGGCATTATGGGAGGCCAGCCTACGGCCGTTGACGATAAGACGACAAATATTTTTCTTGAGGCCGCTGTGTTTTCGACTCAATCGGTGGCTGGAAAATGGCGTTCTTTGGGTTTTTCAACCGATGCACTTCATCGATTCGAGAGGGGAGTAGACCCGCAAGGATCCAGGCGCGCATTATGTCGCTTAGCAAACTTAATTACTGAGATTTGTGGTGGTAGTGTTAAGTCTTCAACAGAGACAGGCCTTAGTTCTGTCGAGAGACCTGCGATAATTTTCCGACCAGAGCGTGTTCGTCGATTAATCGGTATCGATGTCTCTGTTGAAAGAATGAAACAAATTTTAGTGCGTTTAGACATGAGTGTATCCGACGAAGGTAGTGCCTTTTCAGTGGTCCCACCTAGTTATCGTTTTGATATTGAGTTAGAGGAAGATCTTATTGAGGAGATCGTTCGCATCGAAGGCTTTAACAAGCTTCCCAGTACGTTGCCAAAGTCTGAGGCGGGAATGATGCCAATTAGAGAGCGATTCGATTGGAATGAGCGGTTTAACAGAGTTTTGCTCCAGCAAGGTTTTCAGGAGGTTATCACTTACAGTTTCGTGGACCAGCCGCTTGAGGATGATTTTAGTGTGATCGCTGGAGTGATTCGTCTCGCCAATCCGATTGCAGAACAATACTCAGTGATGCGAACAAATCTTTTAGGTAGTCTCGCATTGGTGATGCAAAGGAATATAAGTCATCGCATTGAGCGGGTACGAATTTTTGAAAGTAGTTTGTGTTTTGAACCTGTCTCTTATACACATCTGACGCTGCCGACGATATGCAGTGTGTAGA
>CAJXOL010000119.1 GCA_913057675.1 uncultured Pseudomonadota bacterium | reverse complement strand
TGCTGGTTCTCGTTCGAATTGCCAATCAAACCCGGGGGCGGTTTCCGGCCTAGTTTGGAGACGCTCAGTAGGTCCAATTTAAAACAAAAGTGAACATTGGCAAGGCATCTGTAAAGGTCCGTGTTCATTGAAAAGCGGACCTTTCTGCCGCTCCGAGATAGATTCGTGAACCATAGGCTAGGAGTTTCTACTGCACTGGGGTAAGTCTGTATACATCCCTGTTTCAGTTGCACCGCTGATTAGAGTTCTCCTGCCCCTTTTTAAAAATATCCCGAGGAATTAAGCTCTTGCAATAGTGCCTCATTTTAATTAGTCGACCTTTCGACGACCTTTTACCGTAATCTCGCCCTCCTTAGTTGAAAATTTGGTGACATGATCCAGCTGCTTGAGTCTTTCTATAAGAGCTTGATTTGAAGGCGTGTCACGGAAGTGTAAGTGAGTTCGACCAGCTGAGGCTAGTTCCCCAAATGGGTGATCCAATGAGCTAAGGAAATTCAGAAGATTAGATTTATTCAACGCGCCAAGGTGCGGCCACAGAAGATCAATTGCTGCTTGCCCTCGCAGACCTTGGCTAACCATAGTCTTGATAACTTCGATAGAGAGAGCCTCCTGCTCCTCCAAAGCAACCCTCGCGATTTGGTTTAAGGCTCCTGGGTCAGCAATCTGGATATAGCTGTCAATATCTTTAATGATTTTTCGTTTTGTCTCTTGGTTAACTCTCGCACTCTCCAAAATGTTTCCAAGGTCGTCGGTCAACAGGTCGGGCGTCATATACTCCTTAAAGCCAGAGGAGTTTATTATGAAGTATTCACGTGTACTCCAGCTTCTCTCAGCCAAGTGACGATATACCTCTTCGTCATCTTCAATAAGCTTGTTAGCGACAAGAGTACCAAAAATCTCTCCGTCCTCTTCAGGGAGCGTCTCAAGATCAATCGTCTCACTAAGGCTTAGGCTCTTGATTAACTTCACACGCGTTGCAGCAGAGGGGATTATCGTGGCGCCCCTCAGTATCTCGGTTGCGAGAGATTTTTTCCCTTCCTCGTCATCCTGAGGTACCTCTGTAATCTGAGTAGTGTCTTCCATGAAATTCGCTAAATTGACGTCAAATCCATCCATCGCAGAAATATACGTCTTAACATTATCGTATGTGAGGGGGAACCTCTGACTTTCAGCTAAGCTGGGCCAGACAGCGTCGGATACCTCAGTCAACTCCTTCACTATACAGTCCTGTGATGATCGTTTCACAACATCATCGACATGTTCAGGTGACCGATAGAGTGTGTCCTCGAGAGTTGAGACGAACGCGGATGGTTCAATTATTACCTCTACCGAACCATCTATTTCAGAGAGGTATTTATCCATGTTAGCCAAAACATAATTATAGACTTTTGGGCTCAAGTCATAAATGTTATCAAGAGACAGATTGCCTCCCCCAATAGCAGCCGCCAGATTTGCCGCATTAATCGAAAATAGGCTTCGTTCCGATAGCTCTTTAATTGCACGCCTGCTTAATGGGCATAAATCAGGCACATGTATATTTAGTGAAGCGAAAATATTAACAATTGCCTCGATCTTATGTTGATCTAGTTCCTCTGATAATAAAACTTCAAATTTTGAGTAATAATCCGCAAGAAATTTTCCTAACGTTTCGCTCGTTTTATAGGAAATGTCAGCATTGAGGTTTGAAAGTGCCGTGTTGACAATATCGATGCGATCGTGCTCGTCACAAATCAAATCTTCAATAAGATAGCAAAGAGCATCTGAGGAAAATTCTGTTAACTTCTCTATAAACGCTCGCTTCTCAGAACCGCCATAAAAATAGGCTTGAATAAAGCGAGTTTGGTCGTCTCCCAATGAGGCGAGCGATTTGAATAGAATATCGGCGTTCTCTGAGATTTGGCTTTGAAGCAAGTGGTCAACAATGTTTATATTATACGCTGATGAGAATGCGAGAGCAGCGGGCCCACTTTCCAGTATGATTGCTTCCACGTCTTCGCTACTCAGTTGAAAATGTTCATCCATGATATCAGCATGGATGTTGTGAATTAGGAAATTTTTGGCATCAGCACTTACTCGAGCGTTGTGAAACCTCGAACAATACAATGTGAAATTTTGGGTTATATATCCTTCACGTATTAGATCGCGGGCGAGTTCGCTTTTGATAACTTTTCTTGCAACATCATTGAGTGATTGCTCGTTCGCCTCTCGAAAGTCGGTTTTAAATTCAGGCCTTTTGAGCAGATCACCCATGTCTGCAGTTCTCAAAAACCTCTTGTCTGCCTGATGTTTGGCGGTCTCTGAGTTCAGCCTCTGCTTCTCGCTATCATCCCACTCATCTGGATCAATACTGGAGCCGATAATGGTCTCGAGTTCGGACTTAGTAAATGTAAAACCATCCCTTCTTTGCGCGTGGCTTGCGAAATGTATCACCGGTTGTTTAGGAGGCTCACTGGCCAAACCCTTCCAAAATTCAACGCTCATCAAATCGCTATCGGATATCACCGTGTTCTTATGGAAAAATTTATGAGAGGAACCAAAATTAGTGCCGCCCCTTGCGCATATCTCTCGAATTAGGTCGACGTGCCTTTTTAGACTTTTTCCGAGTTGCTCACTCCGGCGAGCCAAGCTATCCATCTGTGACAACTGGCGGCGGATTTCGAGAGTCCTTTTATCAAGCCGTCTAATGTTAGAGCCCACTATTTGTCTGTGGGTATCGTAGAGTTCATCCAGGCAGCTCTTCCCAAGTGGAATTTTCTCAAAATCGGAGATGTGAGTACCTTTAAATAGCATCATTGCAAAAAGCCCCGATTCGCTTAGATCTAAGTCCCTCCCCGGGCCGGAACTGAATATTCTGTCTTTGAAAACGACGAATTCATTAACAATGTTCTTCAGTAGGCGCATGTCTGGAACGTGCTTGCTTGCGAGGTCAAATAGCTTTTTCTCCACACCATGCCCCTCGAGGCGCCTCAGCTGCTTAAGCGTCAAATCGCGTGCGCTTTGATGAGTAATGAATGGGACCACAGGGATGATCAGATCAAAGAACTTCGTACGGTTTGCTCGAAATGCCTCCGCTCGTGCAACGTCGTCGAGACTATCCAGAAATGGGTCACCTGTTTTCTTTTGTTTTTTTAAATCAAAAATGCTGTCTTTGGTGGCATATATGAATCGAATAGGCTTATCGATCTGAGGTGCGGCATTAAGCAGAGTGTTCAATGATCTTAGGGCTTCAAAAATTAGCGAGTCGTCGAATCGATCTATGTCCTCAAAAATGACAATGCTATGCTCTGACCTCTGAAAGAAGTAGACGATCTCGTCGAGGTACTGATCAAAATAGGACACTGATTTTCTATCAAGCTGAATAACTGCTGAGCCAGCGGAGATCTGTCGTATGCTAATTTGGCCATGCAGCACATAGCTCATTACTAACCAAACGAGGGCAGATATTCCTCCTACGATGAGGTGACCCCAAGCTCCCCAGCCGGCGGCGAAAGGTAACTTGGAAATAATTCCTTCAGTCCATCCTGTAAGCATGAAAGTAATCGAAACGACTATGCCCGTTACGATAGCGATGGTCAGCTGATCCTTCAGGTTGAAAACGTCTATTCTTCGAAAACGTGATCCCGGAGTTTTTCTGGGTTCGGCCCGATATAGAAGTTGTTTTACGATTTCTCGCTGAATTCGGTTGGTTGGGGTGGTGGCTTGACTGGGAATTGAGTCGTCTAGCTCGCTCTGTGAAATCGGCGCCAGAGTCGACATCGAAAGTTCGATTACATCATCGCGATGAACGTCACTTACTCGCTTCAATATGCTGCTCTTTCCAACACCGTAGTTGCCAGAAAGTGCGATATTGAGAATGTTCGAATTCTTGAGAGCCCGATTGATTTCCTCGAAGTAAAACCGATGTTCGCTTTCTACATATTCGGGAGTAAGCGGGCTGAGTTCCCACTTTGACTCGTGCTCAGTAATCGCGTCGGAATGTGAAGCACAGCACGTTCTAGAGTTGGTAAACCATGCCTGGAATAATTTGAAGGGATGTATGATCTTTTTGACGAGCATCATTGCTATCCTTCTCAATTTCCCGACTTGTCGGCGGTTCACCCTGCAAGCTGTGCCCATTTAATGTGACACTATACAGAGAAAAATGATTTTTAAATCAATCTTTGACAGGGCTGATAGTGACAGTCATTCCGAACACAATCAAAATCCGATTGAGAGTTCTTATGCTTACTGAATCGGCATCTGGCTCTATTGCCGAGATGGTATTTGCGGAGAGACCGACCAATATTCCAAGTCTTTCTGGACTCAGTTCTTACAATTCAACGCGCACACTCACCAGTGCCGTTCCAAGTGGGATCTCTCATTCTTCAAGCAACGTCAGGATTACCCAATCCCGGAATTTCGCTCCGTTCAAAACTGGAAAATCGGGCGTGATAGCGTGTTGAGTCAAAGATAAAGGCCGACATCAACGCGTTGTAAAAGGTCCGTTTTGTGGTCATACGAACACTCTTAAATAAAGAGGCTGAATGTCCGATTTGCGACCAAGGCATACTCCGGGCACATAAACAAAAGCGAACATTTGCCTTTCGATGCTTTTCGACGTTGAAGCGGGAACCAACTACTGGGGTGAGAGTTTTGGGAAATAGACTGGCTCAGCATGTTCCGGAACCTGTCTCTTATACACATCTCCGAGCCCACGAGACAGGCAGAAATCTC
>CAJXOL010000118.1 GCA_913057675.1 uncultured Pseudomonadota bacterium | reverse complement strand
TCTACACACTGCATATCGTCGGCAGCGTCAGATGTGTATAAGAGACAGAATAGGAACAGATTCGACAGCTGCATCACCAAAACGCAGAAAAAACACATACTCTTCAATTCTCGTAAAGGCTTCAGGTCTAGCAACACCTGCACGAGGATTAATCACACATGTAACCATCTGCATTGCGGCATCGGGAAATAGTTGTTCTAAAAGCAATCCTAAGCGCAAGTATTCTTTTTCATCTATCGTTACAATTAAGACAGAGCTACTTGGATTTAAGAGCTCTTTAGCAATTTTTAGCCTCCGCTCAAGGAATGCTAACCATTTCGAATGGCGATAAAGGTCTTCGCTTTCTACATAGTCGTTGTTGTATTTCCAATCTCTGGCACCTGTATTGTATGGAGGATCGATATATATAGCGTCGACCTTTCCTCTATGGGTGTATGTGAGCGCCTTTAGTGCATGAAAGTTCTCACCATTAATCACAGAATGAAATGGCTTGTCTTCTCCACGCTCTACTTTTCCAGTACTGATTAGGCCGGGATAAATTTTGTCTCTAAATTCAGCTACAACCACCAAGTCATCAACAAGCACTTCTTGAAGTTCAGGTTCGGCAGCATAAAGCTCTAATAAGCTAGCAAGCCATTTTCCAGAATCTTTGCGGATACTTTTGACTTGCCAGAGGCGCTGATCACCTTTCTTAGTCTCGCCTCTAGGTGGAAGAACACGAACTTTATCCCCTTTGCGTACTTGACGATTAGGTAATTCAACAGTTTCTGGACGATGGCGCTCAAAATTCAAGCCAAATGAGCGACGAGAAGATAAAGCCTTAAACTCCCTTTCTAAGTCCGCCCCCATTTGAGGATCTTTGGCTTTCGCTTGTGCAATTAAATCAGTAAGACGTGACATGTTTTCTCCTTTTTATCATCACGTTACCTCTAGGGTAATTAGAAAAGTTATAACTGGCACAAGAGACGAAACGACGGTGCCAAAATTTACAATAGAATACCTTTTTTTAAGAGCCCTAGCCATCAGGTTACAAGTCTATGGGCTAGGGCAGAGAGTGCTTTTGCCTTACTCATGCGCTTTTGTAACTTAGCGAGATATGCCTGTGCTGGCGGGTTTCCTTTTAAGAACAACACCGCAGCATCCGAGAATGCCCACTTAAGATGTGCATTACCGATTTTATTGCCCAGGGTACCGCACGTTTTGCCAGCTGATTCCGCTTTGTATTTGACCAGCCGTGAATAGGAGGCGAACCTCTGAACACTCTCAAAGCGTTGGATATTGCCAATCAAGTAAAGAATCGTCAGAGACTCACCGGACATTATAATGTATTTCTGTACTTAGTGGCCTACTTATCAGCCTTAACAGCCTCGTAGCCAAGTCATGCTTCGTGGGTAAACTCGACAGCTAAGAGATTGAAGATTAAGCTTTTGCCAGAGACATAGTAGAACTTCTTTTCGGCACTCATATACCTTCCATCTATCTCCAGTAGAGATTTTATTGGTTAGACAGAGCTTTTCAGCACTGTCTAATCAGCATCGCCTTAAGCGTTTCATTTAGCATCAAGCCATTAAGGCTGAAACCTGTGGGCTACCAATGAAACGTGTAATCATTACCATCCTAATATGTCTCTTTGCATCCATCCCTACTGCAAATGCTGATTTGAAAGACGCATTTGATGTTTATACATCAACGCCAGTTTCCACCTACAACTCCAAAAAAATGCAAGGCATTGTTGGCGCGTCATTCCATGCGAGAAATAAAGACCTGTATGACCGAGATGTATTTGCTTTTCAGGCACCAAGCTGGGGAGGCGGCTGTGGCGGTATCGATATTTTTGCAGGTTCGTTTTCTGTTATCACCAAAGATGAATTGGTGCAAATGGCCCGGGGTATCGCACAGGGCGCTCCAGGCTATTTTTTCCAATTAGCGATTGATTCAGTCTGTCCTTCATGCGGTGCCAATATGAAAGAACTGGTGAAAAGACTAAACCAATACAACGAAATGTTCACGGATAGTTGTAACCGATTTTGGGATATGGTTTCAGATAAATCTGGAATTAATGATTTTGCCTCAGAAGTTCAAGCTTCAATGAATGAAGCTGTCGCGAACAATCAGACACTTGCTGGTCTACGTGCCGACTACGGTGATTGGATGGCAAATAGATCAGAATCAAGCGCTACTGATCCGACGTTACCTGAAGGTACTACAACAGCAGAGGTCGCAGATGTTTTGAATGGAAACGCCATATTCATTCTCTTTGATGGGCAAAATTATACTGACAATCTTTCTCTCGGTATTGAGCCCCATGAACTTTTCATGTCATTAATCGGAACAGCAATTATTAATGTGGAAAATACCTCCGGCACCACTGACATAGAAAAGGATGTCGCGAAAGGAACGGTAGATTTTGGGAAAATGATGTATGGGGATGATACAACATTTACTCCCGGCTCAGTCACCTCTGTCACACTCAAGTTAACAAAGTGTCAATCTACAGACCCTGAATGCCTTGAGCCAATTGAAGACAATGTCACTTGGGAGCCTTTGGTCCCCAAGTATATGGCGCTTATTTCTAAGGAAGCGGCCTCACAACCTGATCGTGGATTACTGCAGAACATTAACGCCAGGGATAATGTCACTGATGAGCAGAAAAAATTCATGATGACATATAAATTTAACTACATTGATTGGGCGACTAAGTGCTATTTCAACGCCGCCGATGCAGTTGCAGAGCTTGTTGCACGACAAGCCGCATTTCAGAGTTTAGAGCAAGTGCTTATTCAGCTTACCAATGATGTACGCCTCAGTATCATCAGGAACCCATTATCGAAAGACAGCAAGTTTACCCCTCAAGATATATATGACCTGATTGAGACAGCAAATCAGAAATTTAAAACCTTGAAGCAGCAGTCAGACGATCGAGTTAGGGAGTTGACGCAAACACTCGAAATTCAGCGCTCAATTTCTAAGTGTTCAATATAATCGGGGGACGTTATGGAAATACCAGTATTTATCCTTGGTGACATAGACTTCACCTATCGCATCCTGATTGCAATTCAAATGCTTTACAGTGGTATGGCCATGCACTTAATGGCGGGCGTATTACTGATTTTATATGTCCTATGGTGTTGGGTTAAGTGGATGCTTAACCCCCAAAATACTCCGTACCCTATGCGAGAATTTGCTTACGGTATTATTTTTTACATGATATTTGGAGGTCTTGATTATATTAGTCCTCGTTTGGATGTAAGACTGGAAACAGATACATATCAGAACAGGCCATATCAAGCATATGTTGTCACTGATGTACCTGTGATAGCTGCGGTGCCAGCTTACATTACCACTTCGTTATTTAGCGGTCTTCGAGATACTTTAGCAACCCTTTTATATATTCCTGGCCAACATACCGACGATCAATATCCGGGTATGACAAATGGGTTAGATCCTTTATCGGTATTATTGAGGATTAATGATTTATCCAATCAGGTCAGTTTGAGCCCTTATCTTGAAAAAACCATCTACGAGTACATGATAAATTGCTATGTACCTTATCAAAGCATGACCGGTTCACCTTCTTCCCCAGATATTGAGGCCTTAATGAATAAACCGGTTCACCAGGTATGGTCCGCTGCTACGGTTCCGGTGAATTGGCTCTTTACCAATGCTTATGATACAGCTAATCCGTCTGGAATTAATGATTCATGTGATAACGTCCATGCTTATGTGACTAGCACCATTGGTTCCAGTTTTGTGCCTGATATTACCGACTTTTTAAACCACAAGAATATTACTAATGCGGATCTCACAAGTGCGTCTAACTTGATATTTATGTCGCTTACCGGGTCAACCACACCAGGGCCCTATGACTTTGTTGCTGGAAAATTTATCAGCACCTACATGAATCAAGGGCTAATTGATGGAACTGCTGGTATGTGGGGCAATAAAATGATGTTTGAGGCCTCGCAAAAGCGGATTTTTGAAAGGGCAGGTGAGGCCAACCTGTTTGTGCAAACAATGGTACCTGTCATCACTGCTATCGAAGCTTTCAGTTTCTTCATTGCTCCCTTGTTAATGTTACTCACTGTGCTTGGCGGCATGGGAATTTCGTACATTGCAAAATACCTAGTATTGGTCATATTCGTAAACCTCTGGGGATTTGTAAAAATCTTCACTGATTTCTTCATGCTCCTTTCGGTATACAAAGCGTTTAATGCCGATCTGACAACCAATAGTGCGTTGCAGCCATTTTCTCTCAATAACCAGTACCACTCATTCTTAGAGATTGAAAACCTGTTATCCACCGCCTCTACACTAACAACAGCTATCCCTATATTCGCGACATTTTTACTTTTCGGGGGCGTGCATTCCATTATGGGAATATTAGGAAAGATGACTGGTGGTTCTGTGGATGCATCAAATATGTCTCCTACCATGGCATCGACCATGAATGGCGGCAGAATGCAGATGGCTGATGAAGGGAACGGTATGGTTCTTTCTACTGGCGCATACTTGAATACTCATGAGGTTGGGACTTCCGCATTCTATGGTACCGAGGCCGTAAATAGCCAGATATCCAGTGCAGCAAATGATGTGTATTCTTCCGCGCTCAGTAATGTACGCAGTCAGCAGACTTCACTGGGGAATAGTCTTAATTCGTTATTCCAAACTGCAAGTTCTGGTTCGACAGTTGTAAGCGGCGGTCAAACTGATAATTACACACTTTCCGCTGGGGTGAATAAGGCCTGTCTCTTATACACATCTCCGAGCCCACGAGACAGGCAGAAATC
>CAJXOL010000117.1 GCA_913057675.1 uncultured Pseudomonadota bacterium | reverse complement strand
ATCAACGCCTGCGGCTCAATCGCAGCCACCGTCAAGGCTGCCAGAGAACTGGAGCCAGGTAAACCGGTAGAAGTTGAGGTTGAAAACATGGATGAGTTTGAACAGGCTTTGAAAGCCAAGGCCGACATTATCATGCTGGATAACTTCACCGTTGACGATATCCGCACTGCAGTAGAAAGAACTAAAAAGCAGGCCAAGATAGAGGCCTCCGGAGGGATTAACGTCCAGACCCTGCTGCCAATCGCGCAGGCCGGTGTTGATTACATTTCCATAGGTGCTCTTACAAAGGATTGCAAAGCTGTTGATCTGTCCATGCGCTTTGTTTAGCGCGAGGCCGCATAGGCGCAAACACTGAGCCAAAGCAGCAATACGATGTTGTGACGTCGTCCGGGTAATTCGGGCGCCCCCCCTGACCACTGCGGTTAATCCCAGCCTAGATGCCCAATTTCCTTGCCACTCTGAATTTTAGCCTGTCGGTGACCTTTCCCATCTTTGTGGTTATGGCGCTCGGATTCTGGCTGCGACGATGTCAATTAATTAATGACAATTTTATTGATATCAGTTCCAAGCTCACTTTCAACATAACCCTACCCGCACTGCTTTTTATTAGCGTTACCAAAACTCAGGCAGATTCGTCGAGCAATTTAAAGTTGATACTGTTCGGCCTGGGGGTCACCCTGATCGTATTTTTACTATTAGAGTACCTGTCTAAGATATTGATTCAGGAAAAAGTCAACCGGGGCGTCGTTGTACAAGGCGGATTTCGGGCCAACATGGGCATTGTTGGCCTAGCCTACTGCATCAACGCATTTGGCGACCAGGGATTGAAAGCCAGTTCGCTATATATGGCACTGCTGACCATACAATTTAACATTCTCGCCGTGATCACTTTAAATCGTTCGTTACAGAAGAGTGCCAGCTGTGCTTCCAATCTCAAACAAATAGCGAAAAATCCTATTATTATAGGCGTGCTGCTGGCGCTGCCGTTCGCGATTTTCTCCATCCCGCTGCCCGGTCTCGCCCTCCACACTGGCGAGTATCTCGCTCAGATGACATTGCCACTGGCACTGCTGTGTATTGGCGCCAGCTTGGATCTGAAAGCACTGCGACTCGATAAGCACAATGCCCTGCTCAGCTCGGCAGCAAAACTACTGCTTGTACCGTCGCTGTTTCTTAGCATGGCATTGGCATGTGGCTTTCGCGGAATTGAACTCGGTGTCATCGTACTCATGGCCTCCTCCCCCACCGCCGCTGCAAGTTACATGATGACCAAAGCGATGGGCGGCAATGCCCCACTGGCGGCCAATATCATTGTGTTGACCACCCTAGGCTCGCTCATAACATCGAGCCTCACCCTATTTGTACTGCGAAACTTTGCCCTTATTTGAGGCACTTCTGATTAATTGGGTGGTGCCTTAGTCACGCAAGTGAGAGTGAAGACTATCAGTCAAAGCATGCGGCCCGACCCGATAATATCTATGAACATCAGTAATTTATGACGATTGGTATTGCATCAGGGAGTGGCCTTGTCACCGGGCGCACTGAATCTCGTCGGATAAAAAATTGTAACCAATGGGGTGGACTCCTCCGGCAATTTGGCGTCACTGTACCAGAATGAGATTGTTAGCCAGCCATTCAAAAGATGAGTAGAATTCCATCCCATTGCTTACAGGGATTCAGGCTTTCTTATTTATCCCAAACTGTGGGACAGTAGTGGCCCGAGATAGCTTTGCTTGATGAGGTGTCGGCCCATTGGGATAAATGGGCATACCCGGGCGTTTAAGATTTAATTAGTGTATTTTATATGGAGATCGGGTCGTGCACCATATAATATGTACAAAGCTAACTATCAAGATGGGAAATTCTCGTTTGCGGCTCTCGATTGATGTGTGGGGGATTTCAGAATTTCTTTGCCACCTATAGGCCTGCAAAGGTTTGTATTTCCAAATTGAGATTTTGCAATGCAGCGACTCTAAGACTATCTCAGGTTGATGTTTGAAAGCTCCTCTTTTAGGAATTGCGTGAAGGCTTGTATCTTAGGGGTGTTGTGAGCGTCCCTGTGTGTTGTTAGCCAAAGGTTGTTCGTCCAGTCTTCAGGTGATTCAAACAACGGGATCAAATCTTTGCGGCTATTGTCTATCCAGCGTTCAATAGGGGCAATGCCCATTCCTGCAGTTACAGCGGCTAGCATACTGCTGTAATCTGAGGTTCGATAACAGATTTGGCCTTCGGGTATGGCTTTGTGAAGCCAGTCTATAAACCTTATGTTTTCATAATTTTTTAGCGTGGATATAAAGCGGTGGCCGACAATATCGCATACATTTTTCATTCGACCATACTTTTCAATATAGCTAGCTGACGCATAAAGTGTAGCAGGTAGTTGAATCAAATTTTGTACGATGTGACCTTTCCCCAGAGTTAGTGCCACGGCTCTGATGAGATTTTCCAAAATTTATGCTGCCCGCTTTGCAAATGCAACAGGTGGTAAATAGCCCAGAGAACTGTGTGGCCGAACGTGGTTGTAGTGATGCCTCCACTGGTCGATCTCGACTCGGGCTTCTTCTAATGATCTAAACCAATGACGGTTTAGGCATTCATTTCTGAACTTTCCATTCAGGCTTTCTACAAAGGCATTCTGTGTCGGTTTGCCGGGCTGTATGAATCCGAGCTTTACCGCTGATTCGCGACTCCAGAAGAACATCGCCTTACTGGTAAACTCGGTGCCGTTGTCGCAAATAATGGTATTGGGTTTGCCACGCTCCTCAGTTAACTGGCCAAGAAAACGTGCGACCTGCCGTCCACTAATTGATACTGAAACCAATTGACCAACCATTTCGCGGGAATAATCATCAACGACATTCAGTACCCGGAAACGCCGTCCGCTACTCAGTTGATCTGATACAAAGTCCATCGACCAGCGCTGATTAACCTTCAGAGGAACTTCCATTGGCTGGCGTGGGCGTTGTAGCTTCTTCCGCCTCTTAGTGCGCACCTGAAGCCCTTCTTCCGTATAAATCCGGTAAGTACGCTTCCTATTAACAACAAGCCCTTCTGTCTTGAGAAGGCCGTGCAGCAGCAAATTGAATCGCCACTAGTTCACTAGACGCTTTTCAGCCTCTTTTAAATACTGACGCTCATAATCTACAGGCGACAGCCCATTGTTGGAACCATGCTGTCGTTTTGTGTTGTAGAACATCTCGATGTAATCAAATATATCGCTCCTTGCTGCATCTCGTGTCGCGTATATTTTGCGCTTTATTCGTTCTCGCTTTAGTAACTGGAAGAAGCTTTCCGCAACCGCGTTGTCGTGGCAGTTGCCTCGGCGGCTCATGCTCCCCTCCAAGCCATGCTCTCTGAGAAACTCGCTCCAGTCATGGCTTGTGTATTGGCTGCCCTGATCCGAGTGAACCAGCACTCCCTTTATAGGTTTTCGACGCCAGACAGCCATTAGTAATGCATCCAGCACAAGCTCTTTGGTTATGCGAGACTGCATAGACCAACCAATGATACGGCGAGAGAAGAGATCCATCACCGCTGCGAGGTAAAGCCAGCCTTCATGGGTCTTGATGTACGTAATATCGGTAACCCAAGCCTGATTTGGCATGACCGGATCAAACTGCCGGTCTAGCACATTGGGCGTGATGACATGTCGTTCTCCACCGCGCTGTCTGGGCTTGCGGTACCCAACCTGAGCCTTAATGCCTTCAAGCTTCATCAAACGATGTACGCGATTTAGGCCACAACGCTCACCCGCGTCCCTTAGATCTCTATGAATCTTGCGATAGCCATAGACGCAGCCTGATTCAAGCCAATACTGCTTGATGAGACCAGTAAGACGCTCATCATCAATCTGTCGCTTGGATTTTGGATGTTTCTTCCAGGCGTAGTACCCGCTGGGTTGAACACCAAACAGCTGACATAACTGCCGTACAGAATGAGAGCTGTGGTGTTCAGCGATAAAGGCGTATCTTACTCGGGGTGGCTTGCGAAGTACGCCGCGGCTTTTTTTAACAGGTCACGCTCTTCAGTAACGCGCTTCAAGTCCTTCTGTAGACGTCGGATCTCCGCAGCATCATCGGACTCCTTGCGATGCGCTTCTGAGTTAGGGCCGTAACGCTTAATCCATGCGTAAAGGCTATGAGTTGTTGTGCCTAGCCGTTGGGCCACATCGGCTACGCTGTGACCCGATACCGTGACCTGCTTAACCGCTTCAATCTTGAACTCTTCTGGATAACGCTGCTTGCTCATAAACACCTCTCTTTGTGCCATTTTCTATGGCTAAAAGGTGTCTAGCAAACTGGGGGCGATTCATCCCCCTATTAGAAAGTGCAGCACAATGATAGCTACATGGATGATCACATAACGTCGAAGTACGCGGACAGGCTTATCAATATAGTAATCCCTGAGACCAGTTAGGTAATTCTCTTTTCTGGTATTCGGTCCTTTGATCGATCTTTCATCCATGCTGTCTTCCCTCTACGATACAATAACTTTGACTTTTCCCAATACTTCTCCGGTGATCGAAGCTGGGGCCTTCTCAATAAACTTCACGCCCCTTGCTTCGTAATCTATGGTTTTTACCTGCTGGCAGAGTACCACTCCTTTTGTCTTGGTGCCCTCCAGTTTTACTTCAAATCCATGCCCGCGAACAGTGCTTGTTATCGGAGCTACGAGGGCAAGCTTAATCTTCTCATTGAATGGCTCTGGGGACAGCACAATAGCTGGACGAGCAAGGGCTTGTTCTTTACCCGCAGATGGGTCGAAATCCGTCCAAACAATGTCCCCTCGCTTGGGGATATAGAGGGTCGGCCGTCATCCTGTCTCTTATACACATCTCCGAGCCCACGAGACAGGCAGAAATCTCG
>CAJXOL010000116.1 GCA_913057675.1 uncultured Pseudomonadota bacterium | reverse complement strand
GTCACTACGACGAGACCCAATCTCTCCTTAAATCACAACCTCAAATCTGGGCCATGGGTGCTGACGGGGAACAGCGCCAGTTGCGCCCCTCTCATTAGCTTTTTTCTTTAAGAGATATAAAAAATTCCGTCACATAAACATTGCTAAGACCAGGCAGAAAGAGCTAAGAAACTTCTTGCTGTCAGGACAATGAATGTACGGGGCAGAAGTAGCTAAAAGCGCCCCCATAATTGGGGCAGGGCATCATACTGTGGCATCGGCTTGAGGCGCGACGTATAGTAAACACAAGAACTCACACTTTACACTTAGAATTCGGGTCGGGTAGATGAAACGTCTGATGAAATTTGTACCCTTCGTTCTCCTTGCGTTTGCCGTGGTTGTGAGAATTGTTGATCCAGCCCCCTTAGAACAGTTGAGGTTAAGTGCCTTTGATCAATTGCAAAGGCTAGAACCTAGACCATATTCAGCCTTGCCTGTTCGGATTGTTGATATCGATGAAAAAAGTCTTAAGGCGCTCGGGCAGTGGCCGTGGCCCAGGACTGTAATTGCTGATTTGTTGGTCAAGCTAGAGCGTGCAGGCGCTGCAGCGATCGCCTTTGATGTGCTGTTTGCAGAACCTGATCGAACTTCTCCGAAAAAAATAATCAAACAATGGCGCCATGATTTAGAGTTAAAGCAGAATAAAGACCTTTTAGAACTAGTGAAAAAGCTTCCTGACCATGATCAGGTTCTGGCGTCACGGCTTCAGCGCCTACCAACCGTCCTCGGCGTGATGTTCGACAACACAGGTGTCATACCTGAGATGCCAAAGGCTAAATGGAGCTACGCTAGGCAGGGTGACGACCCACGTGGTTTTCTCCAAACCTACAGTGGTGCGGTTAGACCGCTGGACATATTAAGTTCTAAAACGGCAGGGCTCGGTAGCATTAATAGTAGCCTGGATAACGATGGAATTATTCGGAAAATCCCATTATTCGTAAGGCTAAAATCCGATGAGAAATTCTCTAACGAAGTTTTTCCTACATTGTCCGTCGAAGCGCTGAGGGTTGCACAAAAAGCCTCCACGTATCTATTGAAGTCGTCTGGAGCGAGCGGTGAGAACGCCTTCGGCGAAAATTTAGGTCTGCAGCAAATTCGTGTTGGGCGGATAAAGGTACCAACTAACGGAAGCGGGCAAATTTGGCTGCACGATACGGGGCATATCCCTGAGCGATATGTTTCCGCTGTTGACGTCATAGAGTCGCAATTTCTTGGTCAGAAGATCAAGGGAAATATCGTCTTAGTTGGGACAAGTGCCTCCGGATTGAAAGACATACGATCGACGCCACTCGAACCTGCTATTGCGGGAGTGGAAATTCATGCGATGGCTATTGAACAAATGATGCTTGGGAGCCATTTAACCCGTCCCAGTTGGATGCTGGGTGCCGAGCTAATCTGGTTGGTGATTGTCGGAACAACACTTTCATTCCTTATACCTCGCTGGGGCGCATCTTGGTGCATTTTAATTGCAGCCAGCGGGCTATTACTTTCCAGTATCGCGTCGTGGGTCGCCTATACCGACGCTTTGTTATTGCTTGATCCCGTGTATCCCTCCCTTGTTGTAATTTTGTTGTATGTAATCGGGTCATTTATCGCCTTTATAAGGACGGAGTCGGAAAAGAAATTTGTTAGGGGTGCATTTAGTAGGTACCTCTCCCCCGATCTGGTAGAACAATTAGCGGCGGATCCAAGTTTACTTACACTGGGTGGTGAAACCAAAGAGATGACTATCCTATTTTCGGATATTCGGGGTTTCACCCAAATTTCAGAAAGTATGAATGCTACCGAATTGACATCATTCATCAATGAATACCTTACTCCGATGACAGATATCATCCTGCAAAACCGTGGCACCATCGATAAATATATGGGCGATGCAATCATGGCATTTTGGAATGCACCGCTAGATAATCCGAAACATAGAGAAGAAGCAACAAGGGCTGCTCTTTCGATGATGGAGGGGCTAAAAGTGTTTAATGGCAGCTTGGAACAACAGACCGCGATAGATGGGAAAAAAAGGCTGCCAATTTCTATTGGTATTGGCATCAATACTGGTTTTTGTTGTGTCGGGAATATGGGTTCGGATCAGCGCTTCGACTATTCTGTGTTGGGCGACACTGCGAACGTTGCCTCGCGCTTAGAGGGACAGTCTAAAACTTACGGTTTACCGATCGTGGTCGGCGAGGAGACCGCGAAAACTCTCCCAGAATTTGCCTGGCTTGAGCTAGATTTGATCCGCGTCATAGGAAAAAAACAACCAGTAAGGATTTATGCCTTAATTGGTGATGAGCGGGTAAAAAACGAGCAGAAATTTATAGCGACAGCAGAACTACAGGACCAATTTCTTTCAGAATATCGTCAGCAAAAGTGGGGAAATGCTACGGACCTTTTGAAGACCATCAAACAAAGTCGTAACTATGATCTGTCAGTTTTGAATGGTCTTTATTCAAATCGCATTGAAGAATATAAAGGCGGTGACCTTCCTGCTGACTGGGATGGCGTATATTCTGCAACCTCTAAATGAAGACAGGCTCCTCAGTCGAAACTAATTTCTTAACTCGCTTATCTTATATTTTAGGTCTCGATATTTGACACTAGTAGGCGTGTAAGTCGATAATAATTTAGACCATTCGCGAAGAGCGTCAGGATTTCTACCCTCTGACTTGGCGATCAATCCAGAGACCCACAACGCTTTCGGATTGAATTCGTCTATTGCAAAAATACGGTCAATTACCGGCTTTAACTAATCGCGCGATGGATTATTTAAGATGCCTAAATCAGTCAGTGCAGCTAAATAAGAAAGTTGTGCCTCTATGTTTTGCGCTCGAGTTCTGCCACCCTTTTAAGGGTTCGAACGAGGGCTGGTCTCTCGGCTTTGTGTCGGATTCCTTGGTCGATGGCAGGCCGTTCTCCGGCGTCCGCATTGCGCGAGCAAAAGTGAAGGTTTCGGGCGGACTGGACGGTACCGCCAGCGTCGAGTTGTTGCTTCATCAAAAGCGCTTAATACGCTAACTTTTCAAGATACGCAGGACCGGTGCGGATACCCTATGAACCTGTCAAATAAGCTCTCTTAGCAAGCCTCGTTACTCATGATTTCGCGTTTAAGCGTCCATTCCAAATAAGTCAAGAACAGCAGGGGCCGCGGCTCCGGACAACGCCGTTCATAAAAAATTCTGTATTATCCTACGGCATAAGGACGCTATCCCATTTTATCGAAACGCTGGATGAGTTCGCGCAGATCGAACCAGATGCTCTACCTTCTCTTAGCAGGCCTCGGTAAAATTCTTAACTAACTACTAACTCGGATTACTCCAGTTCCAGGTGCCGGGCCTCTAAAATACCCATGGCAGATAGAAGTACCAAGCTGGTTGAGGCTATAGATCCCCTAGCTTCGGCGGCGTCTGACTTCGCATTTATCTCTGCTGTCTCCCCAGCCAAAATTTCGATCAAAGACCTTTTGCCCAGCGTTCTCTCTTTCCTCGCAAGCTCCAGGAAAGCGCCGGATAACTCCGATTGCTCGGCTAAAAGCTCTGCATTTATTCCTGCTTGCCGGTACGCAACAAAAGCATTGCTAACAGCTTCGTCAATCAAACGTCGCGCGTCATCGAGTTGCGTTTGGGTTGCGGAAAAATTATCTCTAGCCGCGTCGATGCTATTGAGAGCCGAAAAACCCAGGTTAAAATTATAAGTAAATTGGATTTTTGCGACGAGTTCTTGCGCCACACCAAGGGTTCCGCCAACATTTTTTTTGTAACTATTATCGACAATAAAATTAATTTTTGGCCACAATGTATTTGACTGAACTTGCGAGACCGTTGTTCTTGAGATTGAAACAGCGTCCGACAAAGATTGAATTTGGAGATTATTTTTTCGTGCAACCTCGAGAGCTTCCTCCTTCGTTTCAGGCAAGTCTTCGATTTGTGATTTTATTTTACGCGGCTTAAGAAAATCATTCTGTAAATCTCCAAAAACTGCTCGATATCGATGTTCTTGGTTGGCCAAAATGCCTTTAGACGCTTCGAACCGTGCACGAGCGCCCGCTAACTGGACTTTGGCTTGAAGAACATCAGTTGATACCCCAGCGCCGGCTTTGACTTTTATATCTTCAAGCTTTGTTTGTTTTTTTAGGTTTAATAGCGACCTTTTTGCATACCTCAGTTTCTCAATCGCCGTCGAAACTCCGATTTGTGCGATACCGATTTCCAGAATTATCGACTGTTTGGTGAGTTGCAGTGTTTTTTCCGCTTGCAACAATTGTAAGCGCGCAATTTTTGTTCCGCTCTGCTTGGAACCGAAATCATAAATTGGTAGGGTGAGCGTAAACTTGACGTCGTTCGAATTAAGCTGAGTATCGTCTGTACCGCTTGCATTATTCCGATCTTCGTATGCTCGGCTTCCTGTAACCGCGAGATCGGGAAACCATGCTTTCTCTGCGACCCGCACCCCTTGACCGAGAGACCTGACGGTGTGTTTTGCAGATGCTATTCTAGGGTGCTCATCCAAAATTTTTGCTACCTGCCGTTGAAATGTCAGACCGTCAGCAACCGCGCCGCTCACAGTAAGACAAACTACAAGCGTCGATATAAAAAACTTTAATACGATAGTACCAGGAGCCATCAGAAACTCTTTTCCAGAAAAATTTCATACGAATCTTGAAATTCAAATACACCATATTTCAGCTGAAACACAATCGTTATTTTTCGTTCTCTGAGCGCCTCATTGGCCCCTTTCCAGCAAAGCTCAATAAGGTAGTCGATAATTCTCCTTTCTCCGATAACGATCCTGCATTCGACGCTTTCGCCAGAGGCAAACTCACTAAGGCTTTCCGTAACTGCTGGAGAGACGTGCTGCTGTCTCTTATACACATC
>CAJXOL010000115.1 GCA_913057675.1 uncultured Pseudomonadota bacterium | reverse complement strand
TGCATATCGTCGGCAGCGTCAGATGTGTATAAGAGACAGGTAAAAAATTTTACGAAAGCTCTACACTTTTTATTTTGAACACCGAGAACTAATGACAAACTTAAAAGACAACCCGCTTAACAAGCCCACCAGCACTGGGACAAAAGTAAGATTTGTGACTGCTGCCAGCCTTTTCGATGGCCATGATGCCTCTATTAATATCATAAGACGGATGCTGCAAGGCAGCGGTACGGAAGTTGTTCACCTCGGGCACAATCGCTCTGTTGACGAAATCGTTACAGCTGCGGTTCAAGAGGATGCGACAGGTATCGCTGTTAGTTCTTATCAAGGCGGTCATATCGAATATTTCAAGTATATGATCGACCTGCTCCGCGAAAGAGGCGCTGGACATATTCGAGTGTTTGGCGGCGGTGGTGGCGTCATCGTACCATCTGAAATTAAAGAACTGCACGACTATGGCGTAGCGAAAATTTACTCCCCCGAGGATGGCGCTACCATGGGTCTTCAGGGAATGATCGACGACATGATCCAACGGGCACGAGAGGCAAAATCGCCCGCTCCATTTGGCTCTCTTGAATCAATCTCCAAATCTGCTCATGGCGAACTCGCAAGGGTGATCTCGGCTATCGAAGACAAATCGATTGATGGCGATTTCTATCAATCCATCTTGGAGCAAGCGGGGAGTCTGGTGAATAAGATCCCCGTCTTAGGTATAACTGGCACTGGAGGGGCAGGGAAATCCTCTTTGACCGATGAACTAATCCGACGGTTTAGGCTTGATGAGGGGGACAATCTCAACATCGCAGTCATAGCAGTAGACCCATCAAGACGCAAAACTGGCGGCGCTTTATTGGGTGATCGCATTCGAATGAATGCGCTCGACGGCGTGAAAATATATATGCGCTCACTCGCCACTCGAAACGGGGGGAGCGAGGTGGCTGATTGCCTACCTGGAGCTATCGCAGCATGTAAATGTGGCGGATTTGATTTAATCATCATCGAAAC
The DNA here is from genome assembly GCA_913057675.1 of uncultured Pseudomonadota bacterium. Lineage (GTDB taxonomy): Bacteria > Pseudomonadota > Gammaproteobacteria > Burkholderiales > Eutrophovitaceae > Eutrophovita. The sequence goes on along the minus strand of CAJXOL010000115.1, from coordinate 4,037 downwards.
CTCAGGCATTGGCCAAGGTGATGCCGCAATTGTGCCTTTTGTAGATTTATCCCTATACGTCATGACTCCAGAATACGGCGCACCCAGCCAACTTGAGAAGATAGACATGCTTGACTTTGCTGATCTCGTTGCGATCAATAAATTTGATCGCCGTGGCGCTGAAGATGCACTTCGGGACGTATCAAAACAATATCAACGCAATCAACAGAAATTCAACCAAAGTCCGAGTGCAATGCCCGTTTTCGGAACGACTGCATCGCGATTCAATGATGGCGGAGTTACCGCGCTCTACCACACTGTCGCAGATGCTCTAGTTAAACATGGCCTGGTGCGAGTAGGCAGAAAACTACCTATCGTCGAAGGTAAGTCCTCGACAAACATCACCAGCATTATTCCTCCTGATAGAGCGCGGTATCTTGCGGAAATTTCAGATACCGTACGTTCATATAAGAAGCACGTGCTCAGCGAATCACGCATAGCGCGGGAACGTCAACAACTCCATTGTGTGGCTGCCATAGTTAAGGAAGAGACAGATGAGGATGTGTTGCACATTCAACGTTTGGCCTCAGAGCGAGACCGTCAACTTCATCCAGATAGCAAAAACCTCCTCTCTGATTGGCCAGAACTTCAAAGTGCGTACTCGGGAGAGCACCACGTTGTAACAATACGAGATCAAGAAATTCGTACCGAACTTAAATATCAGACCTTATCGGGCAGCCTGATACCTCGGGTCTCATTACCTAAATTTGAGGACCATGGTGAAATTCTTAAATGGCTAATGCTGGAGAACGTCCCTGGATATTTTCCATTCACCGGAGGCGCATTTCCTTTTAAAAGAGAAAATGAAGACCCAACAAGAATGTTTGCCGGCGAAGGGGATGCGTTTAGAACAAATAAACGCTTTCATCTTTTATCCAAAGATATGCCAGCAAAACGACTATCAACAGCTTTCGACTCCGTTACGTTATACGGCTTTGATCCCGACCTAAGACCCGACATATACGGGAAAATTGGTAACTCAGGAGTATCGATTGCCACGCTAGAGGACATGAAAGTTCTCTACTCGGGATTTGATCTCTGCGCACCAACGAACAGCGTTTCCATGACGATCAATGGGCCAGCACCAACGATTCTCGCCATGTTTATGAACACCGCAATCGATCAACAATACGACAAGTTTAAGGAACAAGAAGGCCGAGAACCCTCTGTAACCGAGAAAGACCGCATCAAAAAACAAACTCTGAACTCCGTGAGAGGAACTGTGCAAGCTGACATTCTCAAAGAAGATCAGGGACAAAACACGTGCATTTTTTCTACTGAATTTAGTTTGAAAGTTATGGGAGATGTGCAGCAATACTTCATAGACCAAAATGTAAGGAACTTTTATTCAGTTTCCATCTCCGGCTACCATATCGCCGAAGCTGGAGCCAATCCGCTATCACAACTTGCATTTACGTTAAGTAACGGATTTTCATTCGTTGAAGCTTATCTTGCACGAGGCATGAAAATCGATGACTTTGCGCCAAACTTAAGTTTCTTTTTTAGCAACGGCATGGACCCGGAATACACTGTTATTGGTAGAGTAGCCCGAAGAATATGGGCTGTCGCTATGCGAGACCGCTACGGAGCAAACGAGAGATCTCAAAAACTAAAGTACCACTGCCAAACATCTGGTCGATCATTACACGCTCAAGAAATTGACTTCAACGATATTAGGACCACGCTTCAGGCACTTATCGCCACCTATGACAATGCGAACTCTCTGCACACAAATGCCTATGACGAGGCCATCACCACACCCACAGAAGAGAGCGTGCGTCGCGCTATGGCAATACAATTAATCATTAATCGCGAGTGGGGATTAGCGAAGAACGAAAACTCTAACCAAGGAAGCTTCATTATTGAAGAACTCACTGACTTGGTAGAAGAGTCCGTGCTTAGAGAGTTTGAATCAATTTCTGAGCGTGGGGGCGTATTAGGCGCCATGGAGTTAGGATACCAAAGGGGGAAAATCCAAGAAGAATCATTATATTATGAGCACAAAAAACATGATGGTAGCTACCCACTAATCGGCGTCAATACATTCCTAAACCCTAACGGGGATGCCACATCGGAGACAGTCGATTTAATTCGCTCATCGGACGAAGAGAAGCAGTCTCAACTTAACCGGCTCAAGGAATTCCAAGAGCAACACAGCGATGAATGTGCCGCAATGCTAGAGCAGCTACAAACTGCGGTTATCAAAAATCAAAATGTATTCGAGGTCCTGATGGATGCGGTTCGCGTGTGTTCGTTAGGCCAAATCAGCCATGCTTTATTTGAAGTAGGCGGGAAATATCGAAGGTCTATGTAAAGCTGATAGTTATGCGTTAAGCACATTAAGGTACATCGCTATAGACAGCCTCCAGAGTCTTGAGAAAAAATTAAAGGTTAATCAAGATGATTGTTGATTTTTTTTGGTCAGTCTACTCTCAGATGACAGCGTGACTATTTAGCCAAATGTTTTGTAACTACTTAAAGACAAAGATGCCGAAGACATATGTGCAAGTGGCCATCGGAGCGACTAAGCCGGGCATCGTTGAAAAAATCAGAACACTCTCGGGTACGCACCGTGAAAATCCAGCATTCGAAGTCCTTGGTTTCATGATCAACTAGAATTGTTATAACTAATGAAAGAGAGTGGGTTGCCGCATATGAATATCATCCCTTACCTGGATTTTCACCCGAAGATCTCCGAGGACTCTGCAAGCAAACGTTGGGTGTCCATTATCGGTCGAACTACAATTGCTGGGCACTGTCATTTCGAAGATCTTGTCACTCTCCGAGCCGATGGAAATACAATTACCGTTGGCTCCAAATGTTGGTTTGGCGAGTATTCAACAGTTCATATTGCTGATGGTACTTATGGTGCCATATTGGGAAATCACGTAACCATTGGTAGATTTAGTCTCGTGCACGGATGCACGATTGCAGAGGATTGCCTACTAGGCGAGCATGCCGTAGTCATGGATAACGCGATCGTGGGCAAAGGGTCTGTAATCTGCAGCGATAGCGTTGTTCCTCCGGGTAAACAGCTTGAGCCTGGCTGGTTATATCAAGGAGTCCCTGCCAAACCAATTCGAAAAATTGAAGCCACAGAACTTGAGAAACTTCGCGTTATCATCAAATCTAGAAAACATGGCGCCGGGGCAGAATGGGTCCTTTCCAAACAACCAGTAGCCCCAATTACTCATGAGCCAGGACAAGGTGTCGCAGAAAACTCTAGCGATGAATTTTATATCGCCCCCACGGCAGCTATCGTAGGTACTTTAGAAATGGCCGCAGAGTCAAGCATCTGGTTTGGCGTTGAAATAGCCGCTAAAGATGCATCAGTATCAATAGGGGCAGCAAGCAACGTTCAAGACAACTCACGAATTACTCTAGACTACGGTGAGCATTTAGAAATTGGGGAGCGCGTCACTATAGGACATAACGTCCAATTAAACGCCTGCGACCTTGGCGACACCTGCGTCATTGGCATGGGGTCGACAATAGGAAAAGGAACTATTGTTCAAAACGGAGGCGTTGTGGCTGCAGGCGCAGTTACTGCTCCAAATACTGTAATCACCGAAGGTATGATTTGGTCGGGAAATCCAGCGAAACAATCTCGAACTATTTCGGAGGAAAACATAAAAATGTTCTCGATAGGCGTTGATATCTACAAGCAATACAGCAAACACTATAAAAAAAATCCTTAAGCGCTTATGGCGCTACTAACAACGGTTCGCGACTAATAAAATGGCTCTCGAAAGAGAAATCAGGCCTATCAGCCAGAGAGATCTATTTAAAGTCGCAATCCCTATTATGATTGCCAATGTATCAACGCCCCTTATTGGAGTCGTAGATACCATCATTATTGGACGGGTCCCGGATCCAGCACTGATTGGCTCAGTTGCCATCGCCTCACTAATATTCACCTTCATTTATTGGGGATTTGGGTTCCTCCGGATCTGTCTCTTATACACATCTCCGAGCCCACGAGACAGGCAGAAATCTCG
>CAJXOL010000114.1 GCA_913057675.1 uncultured Pseudomonadota bacterium | reverse complement strand
AGATTTCTGCCTGTCTCGTGGGCTCGGAGATGTGTATAAGAGACAGCATTAATACATCACTTAAAAGCTATGGGGAAACAGATATAGCCCAACTTGGATTCAATGATGGCATCGATGATAAAGGGCCACTAACACTAATGGTCATCGTACAACGTAATCCTGGCTATGGGAAAAGTGCAGCGGTAATAGCGGCTGAATTGCGTGGAGAGACAATAGATGAAAAGCCAGCACCAGAGGTCACGGGACCTCCTTCCAGAATTGCGATTTTTGGCGACTCGGACTTCGCAACCAACTCTTTTTTCCACATAATGGGTAATGGAAAACTACTGCTGAGCACCATCAACTATTTAACTAAACAAGAAAACCTCATAGGCTTAGAGCCAAAATCGATGGATATCCCTAGGGTTAATTTAACCAATACACAAATGAAGGGAACATTCGTCCTATCAGTCATTCTCATTCCAGCATTGATGGCGATAATTGGCATAGCTGTGTGGTGGAGGCGGCGTTAATGAGTTCAAATAAGAGTCTTAAGTTTGTTTGGATCATACTCCTCGCTCTCCTTGCTTACATAGTAATAGGGAACCTTCACAGCGATGACGATCATGACGACCATGACGGCCACTCTGAGCATGGAGAACATGAGAATGTATTCGAAAGCGGCTCGCTACTCCCCGTTAAGCTGTCAGACATTTTTGCTGTTGAACTCGTACATCAAGGTGGTTTATTTCTACTCGAAAAAGATAAATCAGGCCATTGGTTTTATCATACCCATGGGGCAATAAACGGGGTTATACAATCACATGAACATGTTGCAACACCCACTGAGAACGAAGCTATTTCAATTTCGTTACTGGGACTTGAAAATGCGCGGGTGGAGAGGCGTCTCAAAACGATAGAAAGAGACATATATGGCGTGACTAAACCGGCCCTCATTTCACTCGTATATGGAAAAGACAAATCTAAACCGATCAGTCAATTTGCTTTTGGCGAGCTTGCAACAGATAATCTCAGTCGATACGTACATCTCGTCGGAACAGACCAAGTCGCAACCATTGCCGACTACCAATATAAGAACCTCATAGAATTAATAGAAAAGATTCAAACTATCAATCTAAACGCCAGTGAATCTGTCTTCCAGTCAGGCGCGAGCCAGTAGCAGTTAGTAGTGATTGGTGTAAACTAATTGACTAAGGTAGTTTCAATCAAGGGCATCTCAACGTAATCTACAATGAACGAGCTCAACGGCAAGCGTATTCTTCTGGGGGTAACAGGAGGAATAGCAGCGTATAAGGCTGCAGAATTAGTCCGCTTATTAAAAAAAGACGGGGCTGATGTTCGCGTAGTAATGACCGAATCAGGAGCTGAGTTTATCTCCCCCGTCACTTTCCAAGCGTTAAGCGGCAACCCAGTGCATACATCAATGTGGGATCAATCAATTCCTAATGGAATGCCACATATTGAACTCTCGAGGGATTGCGATCTCATTATGGTTGCGCCAGCGACTGCTAACTTTATAGCAAAACTAACAGCAGGACGCGCAGACGACTTACTAAGCACTCTATGTCTTGCCAGAGAGTGCGCCTTAATGGTTGCACCCGCAATGAATAGGCAAATGTGGGAGAACCCCTCTACACAAAGAAATATCAAAACTTTACTGACTGATGGTGTTCAACTCATTGGGCCCGATAGCGGTGAACAAGCGTGTGGTGAGTTGGGAGTTGGTCGAATGAGTGAACCAGCACTTATCGCGAGTGAAATCGTGTCTTCGCTGCAACCGAAATTGCTACAAAACAAAAACGTAATTGTTACTGCAGGCCCAACCTATGAGGCAATTGATGCTGTGCGCGGTATTACCAATGCAAGCTCAGGAAAGATGGGATATGCGGTAGCGCAAGCCGCTCAAGATGCTGGCGCTAACGTAACACTGATCTCTGGAAAAACCAGTCTTAATCCTCCAACGAATGCTCGATTTATTTCAGTAATCTCGGCTCAAGATATGTTTGATGCCGTGATCAAAGAGATTGATCATGCAGATATTTTTATATCAGTTGCTGCCGTGGCGGATTTTAAAGTGAAAAACCCAAATGAACACAAGATAAAGAAGTCCCAAAAAAACCTCAGTATTGAGTTTGACGAAACAGCAGACATATTGAAGTCGGTAGCCCATCGGAAAAATCCGCCTTTTTGTGTTGGTTTTGCTGCAGAGAGTCAAGATGTAGAAGAGTATGCTCGGAAGAAAAGAATAGAAAAAGGCATTCCTTTGATCGCAGCCAATTTGGTTACAGAAGCACTTAACAGTGACGATAATTCACTGATACTCATCGATGATCACGGAATCAAAAAACTAGCCTCTAGTTCAAAACTTGAACAAGCCAGGCTGCTTATCACGCATATAAATAGACTTATCCATAATCAATAAACTCAGTCCAAAAATATAATGCAACGCTTAGACGTAAAAATACTAGACTCTAGAATTAAAGACCTATTACCAGAATACTCAACGCCAGGTTCCGCTGGTCTTGACTTGCGCGCCTGTCTCGATGAACAGAAGACTATTGAAGCTGGTCAAACTATTTTGGTGCCGACCGGATTCGCGATCAATATTCAGGATCCTAATTATGCTGCGGTCATACTCCCGCGCTCGGGACTGGGTCACAAACACGGGATCGTATTAGGTAACCTAATTGGGCTTATCGACTCGGATTATCAAGGCCAGATTATGGTCTCAGTTTGGAATAGAAGCTCAGAAGCTTTTGAATTAGCTCCTATGGAACGTATTGCTCAATTGGTAATTTTACCAGTGACGCAAGTTGCGTTTAATTTAGTAGGTGAATTTGATGAAAGCTCTCGTGGGGACGGCGGGTTTGGTAGCACAGGACGCCAATAAAAAAACCGGCAAATAGCCGGTTTTTTTAAACTAACGAAAAGAAGCTCAAGTTAGTCAGGGAAGACCATTATCTCTTGCTTGATATAAGGATCTTTAATTTCTCCCGATGCGATTCTACGAACCTCTTCAGAACGCAGATAGGCTACGATGGATAAAATATCCATACCAGAAATCGTTGTACCGAAAGCGCCCATCGCACCACCCACGCTTTTATTAGTGATGCCAATAGATATGGTCGTTAAGATTGCCATATTACTGTTGGCGGAGTAAGCAAATTTCCCGCAAGTAAGACATGGTCCTTTTCCACCTGTACCCTGACCCCCATGACAAAACGAACATCGGCGGTCATACCACTGTCTTCCATTTTGAACCAAGCAATCCTTTTCTACCTCCAGTGCTAAATCAGCATCGCTACTTTGATGCATTGTTCCCGAGTAAGGTTGATCAACACACTCTTGCGTCAGTGTTTGCTCAGCTAAGTTGGATTCTTGGGCATAGACATTTTCTATGCTCATATCGACCAAAAAAACCATCGCAACAACAGCACATGCTATGACACTGAAGCGACGGACGAGTGATAAAAATGAGATACCTACCATTATCAATTGCCTCCACTTAAATTATTTTTAACGAACGCTCTTACTCTTCCAGTGGTGGAAAGTAAGGCATGTCGTATTTCTCTACTAACCCAGCTATTGTACCGTTTTCCGTTAAGGTCTCAATACCTTGATTGATAAAATCTCTAAGTGTTTTATCTTGCTTACGGAGAACGAATTTAAGATTCCACAGCTGTTGGCCAAGTCCCTCTGGAACGTAATCTTCGCCAATCGCCGCATACAATTGATCGGCACTATAATCTTTTGAAAGAACGAAGTTACTTTCAGGATGGTTACGTTTTGCCTGAGATGGTGCATGGGAAAAGACAATAGCCGCGTCAGTTTCGCCGTTAACCATATCGCGCATCACACGGGCATTATCCGCTTGTAATGCACGCTTAATACCATGTGTGAACAACCAGTCATCCATTGGTGTAGACATTTGCACACCGATCGGCATTCCTGTGTCGATAATCTCTTTTATTGACAATCCTGCCGCTTTATTTTGCGTTACCAGCACATAACCAACTGCCATATAAGGCTTTGTAAATGCTAGCTGGCCCATGAGCACGTCATCATCACCATTGTCACCTACACCAGCAAATAGCGCGCACCGTCCCTTTATAATTGAGTTACGCAATGCTCGAGACATACCACCTCGTGTACCTGTATCGGCCCAATACATTTCAAGGTCAAAATCACCAAGCTGTGCTAGAGCACCCATGACTTCAACATCAAAACCTGGAGGAGTCACATTTTTTACTGAATAAGGATAGGAATAGGGATCTGCGCAAACAGTCAATTTGCCCCGTTCTTGAATTTTTTCAAAGGTAGTTTGCGCCTCATTAGCTGAACCATGCAGCGGTAACCAGGCCAAAGCAATACCTATAACAATTTGTAACGATTTATATTTTAACAAAGCAATCTCCTAGAAACTGTAGTCAACGAGAAATAAGATCGCGCTACGTCTCCTTAGTTCACACTATTTACTTAATTCGTCTGTCCAAATAATTGACCCAATGTGTCGATTTACGTCCATTGGTCATTTCATTCACACGTCACATAAAAACAAGGGAGGGCTAAAAAGCCCTCCCCCATTTAGCTCTTACAACTACTTTTCAGCAGTAGTGTCTAACCAGTTATTACTTAACTGCGAAGACCATCAAGCCACCACCTTTGGTGTGTGTCTTGAGGAAGTTTGCGTAGTACAGAGGCCAAATACCACCACCACCAGCACCGTACACGATGGCAACATACTGCACGCCTTCTGAGGTGTAAGTGGTTGGGTTACCGTGGATTCCGGTACCAACGTTGAATGCCCAGAGGTGTTCACCAGTCTCGTCATTAACAGCGTTGAATCGTCCATCTGGATCGCCATAGAATGCTAGTCCACCAGCTGTGCTCAAAAGACCACTTGTTGCTGGCCAGCTCTGTGACTTAGTCCATGCAATCTTACCAGTAGCAACATCAAACGCTTTAATCAAACCAGCGCCAGCGTTGAACGTAATAACTTTAGCACCTAAGTACCTGTCTCTTATACACATCTCCGAGCCCACGAGACAGGCAGAAATCTC
>CAJXOL010000113.1 GCA_913057675.1 uncultured Pseudomonadota bacterium | reverse complement strand
CGAGATTTCTGCCTGTCTCGTGGGCTCGGAGATGTGTATAAGAGACAGCTCTAAGGGGTTCTAAGTCATCGTTATAAGTATTTAACTCCTCCTTAAAATTGGTCGGCTAGACGCATTAAGCATCTAGCCGATTTTTTTTGCTGATACTACTTTGTGCTGAGTAGTGTGCCGTTGCTGAGTACGTCGAAAATTAAAACGTGCTCAGTGCGCTATTCATGCTCCTGAATCAATTATTCACCTTATTGAAGGTGGCTATTTCAGGAAATACTTAATTATTTATCACGTTGAACGAACCAGAGAATGGGCCGCTACCAAATTGGTCGGGTATCCCGTCACTGCCGGCTTTGTCAAAGAACTGAACCCCTTGGTTCCTTTGTTTTTACCAATAAAAGTATTTTTTTGCAATCTCTAATGGCATCTATTAATCTGATTTAAGATTATTATAAAACATAGTGTTTTTGTATAATCTGACAGGCTGATTAATTCATATCCAAGAGGAGAATGCTGCAATGAACATAAAATTCGCAATAAATTGTTTATCGTTAACGGGGCTACTATTGTTAAGCGGCTGGGTGCATGCGGCGGGCAGTCATAAATCCAGTGCAATTTTAATGAATGATTATGAAGTAATGGATTGGAACGGGGGCACACTTATGGTTGGCACCTTATCGGGAGCCGCTGAGATTTATGGAAGTCAGTCCTCACAGATGCCTAATGGATCAGTAATGATCAATTGTGGCGTCAGAATACTCAGCGTCGGTTCTGACCTTGATTTGATTTCAAACTGTGTCCAAAAAGACCTATCAGGAGATGAGTTCTATACCGTAGCTGAGCGTAAGGCAGGGACTATTGATACCGGCGGTGGCGGTGATGGTATTCAAACAATAATAGGCGGGACCGGCAAGTACCAGGGAGTCACGGGTAAATGCACATACACGGTACAGTTTTTAGAGTCTCCTTGGATAACAGTTGAAACCAGCTGTACAACTGATTAACCGTTTGAATAAGCATGCTTAAAGTCAGTGAGTCTCTTACTTTAAGCGTGCTGTTTTTTGGGTGGGTTAAATATTTTTATTCACTCATAATAAAAAGGAGTTTTTATGCGACATTTTATTAAGTTCTTTTACTTGTAAGTGTGTTGTTCGTTTCACCGGCTCATGCGAGAGAGGGTGTCTACGAGAACATGGCCATGGGCGATGCGATATTTAATACCATTAAGACAGCAGGTTGATCGCTCATGATGGGCAAAGCCACAGGTACAGAAGTTATTACGGCTGGCACAGGACTTTTTAAACCTAATATGACCAGTGAGTGGACCTGTTTTGTGGCATACCGTGATAGATGTGCCGCTTCGCCACCCCAACCATGAGCCATCGCAATAGCAGGTAGTTTTAATGTGGCGTCATCAACTTGCGGCATGTAAACCGTTGCGCTGATTCGCGTGCCATTGCTGAGCACGTCGACCGTAGAGATATCGACAGGCAGTGCGGCGCTGAACCCTATGCGTCCAAAGAAGATGAGCGAGGCGAGAATAAATGAGAGACGATAGTGCATCAGTAATTCTCCATATTCACATCAGCTGCCAAAACGAGAAATAAGCTTGGTGTGAATGTTTACGTAAGACGGTCTAAATAATGCGCTTGTAAATCCTATAAAGCGCTGTCCCCCTAGTTATTGGTAACCGTGAAAGAACCTGAAAAAGGACCGATTCCGAAACCATCGGGAACACCAGAGAAAACGCCAACATCGTCAAAAAGTTGTACACCTTGATTGGTGAGATTGAAGTTAAAGACAACTGAAGTTGTGTCGCTTGTCACAGTCACGGGAGTATTCATCGTCATGACGCCGATGATTTTATCGCTTTTGTCGCAGACGCTACCAGTCGCTCCATTCGAGAATGGGCTTCGCGTTAATGCGGTATCCGTTAGGAAAGCATCCATGGTCCCTTCAGGAACTGCTGCCCCCGTGAAGCCAGAGCCGCAGTCTGTGGCAAGCGAATCGGCGAAGTTCGTTAAGGTATCAACAGCCTCAACGCCAACAGCTCCTACTGTATTGTCGATGGTCGTCAAGACGGCTGTGCTTGCGAAGGTGCCGGCTGTCGGATGAACGAAGACGCCTGCGATGTTGAAAGTGCTACTCATCACCATATATACAAATGGGTACGTGCCTTCCGGCGGAGGCGTGCTGGTTCCACTGACTGTGGATGGTGCGCCGCCCAGTAGCGCAGCAACATCGAGTTGAGAGGGCGCCGAATCGACATAAGTCACGACACAGTTCGTTGTGAGGAAGGTGTCACTTAATTTGTTGGCGCCAAACGGATGTGCGGTACATAACCCCATTTCAAAGAGTGACATTTTATAAACGCTAGGTGTAAACGTGCACTGTTTAGCTGTGGCATCCGTGATCGGGACTGCGCCAGCAACAGTACATACTGTGCCAAGGTCAGAGACGTTATTCGCATTAGCTGCTAAGTCAACTTGGGCAAAAACAAAGGATGCGCTAAATAAAAAAATAGCGCTCGCAATCGCGCGAATGAAATGTTGAAACATGTGACTAGGTCCTCTGACTATGAATTTAAGTAAAGTCTTAATCATGTTGATGGCCTCCTGTTAGTTCGCGCCTACTGCAGTTGAGAATTTCGTCTGGACCACAATTTGGTTATGTCGTCTGACTTTATTGAGCATGTCTTGCTTCATGGAGCGTTTTTCGAACATGTTTTTTGAGAATAAGCTGCTTGCGCTATTTTGAGGAGCGTGACCATATGGCAGGTTGTAGGTGAGCTTTACAAAGTCTTCGTCCTCAGTCAGTCCATCAAAATTACGTCGACCGGCTTCGAGACTGATTCCGCTATTGAATACTTGTGCAAATTCTAAGCTGTAAGTATTACCCTCAATGTCGGCCACGCCATCATGGGACTCCCAGACAAATTGTTGGACATAGATTTTTGCAGCGGGAATATATGGAATTTGGGCGCCCACTTCGATGTCATAGCCACCAAGTGCTCGTTCGCTGTTACCGTTTTTACCGTCTTTAAATCCTGTGAGGCCGTAGTAGTTGTTGATTGTGAGCTCTAGAGCAGAACTTTTAACCTCAGCGCCAATACTTGCTCTTTGGTGGTCGTATTCGGGATCAATATCGAAAAATGCATTGAGGCCAAAGATCATGCTTTCGTCCTCGCTTAAATATCTGCGTCCAAGGCCTAAGTTGATCGTTGTTCGACTGTCCGCTCGGATCGCGGAGCTCTGGACAAAGTTTTGCGTGTGTCCGTCAATGCTCTCTCCGAATCCGGTCACGTTTAAGATTTCGATGTTACTGTCCCCGCCTTTGGAGACGTCCTGAACACTGATTTCCGTGGATGAGTTAGGTATTGCATTATCAATTGCAGCGGCCGCTCGACCTGATAATTCACCGGTCACTTGATTGGCTGCGTTAGTGATGGCCTGCTCAGGCGACCCTGATCCGGTTGCCGCATTTTTTACAGTTTCTGCCACTTCTTTATTATCGTTCAGTGAGGCGCATCCGAAAAAACTAATACAAACACTCATGGTGATAATGAGTTTTTTATTCATCGTTGTATTCTCCAGGACATTTCTTAATGTCATCTTTTTTAACTACACAATTAAAACATAGTTTAGCCACGGCTCTTACATCTTGATGCAAAAATATAGTTGATCTATTAAAATATTACAACACAGGAATTTTATGCAGCTAATACGTTATTCTCGAAATATTAAGAAATATATTTCTTCTTTTTGTAACGACCATCTTGTCAGATGGTAATTCATTGATAACATTAATAAAATTAGTTTATACTCGCGCAGTTATTCGATCAGTTAATCGTTGGTCTCGACGTTAATTATTGAAATAAAACTATTAGTTTGTGGCGCGAGATTAATATTACTTGCCGTCATAGAAGGGAGAGTGTAGGAGTCTCATGGGTAGACCAAAATTATTGAATCGTGAGCACGTTGTTGATATTGCGTTAAGTGAATATTGGCGCAATGGGATAGATAATGTGGGCATGGCCGAAATTGCGCGGCTTTCGGGATTTGATCGCGCTGGGATCTACAAAGAATTTGGCGGCGAGGAGGGTCTTGTAAATGAGGTTCTTGAGACGTATTCAACAAAGTATTGGTTAACACGAATGCCAGTTATGAATGCGGTTAGTTCTCCCGCGATGCTTGTTAAACTTGTCTATGATGCGTTTATAAACGACAACGTCATGAAGAACTTGGCAGATTATGGTGTCCAAGATAAGACATTGAAGTGGCCAATGCCACCAAAGAACGTGCGGGGATGCTGTTATTTTGGCTTGATAACCTCTGATACTGCATCGGGGTTTAAGGGATCGGCAAAGCGTAAGATTAAAGAGATAACGCGTTTTAGTCACAGGTACATGCGTGAGAAATTTGAACAAGCTGAAAGGGACGGTTTACTCATAGATGGGGTGTCCGTGGATGCGGCAAATGCATTTTACGAAGATCAGTGTCTTCTCATGCAGCTTATGCGGCAACGAGGCTTTGCCAAGACAAAGATTACAGCTACGCGTGACTTTGTTCTGAAGAGTATATTCACCCAACGTGCGCTGGTAGCAAAGCTGCATTAATCGTTTAATTCTATAGTCCTACCGACTCACCTTAGAGGTGGAGCGGGCCGTCAGTATATCTATTATGGAGACGTGGAGCGTATTCCTCGCTGTGTGAGGAGCGTTCTTTTTCTTTGTGCGTGTCGATGCACTTCGTATGCACCAATGCGGTCGTTTCAGCTGTTCCAAGCTGGTGCGTGTAAACAGACAACATCACAAATTTGTGGTTAAACCTTGCTCGTAGCCTGGCACGGGTATTGCTTTATACCTAGTAACGAGAAAAACAATTGAACGCAAGATTTCATAAAATCTCGTTTTGCGAAGGAGAGTATGTTAACCGTCATGAGTGAGGACATTCAAAAATGCCAATGGTCATAAACAGCGTGTTACCTCATTTAGTCATGTGTTCTGTAGCTTGGGGTCAATTATTGCTGACTCTGAAGCAATTTAAACGTTTGTTGTCCCTCGTAGCCATAATGGCGCTGCCGGGTATTGCGCAGTCGCAGAGCCAACCAATATGGGCACCTGATGTTAATCAGTTTTTGGCTGTCTCTTATACACATCTGACGCTGCCGACGATATGC
>CAJXOL010000112.1 GCA_913057675.1 uncultured Pseudomonadota bacterium | reverse complement strand
ACGAGATTTCTGCCTGTCTCGTGGGCTCGGAGATGTGTATAAGAGACAGACTAAGACGTTTTATGTGGAACTATGTAGGTATCGTGAGAACAACAAAAAGACTCGAACGCGCGGAGCGCCGTCTGAAATTGCTACAAGAAGAAATCAGAGATTATTATTTAAATTTTAGAGTCACCCGTGATCTTTTAGAACTGAGAAATCTCGTTGCCGTATCAGAACTGATCGTACGCTGCGCATTAATGCGAAAAGAAAGTCGCGGGCTACACTTCAGTACTGACTTCCCGAAAATGCACGCAACGGCTTCAAACACTACTTGTAAGACCACACACTCATAATGTCGCAGAAACTAAATCAAAAGCATTCAGAATGGTCGGATCTCATAACTCGCACAAGCGATCCAAGTATAGAACTTAGGATTTTACCAACAGACCTCTCAGCAGCCGGCAGGCCAATAATGGCCCCTTTAGTAAATTTTTCTGTTATCAACGTCAATGGCGATGATGTAACTGCATTTTTAGACTCTCAACTAACGAGTGACATTAAAAATTTACCTGATAAAAAGCTTCTCCGATCAGGCTACTGCAACCCTAAGGGGCGTTTGATTGCTACACCTTACGTATTTCGAGATAGAGCTGATTTCAATTTACTACTTCCTGATAATCTAGCAGATGAGTTTTTAGTCAGACTATCCCGCTATGTTCTAAGAGCAAAAGTAAAAATCAACCGTAATGACGGCGATGCAGTTATTGGGTTAATGGCCAAACCGGAGATGATGGCAATCCCTGAGATAGATGACATCGCAGGAGTTCAAACTATGTCGCTGAATTCGACTCAGACCATCGTAGTGTGCCCATTTACCTCATTAGAACTCCTTTGGCTTCGCTTATCAGCCACACACTCAACCGGTGAGGAAAACCTTTGGCGACTTGAGTCTATTCGTAATGGAATCGTTAATATCAACAATGAAACAAAAGAGCAATTCCTACCTCAGATGATAAGCTTAGATAAAAACGATGGCGTGAGCTTCACAAAAGGTTGTTATCCCGGACAAGAGATCGTTGCTCGCACAAAATATCTCGGTTCCGTAAAACGAAAACTGTGCCATGTTAAATCAGATGCACTTTTAGATTCGGGAATGGCGCTGCTGAATTCGAGCGGAGCAACTTGTGGCCTTGTATGCGACGCAGTCCCAGTAAGACCTGATAAGCGTGGGCACGAAGGACTTGCGGTTATTCAATCGGACCACGTTAAAGAAAAACACCTCACATCACCGGACTTAAGTTACGTTGAAGTGTTAAAGGTTATGTGAAATGTGTTTGGTATTACTCGCTTGGAGAATACATCCACGATACCCCCTAATCATTGCTTCGAATCGGGATGAGTACCATGCTCGCCCATCTGATTCAATACATCGATGGAAAGATTATCCAAACATCGTTGCAGGGCGAGATTTGGAACAATTAGGCACTTGGATGGGCGCAACAAAATCAGGACGCTGGGCTGTAGTTACGAATTTCCGTGAAAAAAAAGTCACATCAAATATTGTGAAGTCTCGAGGAAATCTAACTAAAGAATTTTTAACTAGTGATCAAGCAGTCGAATCCTACGCTTCATCTTTAGAGAAAAAATCGTCCTCGTACAAGGGATTTAATCTACTCGTAGGAGATACCTCATCAATACAATACGTGACAAATAGGCACCCAGACAGAGTGCCACACCCGCAGTCAATTGATACTCCTGGCATTTATGGCCTGAGCAATCACCTACTCGATACCGATTGGCCGAAGGTAACAAACGGGAAAAAATCATTTGCAAATTTAATTAATAATAATGAAATAATCCATTTCGAGGAAATTGTGACTTTGATGTCAAACAGCACCCAACCAGACACTGAGGCGCTGCCACAAACAGGTCTTGCCGAAGAGTGGGAACGAACCCTGTCTCCCATGTTCATTACCTCAAATGAATATGGGACGCGAGCCACCTCTCTACTAATGGTCAGCCGGGATACTTCAAAAATTGAGTTCTCTGAAATGACATTTGATAAAAAAGGTAATGCGCTAACAAATCAAACTATAGTCGTTTGAAAGTTGCTTACTCAAATTAATATCAAATAACAATAAATACAGAACCTAACGCTTAGGAAGGTATTTCAGTGGGTCCACTGGCTTACCTTTTAACCTAACCTCGAAATGAAGCGTATCGCTGAAACCCGTCCCTCCGACAATCGCGACCTGCTGCCCTTGAGCAATAAACTGCCCCTCACTCGACAAAAGTTGACTATTGTGAGCGTAAACGCTTAAAAAGTCTTCGTCATGCTTAATGATCAATAGTTTGCCGTACCCACGTAATCCACTGCCACTGTAAACAACTTTACCGGGTGCTGATGCATAAACTGGTGTTTCCTTTGTAACGCGAATTCCAATACCTTTTCCACGCTCACTAACTCGCTTCATAAAGCGGTAATCGAGCGAACCACCCGTCGGCCATCTCCAGCTACTGGGGGAGGCTACCGATTTGGCAGCAGGCTTTTCCACCTTATCCACGGTTTTGGGTTTAACGTAATTTTGAGTGGACGCTTTAGGAATTTTCAGCAATTGCCCAATATTGATGACATTATTGTCATCAACACCATTAAATCGCGCAAGCTCTTTATAATCCACTCCAAATTGAATCGAGATGCTGTACAGGGTATCTCCTGGCTTAACCCGATACCGATCACTCAGCGCTGAACTTCTAATGCTTTTTGGTTCAGCACTACTGACCTTCTTTTTTTTGTTTGGCTTAACCGTTCCGGACGACATGTCCGGTGCTGGAGAATAATCACGTATGGGCGCCGAACTCTTCGTGGTTCCGCAGCCATCAAGCGCTAGAAGCATGGCCAGACCAATCGGCCAAAAAAGTAATCTTAAATTTGACACCTCTCCCATGGCTTTTACTTTACAACAACTCCACTGAGGAATGGAACAAAACTGACTTCATCATGATTTTTAATGTCATACCCTGATTCAAGTTTAATTACTTCAGTTAAATATTGTTTTGTACTGCCTAGCGGAATAATGAGTCGCCCTTGAGGAGCTAAGAGCTCAATTAGGTGCTCAGGAAGCGCTGAGGCTCCAGCAGCGACAACAATAGCGTTTAACGGAAACAAAGCATCCAGAGCCTCCGAACCATCTGCATGCTTCACACGAACATTGTGATAACCTAAAGAACGCAGTCTGACTCTAGCACCACTGAGTAGCGTCCCAATCCTTTCGATCGAATACACTTCCTTGGCTATTTGTGACAAAACAGCAGCCTGATAACCGCAACCAGTCCCTATTTCAAGAACACGGTTTAATGGTGCGCCAGCTCGAGCAAGCTCACAAGACCTGGCTACGGTCAGTGGTCTCGAAATGGTTTGTCCAGATCCGATCGGAAGAGAAACGTCATCATACGCTCGGCTTGCCAATGCCTCTTCGACAAATAAATGCCTAGGAACCACACCAAGAGCCTGTAGCACAACTTCATCAGCTATGCCCTCTCCTCGCAAACGATCGATCATCCGCCGCCTCGTGCGATCGGAGGTCATTCCTATCCCGACCTTATGCTCTCCAGAAAAATTCACGGCTTAAAAAAACCTATATGTTGATGATACTATCGGCTAAGGAAATCAAACCGTTCACCGACAGACACATCGGTTAGATTCACTTGGAGTGGCGTGATCGAAACACTCCCACCCTCTACAGCACCAAAATCAGTACCACTACTCCTATCTTTCACAGTTCCCGGAGCACCTATCCAATACACAGCTTGTCCACGAGGGTTTTTAGTTTCAACGACGCCCTCTGCTCTGTGTCTGCGACCCAAACGCGTAATTCGCGTTCCCGTAATACTATCTAATGGGGCATCAGGAACGTTTACATTCAGTAAGAATGGCGACTGTTTCACAATATCTTTACAGCTAAGCACAACATCTCGAGCAACTTTTGCGGCAGTCGCAAAATGTTCACATTTTTTGCCTACAAGTGACACTGCAATAGCGGGCAATCCCAACATAAACCCTTCCATCGCTGCAGCAACCGTACCGCTGTAGATAGTATCCTCTCCTAAATTTGCACCGTTATTGACTCCCGAAACCACGATATCTGGGGCCACGTCCAATAGACCCGTAATAGCTAAATGAACGCAATCTACAGGCGTACCATTTACTGAGTAGACGTTATGTTCGTGTTGATGTACGACTAACGGTCTATCAAGGGTCAATGAGTTACTCGCTCCGCTATAGTCCTTATTAGGTGCGACAACGACAACCTCTCCAATTTCCATCATTGCTTTAACGAGGGCTTTTAATCCTGGTGCAAAAAAACCATCATCATTGCTGATAAGTATTCTCATGTCAGGGAAAATTGATTTTTAAATATTTTAATCATGGGAAACAGTCACCTTATCGAGTTCTAATATACTTAAAATCAATGGTCGGGACGGTGAGATTCGAACTCACGACCCCCTGCACCCCATGCAGGTACGCTACCAGGCTGCGCTACGCCCCGACGATTAATACTCTAGAGGTAAAATTATATCAGACAGGCTTGGAACTTCCGTGAAGAATCGAGAGAATCTCTTCCAATTCAACTGTATCTGCTAAAGAGGCGGGCATAGAGTCTAAGTTTTTTGCTTTTGTGACAGGAGAGCTCAACTTTGAACGAGCTCCACTAATCGTAAATCCATCTTCCCTAAGTAATCCCTTAATTTTTAAAACGAGAAGAACTTCTCTTTTTTGGTAATAACGACGTCTAGATCGGCGGTCAATAGATTGTAACTCCGGAAATTCTTGCTCCCAGTAACGCAGCACATGTGGCTTAACACCGCAGAGCTTACTTACTTCTCCGATAGTGAAATAACGCTTGTCTGGTATTGAATAAAGCAAAGTTTGCCCTAAAGTGTTTAACCCTCGTCTTCGGCCATACGAAGACTCTCTGCGACACGCTGTTTGAATTTTTGACTTGGATGAAACGTAACAACACGTCGCGCCGAAATCGGAATTGCTTCACCAGTTTTTGGGTTTCTTCCCGGTCTCTGGCTTTTATCTCTCAAATGAAAATTACCAAAACCAGATAACTTCACGTCCTCGCCTTTCTCAAGGCATGATCTAATTTCCTCAAAAAAAACTTCTACAAAATCTTTAGCTTCAGTCTTATTAAGTCCTAATTTTTCAAAAATAAGATCTGACAACTCAGCTTTCGTCAATGTCATCTCATTGATCCTTATACTCCTGTCTCTTATACACATCTCCGAGCCCACGAGACAGGCAGAAATCT
>CAJXOL010000111.1 GCA_913057675.1 uncultured Pseudomonadota bacterium | reverse complement strand
AGATTTCTGCCTGTCTCGTGGGCTCGGAGATGTGTATAAGAGACAGGTATAAGGTTATATTCGCCTCATAAATATTTTTAGTTCCATCCTGCATCGTGCGCCAGGTGAAAAGGCTGCCATTTTTCTCTAAGCGTTGACAAAGTTTTTCACGCTCAACATCATTAAGTAACCCCTCAGTTGGCCGCAGACCAAAACCATCATGCGAGGCTAAAAAATTCAAATAACTGTTTCCCAAAAGTGCTGGTGGCATACTCATCGCCCAGCACCTCAACGCATTTGAGTCACCGGTCAAGAGCGTATGTAGTAATAACGGGGGCAAAGGGAAATTATAAATCCAATGCGCCTCATTTCCATTGCCAAAGTAACTCAGATTTTCTTGGTTTGGCAAGTTCGTCTCTGTGACAATCACTACATCTCCTGCGTACGTGCCACAGATATATCTGATGAGCTTGATGATGGCATGAGTCTGACTAAGATTTAAACAACTGGTACCAGAACGTTTCCACAAAAATGCCACTGCATCCAGCCTTAAAACCGAAACACCATGATCAATGAAATCGAGAATGACATTTAAAAAATACTCGAGCACTGCTGGTTTTGTAAAATCGTAGTCCACTTGCTCTTCACTGAAAGTACACCAAACGTACTTCTCACCTGATTTTGTTGCTACCGTCTGAAGTAATGGGTGTCCCCTAGGCCGAACCACTCTAGACACATCAAAATTTTCTTTAACACTCAGAAAAAAACCATTCCCAGGCTCTTCATCATTTAGGAATTGCTGAAATAGCGCACTGGACCGCGCGCCATGGTTCAGTACGAGATCAGCCATAATGCGATATTTTTTTGAAAGCGCGGTGACATCTGCCCATTCACCCAGTGAGTCATCCACCCGTTCGTGATCTGAGACAGCAAATCCATCATCTCCACTCGATGGAAAAAATGGCAGCATGTGAACAGTGCTGACTACGTCATGGAGATATGCATCGCAAAATCTACCTAAGGAGGCGACGGCGGAGAACCCCACTTCCGTCACCGAATCAGCATAGCTGATAAGCACACACGTCCCTTGATCCCATTTCTCCGGTTTTGCGTCAACACATTTCACGCTTGCCGCGACTCGAGTTGTGACTCGACCACTTAAGGCCGATAGCTTATTGCTACACTCGTCTTTATAAATTTCTTTTAGCCAACGCAGAATCGATTCACTGATTATGCGGCCGTCTCGATCATCGCACTTCTGCATTGTCTTTCTCTACCGCTATTCGCAAGCGATTCGTGAGATCTGGAATAGCTGAATTCACCCTGTTCCATGATGGAATAAATGGCGTCTCCATAGGATTGTCAGTGAATGCCTCACCAGCATGCATAATATTCTCAGCAAATAGTTCAACTGCCCGCTCCTCCAAATCAATATCAAAGGAAAGACCATTAATCTCAGCATCTGCTTGATAATATTGAACCATGTCGAGCGCCAGACGGAAGTATGTCGCCTTTAGAGTTCTAAACACATCTGGACCAAAACAATAACCACGAGTTGCGAGCTTTCTAATTAGCACCTTGGTGATATCGATGGACATTCGGGACAATCCTGCACTTTTGTCCGACTCGGATAGATCCTGGTGCTTATGATCATAGGCATCGGAAATATCAACCTGACAAATTCTATTACTCGCCTGATTACGTTGCATCTCCGAGAGGATGGCTACCTCTAGACCCCAGTCTGATGAAATTCGTAATTCCGGAATCAGCGATCTCCTGAACGAAAACTCTCCCGCTAGGGGGTACCGGAAACTTTGCATGAATCTGATGTACTCGCAACTACCAAGAACTTGTTCTAATGCCAACAATAACGGCGTTACCAACAAACGACACGCTCTCCCATTCATTTTGTCATCGGTCACCCGTGCGTAAAACCCTTTACAAAACTCAAATTGGTAATTTGGGTTAGCGACCGGATAAAAAAGTCTAGCGAGAAGCTCTCGATCGTAAGTGACAATATCGCAGTCATGAAGCGCGACAGCTTCAGCCTTAGCACGCGCATGGACATAACCAATGCTATACCAGACGTTCCTCCCCTTACCCATTTCTTGTGGTGCCAGACCTTTGTCTTCAAGCTCATTATGAATCGAAGTTAGACGGGGGCTATCGTTCCATAACATCGAGAATGATTGTCGTAAATTCTTAAAAAATGAAAAAGCATACTCATACTGGTCTCGATCGGCCCGATCAAGACCGATGACAACATGATTCAGGTAAGTAACTTGACTAATCTGCTCAACGATATGCTTTAGCGCAGGTCCCTCCAACTCGGAATAAAGACTTGGAAGTATGAGTTCCATCGGCCGATACCCTGAAAATAAATTCAGATCAGCTTCAAGATCTTCTGTCGATCGAGTTTTAAAATTATGAAGTGTCGTGACCCAACCATTTTGTGAAAAATCAGCCATAGCAATTCCTTGACTCTATTGAAATTAACTCCAATGCGGCCTCAACCGCCTCTAACCATCCGTGAGGCGCCGGTTTTGATGCATGAATTATTTTTTGAAACGATCTGTTCGTATTAAACGACAAAATCTCACCATTCTTAGACGGAATCACGCAGGCAATGTCCGCGTGACAGAGCATATTAATGTCGTTCTCACCATCCCCTAGCGCTACGATTAAGGCATTTTTAGGACCTGACGATACAGTCTGTCGAACAATTGAAATGCTGTCCGCTTTATCATGATACCCAGATAATTGGGAGACTCTGCCACCTCTTACAACATTAAGATCAAATTTTTTAGCTTCATCTTGGATACGGTGAAATGTGTCTTCAGAACCCTTAAACACGAACAGTCGTGAGTATTCACGACTCATCGCACGGTCTAATGCCTCACCTCTCAATCCTAAAATTTGCGCTTGATCTACCCGACTCAGATCATCTAAAAATACACACAGCTCACGCAGTTGTGCTGATAGGCATCCCGTCCAATGATCCATGAGTACTGAGACCGGCTTTCCAAGTACGATGGGGTCAATGAATGCCTCGGACGCTTGCCCTTTGACAACAGCTAAATGATGTATTGCCGCACCATTTTCACAAACGTATGCCAATGGCGCATCGAAATCCTTGCAAAAATACTCAAGCTCAACAGACGTTTTACTTGAGTTCGGAATAATCTTTATCCCAGCATGGATCAGCTCAACCATGAATGACTTAACAGACTCATACCCAAAAGTATCGTGATCTAATAAAGTACCATCCAGATCTGTCATTAAAATGATTTGTGGTTCACTCATTCCCCGCACCCTCACCAAAGCTTATAACGCTCAAGTTAGTCGTCTCTGTGAAATAAATATCTTCACCGCTATGGCTATTTTCAAAAAGCTGTACATGGTGTGCCCTCAATGCCTCAAGGTCCTCGTGCTGCCCTTTCATACCAATTTTAATAAACTTAATTTCAGCCTCAAAAAAGCCTTCGAGTTTCACAAGATCACTTTTTGCCAAAGCATCCTCACATCGAAAGAATAAATCCCTTAATGCATTGTCAGATTGTTCGAATGGAATCGACATAGACTCACTCTTCCTCTTCAAGAACCGTTGCGAAATCTTTTTTACGAATTAACGCGTGAATGCCCTTGTTACCATCAACCACCTGAGAGATATTGAAGTCGGTAGCCGCTGACAAGTAGGCGAGCGCTACCGCACGATCCATTCCCAGCTTTTCTTCCAAAAATCTAATGGATTCTCTGACAGTTTTTTTCATCGCCTCATCCAAATCGCGATCGAAACCCATCGTAATCCAAAAATCCTCCGTCTCTCCAAAAGGCTGAAGTAACGTGCCGGCACCGGCTGGCGTGCCAGCGATATTATTTCTGATCAAAGTCAACCTGAAAGTCGCCCGAATAGACTGTTCAAGGGCAGTAAGCGCCACCTCGCCATCCCCTTGAGCCATGTGCGGGTCGCCTGTGTAGAACAAACCACCAGAAACAAATACCGGAAGATAGAGTGTCGCCCCAACACCTAGGTCTTTAATATCAATATTGCCGCCATGAAAGTGCGGCGGTACCGAATGAACAGGCTCATTCGAGTTCGGGGCCACTCCCATAATGCCCATAAAGGGTATCGCAGGAAAAGTTACTCTCTTACCAAATTTATTATGAAGCACACCGAACCATTGATCGACATCCTCATCCATCTCAGTCGGCGTAAAAATAGACACGTTACCCAACGTCTCAGGGTCGTGAGAATTGATCGGGTCTGCCGGCTTAGGAGTTTCTGGAAACTCCCCGGGTAGTGCGCCCTTATAATGCCTGTTCGAGATAACGCCGTAAGGCACTCGAGGTTCGAGATTTAAGATTTCGACTTTTAGTACATCTCCCGGCATGGCACCCTCGACAGCAATAGGACCTGTAACAATATGAGGTCCATCTTCATAAAAATTATGACTAATGGATGAGCCAGCAATTTCAATCGCGTCTTCAAGCACATACTCTCTATCGATGCTGTGTGATGCAAAATATTTGGCAGGATCTCTTCCTTGATCCTCCAAAATTCCCTCGTGAGATAACGTGTCAAAAACCAATACTGCGCCGGATTTCACGGTCAATAACGGTTCATCAGTCGCATTAGGCAAACGCCCCCACTTAATTGTGTCAGTCGTAGACGGAATATATATCGCCTCCTCGCCAGTCCCTTCAATAGTAATGATGGTTGGCTCTGAAGCGAGCGGTTGGAGTGCGAAGGAAGCCGGATCGCTGCATCCTTTCAGCATCAAACTTGCTGAGATACCAAGTCCCAGTGCCAATAACGTCTTGGCGTACCCGGACAATCCCAAGCTACTAATAATCTTCCGACATTCCATACCAATTATCTCCAATACATATTTTGATGCCCACATCACTGTTTATTTTTATTACGATACGGACCCACAGTTCTAGCCGCTACCGACCCCACAACGATTACTGAATAGAGATGGAATTGCGACGCGTGTCGTGCTCTGAATTTTCCTTAGAAATTTGTTTTGTGCTGAGTACGCATGTTCTTCCCGCTTAAGCCATCGCGTGCACTCACTGTTATTCGCATAAAGACCGTTCTCGTGTTGCAAGTAATGAACTAATTCATGTATTAAGATTGACCGAGCGAGGTCATCATTAAGCGGGTCTAGCGTGTGATCCAGGGCGATACCGTAGTTGGGATGGTAAGCACCCAACGCCCGACACTTTCCAGCACATGCGTACTTAGCGACAATATCTTTATCCACTAAAACGACAGGAGGTCTGTCTCTTATACACATCTCCGAGCCCACGAGACAGGCAGAAATCTCGT
>CAJXOL010000110.1 GCA_913057675.1 uncultured Pseudomonadota bacterium | reverse complement strand
TACACACTGCATATCGTCGGCAGCGTCAGATGTGTATAAGAGACAGGTGCGCACGTGCAGCCTGTTTGGTTTTTTAATTTCACATCACATCAGAAAGGACTCCCGTGAAAAAAACAATTTGGATGTTCTGTGCTTTCTTTGGAATGCTGCTGAGTAATGGACATGGACTCGCTGCTGAGGAGACCAAAACCCGTGTGGGAACCTGTGCAGATGCTCGCAGCCAACAAGAGTATTTTTGTGACATGACAAATGCCGCGAACGATTCTATGGTGGCTTTAGGTACTGCCTGTCGCAACGCGAAAATTAATGTCAAAGAAGCTTGTGAAGGCGTTGTTTTGCCAGACACGGAATACGAATCCTGCGTCATGGAGCAAACCTGCTGAGCCTTTTGTTGTCGTAGTTATTTTATGTACAACCCCAACCAAGTCTGACTCGTTTGAAAGGCTTGGCTGGGTTTTTATTGAAAGTTCATATGCACCCTCTCTTTCACTGTCGCCAATGGGTGTTATGCGTAATAGCCTGTGGGGTATTGATAACGCTCGCGGTTACCGCCTTGCTGTCTGATGCTCAGGCCCAAATCACTCGATCAGCGCCTAAACCCATGCCCCCCCAAGATGCTTATCTTCAGCCAGTGGTGGGTTTGAGCTACAGCCAACTTAGGCTTTTTCGAGAGGGCGAAAAGGAATTCAAAGTACCCTGGGTGGTTTTTCCTTTGCTTGGAGGCCACTGGGGCTTGGGTCCCACTTTCATTGCAGATGCATGTTCGGGCTGTCATATAAATGGTGGACGAGGCATAACCATTGACAACACCATCATCGTTCAACAATTACTTCGCTTGTCCATACCCGGAGAAGGTCCGCACGGCAGTCCCAATCCACATCCTAATTACGGCGATCAGATACAGGTTTTTGGGGTCAATGTGGGACTCAAAGAAAACCTCAAACCTGGTGAAGCCGAGGTTTATGTCGATTGGCAGGCCTCGCAAGTCGAATTGCCTGACGGTGAGATGGTTTCCATGCGTAAACCCATGATCCGGATCGAGAACCCAAACTTTGGTGCCATTGATGAAACCGTGATGACTTCATTGCGTAACACCCAGGTTGTCTTTGGCATGGGCTTTCTAGAGGCCGTACCTGAAGTCACATTATTGCGTGTGGCCGAGGGCCAAAAAAAACAAGGGCTCAATGGCCGACTCAACCGGGTGTATGACGACACTCTGAAAAAGACAGTAGTTGGCCGGTTTGGATGGAAAGCAAATCAGCCCTCTATTCGCCAGCAAATTGCGGTCGCCTTCATGGCGGATATCGGTGTGAATTCATCCTTGTACCCAGATGAAAATTGTCCAGAAATTCAAACTGTTTGTAGAGCCATGGCCCCTGGAAACCAGCCTGAGCTCTTGGATTACAACTTGGAACAGATGACTTTTTGGCATGCTGCCTTGGCACCGCCCCCTGCTCGTAACGCAGAAGCTGAAGAGGTGGTTCTAGGTGAGCAATTGTTTGAGCAAGCCAAATGCTCGGGCTGTCATATACCTGAGTTGACAACAGGTGAGTATCCTTTATTGCCTTTAATTGCATACCAAACATTCCGTGCCTTCACCGACTTGCTGCTACATGATATGGGTGAAGATTTGGCAGATGGGCGACCTGATTTCTTAGCAGGCCCACGCGACTGGCGAACCCCACCACTTTGGGGCATAGGATTGTCCGCTCAAGTCAACGGCAGTACCCATTTTTTGCACGATGGTCGGGCACGCAATGTCCAGGAGGCCATTTTGTGGCACGGTGGGGAAGCTAAGGCGTCTCGCGATTCGTTTGCCGCCATGCCAAAGGATGAGAGGAGCGCGCTCATCGCGTTTGTGAATTCATTATGAAAAAAATAGGCTTGGTCATTTTGTGTTGGATAGGACTGTTTTCAATTGCTCGAGCCGAATGGGTGCTTTATGGTGATAACGGAAAAGCAGCATTTTACTTCGATCCTACTACGGTGCTGGTGCAAAATGATCGGGTTAGTGTTTGGGAAATGTTGGACTATAGTTTTCCGTTGAACAGAGTGCTGTCCAACAAATCGCATAAAGAATTCGATTGTGTAAACCTAACTTTTAGATATTTGTCAGGTGAGTTTTTTGATCAAAAAATGCTGCAAGGTGAGTTGATCAGTAAGAGTCAAGAGCCTGAAGAAGATTGGCGATCGGTAACTGAAGGCACACGCAACCATGAATTGATGACTATGGTTTGTCCAAAATGGAGCTGATCACCTATCGCTATTGCTCTTTGTCTGTGCTCCATAACCTTGTTTAACTGTGATGACATATGCCCGTCTGCTCCCATGATGGGCTAAAAGAAAATAGGTGACTTGGCAGTCTTTAGTGTTTACATTTGGATTTGTACTGAAATAAAGCTTGTTTTTGCTTTTTGGTTTGATTCATCTTTTTTAAGGAGAGAAAATGAGATCAATAGTTATTTTGACATTATTTAGTTCAGTTTTAGTGACCGCTCAAGCTCAAGATAAAGATATTCGAGGCGGTACGTGTGAACAAACAAAAATGCAATATGACCACTACTGCAGCAAAAAAGGTGACCCCACTAAAGACGATATTTACTCGACAGCTAATATTGCTTGCAATAACGCTAAGCGAAATATGGCAGCTGCCTGCGATGGAAGCAGTGAGAAAGATATGCCGTACGGATTTGATCAGAATGGAACGCCTGTTGCAGATTCAATTTGAAAGAAAAGTAATTACTCGTTACTAGGTTCAAGCAAAGGCTTAACTTTAAAAATTTGCTTTTACCGATTTGCTGCGTTGTAGCTTGATGCGTGCGATCAATTATTCTTCTACTGGGCTTAGATCAGATCGAACTCTCGATCCGTAACGCGATCTTTCTAAATCGCAACTATTTTTGTATCTCCCAAGCTACCTATAGATAACGTAAGCCTTTGTAGACCCTCCCCCCGGGTGCTTAGGTCTCATCAGAAATACTTCTAGTCCTCCTATTTAGATAAGTAAAAAAGGGTGAGAACCCGAGTACAGCCTTTGCCTCTGGAGGAGTGATTAGATTAACGAGGTGACGTGGTTACAGAAGGGTAGTGGTGTGGCAATTGAGTGACTTCTGGAATCTGGTTTGCTGGGCTTTACTCGTAAACACATGAAGTTAAATAGATGAGATCAAACTCAAAGTAATTTAGTTATACAGAAAAAGTATTTATTTTTTCCACCAATATTGAGTAGTCTTCGCCTACGCATTAAGACTTGGGAGACCAAGCCAACCTGCCGGTCCAGGCAAGGTGGTTACGAGAAATCGGATGTGAGCTGTTTCAAGCTAACAATGGACTCTCTATGTTGAATGCAAGTTTTTTTTTGGTGGATTTATTCCAATTGCCAAACCCTGATACCTATCGAATTGGCTAAAATATGGAGAATTAAATGAGTAATATAGTAAATGAAATTAAGTCAGCAAATGCTGAATATGTGGCAAGTTTTGGGGAAAAAGGATTGTTACCTCTCCCTCCTGGAAGGCAATTTGCAGTTCTAACTTGCATGGATGCGAGGCTAGATCCTGCTAAATACGCCGGTCTCGCTGAAGGAGATGCGCATGTAATAAGAAACGCTGGTGGCAGGGCTAGTGATGATGCTATTAGATCACTAGTGATTTCATATAAGCTCCTTGGGACCAAAGAATGGTTTGTCATACACCACACAGACTGTGGGATGGAGTTATTTGACAATGAAATTATGGGTAATCTACTCTTTGGAAGCTTAAAAACAGCATCTGTGGATGCGTCAGGCTGGCACGATAGCAATGCTGGCGGAGGTACTAGCGATGGCAAATATGTCAATTGGTTAACGTTTAAAGATAACGCCGAGAGTGTTGTTGAGGATGTTCAAAGGATAAGAAACAACCCAATGGTTCCCAAGGAAATTCCAATATATGGATATATTTATGACTGCAAGACGGGGCAGCTAAACGAGGTAGCGGAGGCGACTGAAATCGGAAAAGCCTCCTAGACACTCACCTAACTTTAGATAACAAAGTCATAGCCACTATTATTTTTTAGTGGCTTTTGTCTATTTACTCAGCTACCTATAGATCACGTAGTCCGGTGTAGACCCTCCCCCTAGGGTGTTTAGGAGCGGAATAAAGGGTACAAATTGGTACAAGGGTGTGGTACAAAGCCAGAAATCATGACCTTGTAACTAATTGATTTATATAGATTAAATCAACTGAAAATAGGGTGCCGGGGGAGGGGTAACATAAATATCAGCAAAGCTATAGTCGCTAGTCTATGATATTTTTTTGCTAATTGGCATATCGTTTATGCAGTTGTCGGCGTCATATCTCAATTATTTTTAGTTGTTATTGCTTGAGGAATTCTTATGTCTAAACACATCCTTAATTTGTCCATCGCAGTCTTTTTTCTAACTCTATCCTTAGTATTCATTTTTGGGGGGATGAGGGTTGAAAAAACTTTAAACCAATATGAAGAGAATATGGCTATCCAAAAAGAAGTTTATGAGGATATGAAAGCGTTTAATGGTCTTTTATACGAAGGTGCTTTAGCGTTTGGAGCGAGGGTATTGTCCTCAGAGGGTGTTATGTCTCAACTAGAAGCGGATAAGATTGTTGAGGAATCAATCAGTAGAATCGAGGAGAAAGATAATAGATTGGGGCAAATTGCAAAATCAATGAACAATGCGGCAATAAGGCGTCAATAATGTTTATGCATCTATTAAGTAAATCGTTTCTCGTTTATGTTTTTTCGTATCCCCCAAGCTACCTATAGATAACGTAAGCCTGTGTAGACCCTCCCCCCGGGGTGTTTAGGGGTGGAATAAAGGGTACAAATTGGTTACACAGACATGTTACACAAGCCAAAATCATGACTTTTTAACTTATTGATTTATATAGATTAAATCAAGTAAAAATAGGGTGGCGGAGAGTGAGGGATTTGAACCCGCGGTACGGGTATAACGACACTCCGTTTTTAAACCTAAAGTTACCTCATGTATGAATTGTTTTATTTTAGATGAGGGACTACTAAAAGACGATTGATAGGCATTGAAAATCGTCCTTTTCTTTCCACATCCCCAGTATTTTGTGATACTGCTAGTAGGTTAGATAGCTCTGAAAGCATTGTCCTGCGGATCTCTGGCGGCAGGATGAATGCAGCATAAAAAAACCCTGCTGCAGTTTCGGCCATTTCAGTCACGGGCCCCTCCATGGATACCACACTGCTTTCGACAGTTACTTTTGCTTCCGGAAAAGCTGCACTTACAAGACTGTCTCTTATACACATCTGACGCTGCCGACGATATGCAGTGTGTAGAT
>CAJXOL010000109.1 GCA_913057675.1 uncultured Pseudomonadota bacterium | reverse complement strand
CGTTAGGTGCTTTATATAAGCCCTCTTGCCCGACCAATTTGGTCGGGCTTTTTTACATTCAACTAACACCCTCAATAGTTATAATTAGACTGACATCTAAAAAAACAAAATAAAAAGTGAACAAGATGCATTGGATTTATAGTTAGCTAGAGCGGCAGAAAAAGTGTTCGGGATGCAGGCTAATTTGATCATTATCCATACATAATTCAATTTCAACTCACAAAATACTATTCAAATATCAAAATCGTGATATGTTCTTTGGTAGTTTAATACCAACAATCAGCCAGAGGCACAGCTATGATCCGCTGCCATCTCGCCCGTATGATGGGCGAGCACAAGTTGCGTATTGCCGACGTTGCCAGAGAAACGGGGTTAAGCCGTGCAACGGTGACTTTGCTGTACAAAGAAACCGCCCAGAAAGTGGATCTGGATGCGCTTGATAAGCTTTGTAGGTTGTTCGAATGTGATGTTGGCGATTTGCTTGAGCGTTCGACTAATAACAAGGCATCAGCCTAGCCAAAGGTTTGGGGATGACAAGTAAGAAAGACCTATCAGAACGCGACATCTGCACCAAATTCATCACGCCTGCGCTTGAACAGGCAGGCTGGGACATGCAGGCGAGGAAGTCGGCTTCACAGATGGCCGCATCTATGTAAAGGGCAACCTCACCACTCGTGGCAAACGCAAGCGAGCGGATTACATCCTTTACTACAAGCCGAATATCCCGGTTGCCATTATCGAAGCCAAAGACAACAAACATTCGGTCATGGCGGGCATACAGCAAGGGCTGGATTACGCCGCTATTCTGGATATACCCTCGGTATTCAGCAGCAACGGCGACGGCCTCTATGAGCATGATCGCACAGCCAGCGGAAAAATCGAACGCGAGCACTGGTGCTAAGCGCAGCTTAATTGATCCAGAGGAACTGAAATACCTTATGATTTCGACTTTTTATCTCCATCGCACGCTATCAAGAAACGACGAAAGATATACAGAAGCGGAGCTTCTCTCCAGTTCTAATTTCATTGTCGTTTTAGCAGAGCCTGGCGGAGGCAAGACCGAACTCATGCGTAGCCTTGCTCAAAAACTAGATACCTCTGTCGTCTCCGCAACCATGTTCGGGTATATGGGCGCAAACGAAGAGAATGCCCCGCTGATTATCGACGCATTTGATGAGTTAGCCAAAGTCGATAAAACCGGGATTCATAAGTTGCTTGCTAATGCCAGAAAGGCAAAGCCAACATATGTGATCGTATCGAGTCGGTCAAGTGAGTGGGGTAATAGCTCTACAATTGCGTTTAATGACTTCCTCGGTATCGAGCCTCTGGTCGTCAGGTTGCGTGAGTTTGACGAATCCGAGCAAAGGGCTATTTTTGAGAATCATACACAAACCAAAGACTTTGACGAATTTCATGCCGAAGTTGCTCGCTTTGATTTAGATGCTCTCCTGCCGAACCCGCAGTTCCTGAAACTATTTGCTGACGCCTACATCGAAAGCGGAGAACAATTCTCTGATAAGCGTTCAATTTTCACACAAGCAGTCGATAGGTTAGCGAAAGAAGTAAACAGTGGAATTGCCAGAGGAGGTCAATCACTTTCTACCTCCCAAAAAGTTGATCTTTCTTCAGAAGTTTTTGCCAAACTGCTGCTCTCAGGAGCGGAGGGAATCAGTGTAACAGAAGCTGCTGAAAGCAGAGTACACCCGTTGCTGACGTCGCTTTTCTACAATGAAGTATCAGCCTATGGAATATTGGCTACTCGTTTATTCAAACCGGACATCAATGCAGACCAGCATCGCCCTGTTCACAAAATCGTTGCTGAGTATTGTGCAGCGAACTACCTTACTAAGCGAATAGCATCATCAGACCATCTTACGATAGAGAAATGTTTGCCGATAATTGCTCCAAATTCAAATGTTAGAAATGAGCTTCGTGGACTACTGGGGTGGATGGCCGCGCTTGGCAACAAGGGAATTGAGGAAAAATTAATAAGGCTTGATCCGTATGCAGTGCTTGCGAACGGAGATCCCTCTCAGTTGGAGCACTCTTCGAAGCGACTACTCATTGAACAGCTTAAAGATATCGAGTCTGAAGATCCTTATTTCCGAAGAGAAGACTTTAGGCGCAGATTTAGCGGGGTGGGCCTATTTACCCCTGAGGTTGTAGAGGTCGTCAGACCACTTTTAACTGTTAGCGGTAACGGGCACTTGCGAGACCTTTTGCTTGAACTTTTGGCGGGCTCTCCAGCTATTTACCAGTTTGAAAATGAGCTGCGACACATCTTACTTGAGACATCAGAGGATTTAGGTACTCGTATACTGGCAGCTTCGTGCTTGCTAGTAACCGCTAGTTACGAATGCCAAGCAGATTTGGACTATCTAATTTCAGAAGCTAATCAAACTTCCCTTAGAGTCGCGGCCTATGTTATCCAGTCAGTGGGAATAGAATCTTTAGGGCAATCATACCTAGTATGCTTCTTTCACGCCTGTTCGACCATCTACCCAAGCTACCAAGATAGGAGCGAAAGAACCATCGGCGGGCGATACTTCGTGAAGCAGCTAATCAATGAATTGGGTTTGGCGATTGTAGAGCGGTTATTGGACGAATTAACTGACGGATTGGCTTGCCGATGTAGCAACAAATACTTCAAGTGTGGTTGTAGAGGTGGCATTAGCAAAGTCGTAGGTGCGATACTTGACCGGTACTTTGAGCTTGCGACTCTCCCGTATGATGTCGCTCGTATTTGGAAATGGATTGGCAATCTAAATTTTCATGCGCATAAATCCGCAGATGAAAGCCGTTCGGTCCATGTTCTTCAGAACGATGATAGCTTACGACAGGGAATAATTGCGCATGCATTTGAAAACCTGACAGACAGTAAACAGATATCAAAGCTTAAAGTTGAAAAGTTCGGTTCGAGCGCCCATTCAGGTCTATCTTTTCATGCGAAAGACTACAGATTCATAGTCGATTTGGCGTTCGCTACTGGCAACACTGATCTGTGGGCTTTTTTCATGGCTGGGCATCAAATTTATTGGAGGAGGACTGATAGCGAACCAGATGACTTGCGTCGCCATATGAGAGAACAGGCATGTGAAAACCCTTTATTTATGCGGGAGTGGGCCAAACAAAACCGTGCTTCTAAGCAACAGTTCAAGCTCGACAACAAGAAGTGGTATGATAAACACAACCGCGTGATTGCGCGGCATGCGAGGAAAAAAGCCGAGATTCGAGCCTCTAATCTCAAGTACATTCATGAGAACCGAGCTCTAATCGAAAGTGGCCAACATTGGAGCTTACTTGTCCGTTTTGCTGACCTAGTTATTATGGCTCCTGAAAAGATCGAGCAAGAATTTGGAGATGAAGCTCTCGTTAGGAGCTCCCTTAGAAACTGTATTGATTTCATTGCACCACACGTACCCGACTTGGCCGCTGCTGCAAAATTAAAGTACGCTTCCAGGCGTCATCATTCGGTAAGGATATTATTTGCGTCTTGTTTGGAGCTTATGCGTAGTCTCGGAAGCTTGGAAAGTATCGATCGCAGACTACTGCAGGTCCTACGAACGGATATTCAAGGGAGTTACCAATCGGAAAACGAAGAAGAAAGTGATGCGATAAAGACTGAGATCGACCGTCTGATTTTTAG
The DNA here is from genome assembly GCA_913057675.1 of uncultured Pseudomonadota bacterium. GTDB lineage: Bacteria > Pseudomonadota > Gammaproteobacteria > Burkholderiales > Eutrophovitaceae > Eutrophovita. The sequence goes on along the minus strand of CAJXOL010000109.1, from coordinate 1,722 downwards.
CGATGAGAAGAGTTCTGAAGTCTTTATTCGGCAGTATATTGAACCCCAACTCGCTGACCCAGCATGTAATCATCCTGATGTTTGGTTGCTAAGCAGCGACGAGACTTTTGGTCACTTAAGGCCTAAGTTATCGGTTGAGTGGCTTAGAAGTTTCCCAGGTATGGCTTTTGACGCTCTGGGTAATTTATTTGAAGTTGCAGCCCAATTTGGCGATCGCGAGAATCTGAAAAAGATCATACTGGAACATTGTACCGAGTTTCTCGGTTGCTGCCCGTCCACAACAGGCGATGATGACATCGAACAGAGGCGATCGTTCTGGATCATCCGTGCTTGGTATTTTTTTCGATACCCTCCAGAAGCTTGCTGGAAATGGCTCAAAGCCGACAAAGGTAACTTGCTAATGCTCCACAAACGGTCAGGACGGTTTTATAGGAATGATACACCCTATTGGCCTGATCTTACTTCTGACAAGGTAGAAGCTATTTTAGATGCCTTTATCGACAAATGGCCAAAAGTCGAGCTGCCAAGCCACTGGGGCACTGAAAGCCCTGCAGAAGAGACCGCCTACAGATTTCTAAGAGAAGTTGTCTGGCTTATTAACTCAGATGATCCTGACGAGGCGATTCCCGTCATAGGTAGGCTGCTTGCAGATCCGCGATACATCGACCTACACAATGATTTGAAAGCAATATGCACTGCACAGATTAGGAAAAAGGCTCTCAGGAATTTTGAGCCACCAACACCTCAGAATGTTGTAGAGCAGTTGGATCGAGATGCGGTAGTTACCGTTGAAGCACTACGTCAGCTTGTGATTCAAGAACTACAGGACTACCAAAGAGCGATTAACGGTGGAGAATACAATTCCGCAAACCGATTCTATGAAAAAAATGAGCGGCTTGGTGAAGTTCGTTCAACCGAGATTATTGCTGAGCGTCTTAGCTTACGTTTTGAACCGAAAGGCATCACTGTTACACCTGAACATCAGCTAAAAAATGCTAACCGAAGTGATTTTACAGTTTCCAAGATTATTGACGGCAGCAGGCGGTTACTTGTTACGGAGGTTAAGGGGCAATGGCATGATGAGCTTTATTCAGCAGCGTCAGCACAACTTCATGAACGCTATTCAATTCATCCAGACGCAGAGCAGCAGGGTGTGTATCTCGTCATCTGGTTTGGGAGTGAGGAAAAAATTGCTGGGCGGAAGAAACACGGTATCACTGGTGCTCAGGAGCTGAAAGTTAGTATCGAGGAAAAGGTTCCACCGGAACTCAGAGGTTTGATTGATGTGTTTGTTCTGGATGTATCAAGAAACTGAAGTGGCGGAGGCTGTAAAATGTGCATTGTGAGATGAACACATAGTTATAGTCTGCTAAACACTCAGAGCAGTTGCCCTATAACAATCGCTTATTTGACTGCTATAGACCGCTGTTGACTAATTACAGAAATCCAGTGTCACAAGTATGAACCCCCGCTCTTTGTCTAACTGCGCCATTCAACCTGATTCCTCACCTTGCTTTAAAGCTACAACTCTAAAATAACAAGAAAATTCTGACACTTAACATTCCTTATACACTTATCAACACATGTTTATATATAATTTATACTGAACGTCAATCACTGTACATCCGTACAAAGATGTTGACTGTATAAATAGAACCTGTACAATTTGCGCCCACTTCGACAAGCGTAAAAATTTTTGTTGTATTTGGCTTGTCAAGTATT
>CAJXOL010000108.1 GCA_913057675.1 uncultured Pseudomonadota bacterium | reverse complement strand
AGATTTCTGCCTGTCTCGTGGGCTCGGAGATGTGTATAAGAGACAGGAATATAGGGAACTCTCATTGATTGCTTTAGCCGTTAACATGTCGCCACCAGGAGCACGACCAATGCCAAGATCAATGCGTCCAGGGCATAAAGCCTCTTGCATTCGGAATGTTTCGGCAACTTTGATTGGGCTGTAGTAGGGCAAGAGCACTGCGCCCGTACCAATGCGGATCCGCTTTGTTTGTTGTCCAATAGCGGTAAGAAGTACTTCTGGGCACGAGCTCGCAAGGCCCCGCATATTGTGGTGCTCTGCCAGCCAATAACGATAAAATCCGAGTTCGTCGGCTATTTTTGCTAACTCAACCGTTTCTCTAATTGCCGTATTGGGAGAGTGGTCTTTAATGATCGGACTTTGATCAAGGATGGATAGTTTCACTATTTCGTCACTGCCGGTCAATTAGTATTTTTCACACTCTACCATCACGTTTAATTCCGCTAAGAGCCTGTTCATTATTTGAAGAACGGTTGCAAATTTTAGTTTATGTGGTTTCTAGTTATATAAATTTCTTCAATGCCTTTAAAAGGCCGAGGGAATAAGGTTCTAAATAAACTGACCAGCACCCTCGCTTCGATTTGCACTAACCAACTAATTTAATTGTAATAAAAATTCAAATTTTATTTGATTTCTTCTGATTCAAATTCGGTGTTTCGCACAAAAGCGGATACTTCATTTATAGTTCTCAAGCAGCATGACGTAATTGCGTACTCTTCTTGTTGCTCTAAACTAAGACGATAGTCAGACGTGCTCGGTTGTACGAACATAACGCATTCAACAGGTACTATTTTATTGCGTCCAACCATAATTGGTTCGTTCTGAATGATCATGTCCTTAACGAAAAGTTGTTTCTCTTGTTCGATTCTGATTTGATCTCCGTTGATGTTGGTTGTCATGAAGTATTCGCCTTCCTTCATGTTGTTCACGGTTCCGATGAAGTAATGGCTTTTTATCAGCTTAGCTAAGGGGACTTTATTTTCAGGAAATCTTAGCGCCGAATTCATAGCCTGTGGCATCGTAGTAAAAGCAAAATTAGTCGGAACATAAACCGTTGCATCTAAAGCGGTTTTCCCATTAAATAAATGTTGTACACCCGCGTTCTCGACCATTACTGCAAAGGTGCTGAAGCGATCGTCATTTGTAATGACGTCCCACATGGTTTGCTTATGGCCGTCTGCTAAGGCGTGTGGTGATATAGCTACAACTACCGCAGCAAATATATATTGGATTAACTTGATTTTCATTTCGCTCCCCTAATGAATGTTTGTTGACTACAGAATTTTTAATGATGACGACTGTTATTTATAATTTTGCCCATAACCTTCAACTGCCGTCAAATTTTCCATTATTATAAAACCACTGTTAGTTTAGTATGCCATGTTAGTAAAGTTATGTTTTGATTAACTGTATGAAAACCTTTTGTTTAAAGCCAGCTCCCTAGGCGAGCGTTTTAAGAACTATTGTCCTAGGCACTCACTTAGTCGTGCAGTAATTGGATGTTACATCAGGCTAGAGAATGATTTACACACTAAAGTGTTAAAAATTCAGTAAAATTATGGCTCTTAAACATGGAGGCAGATGTGAGCAATATATTTCATTGCGCTGTAGAGGCGGGTAACCTAGATGAGACAGTCAAATTCTATACGGATGTTTTGTTTTGTAAAACAGATAACTCTGAAGAGGGTAAGTGGGTAGATATTGATTTTTGGGGTAATGAGTTGACTTTACACTCATCAACGCCTAGGACGAGCATGCATGCAGAGCGTCACAATGTAGAGATGGGTGCAGTCGCAGTACCTCATTTCGGAGTTCATCTTGAGCGTGAAGTGTTTGATAAGATTAGGGAAAGTGTAGTCAATACTGTTGGGTTTTTAGATGAGCCCTATATTCGTTTCGGTGGCACTGAGTACGAACAACAAACATTTTTCGTTATGGATCCGAACTTCAATGTGCTTGAGATTAAGTCTTTAGCAAAAATGCCGCCACCTTCCAAGTGATCAAGTGATAGTTGATTGATACTGCTTGATGATCTTTTTACTGATTTGTTACCCACGGCATGCGAGTTAAATCAGTTAACGAGGGTGGTCATCTTCGTTAACTAATATTCTCTTTAGTGATTTTGGCGGTCTGGGCAGTACGCCAAACCACTAATAATATTCGTATGGTTTTTTAGTAACATTGGATTTTTCTAAATCTGACCGCTCCAACATGTCTTGTTCTCTATCCCACCAAATGCTTCTTGCTTTCAACTGTTTTTCTCGTAGCTCAGGGTTTGATTTGAAGAGTGACTTGATGAACGTTGTTGTGTCCGACTCGTAAGGTTTTTTTGGCATAGAAATTCACGACCTTAAGTTCATAATTTATCTAGATTCTTATTATAAGACATGTTTGGTCTGATGTGAGTCACTATGAAAAAAACAATTTTCCCGCCGTCACCTAAGAAAACTCCTTACACCTACATGTTGCATGGTGAGGAGCGGAGTGATCCTTACCGTTGGATTCATAATAAAAACTCTAAGGTAGTCAGGGCTTATCTTGAAGCTGAAAACGGATATACCGATGACATGATGGAGCCCAGTCGAGGACTGCAGAAGCGATTGTTTCGTGAGTTTCTAGGTCGTATTAATGAAAGTGACGAAAGTGTTCCCTATCTAATAGAGGATTTTCTGTATTTCACAAAAACAAAAAAAGGCAAGCAATATCCTGTTCTGTATAGGAAAAGTCATGCTGAGAAAAGACCTACGGTGATTCTTGATTTAAATGTTTTGTCCAAAGACCGACCGTATGCCAGTCTCGGTAATGTTGAAATCCAACCGGGATCAACGCGTGTAGCATATTCAATAGACTTTACGGGTTTTCGAGATTTTGAATTACGACTCCGTTCCATTGGCGGGAGGGAGGAGGTGACGCTCTATCGTAATAGAGTACGGTCTTTTGCATGGACAAATGATGGGAGATATCTGTTTGTTGTGCTTGAGGATAAGGCGAAGCGAGCATATCAAGTTTGGCGCCGGGATACAGAAACTGATGAAGTATCGCTAATGTACGAGGAGACTGATCCTCTTTTTTCAGTATCAGTTGCACGTTCACGAAGCGGGAAATATTTGTTTGTTCATTCCTCGAGTAATACAACGAGTGAGGTTTTATTTGTTCCCTGGGATGAGCCTCGGAAAGCATTAACTATTTTTTCTAAGCGCAGATCAGGCCATGAGTATTATGTCGAGCATGGCGAGTCTGGGTTTTATGTTCTGACGAATAAAAAGGCCAAAAATTTCCGTGTGATGTTTGTCACAGAAGGCGTAACGAATGAGAGTCGGTGGGTGGACGTTATTCCGCATCGGCAAGATCTGGTCATCGACGATATTGATGTCTTCAAAAAGCATATGGTTGTGGAAGAGCGATTTCAAGGTTTTTCTCGTCTTCGAGTGGTTGATCTTAAAACTTGGTCTAGTCAAGAAATCCCCTTACCCGAGCACTTATGCTCCGTTTCTGGCTATCACAATGAGAAGTATGACTGTGACGATTATTTGTTTGAATATGAATCCTATACTTCGCCACAATCCGTATACGCCTACCACTTTGATTCTAAAAAAATCACATTGCGCAAGCAGGATGTTGTGAAACAGGGTTATCGGCAATCCGAGTACGTCACTGAGCTTATTGAGATTCAGCTTGAGGATCAGGCGGTTGTTCCATTAACTATTGTATACAAGCGCTCAATGCGAAGCGCCAGGCCGAGCCCTATGGTGCTTACAGGTTATGGCGCATATGGCATCCCCAGTGATCCTTACTTTAGTGCGACCAGATTATCTTTACTAAACCGAGGTGTTATTTTTGCAACTGCCCATGTTCGTGGGGGAGGAGAGCGCGGAGAAGCGTGGCACGACCAGGGAAAAATGTTGTTGAAGCGGCATACTTTTACTGATTTTATTGCATGTGCTAAACATTTAATTGCGACTGGTTACACCGATCAGGATAGCTTGGTAATACAAGGAGGCAGCGCAGGTGGTTTGTTGGTAGCAGCGGCAGCCAATATGGCACCAGAATTATTTTGTGGTGTATTGGCTGATGTTCCGTTCGTCGACGTCGTCAACACCATGTTAGATGAGACGTTACCACTCACGATCGGAGAATTTGAGGAATGGGGTAATCCAAAGTTAAAGTCCTACTACAAATATATCAATTCGTACTCACCCTACGATAATATAGTTGCTCAAGATTATCCTGCTATGCTGGTGCAAACTTCGTTAAACGACAGTCAGGTAATGTATTGGGAGCCAGTCAAGTATGTAGCGCGCTTGCGCGAGCTTAAAACTGACGAAAGGCCACTGCTTCTTAATATCAATATGGATGCTGGGCATGGTGGCGCCTCTGGTCGATATGATTTTTTAAGAGAGATAGCGTTCGAATACGCTTTTATTCTTGGTGTTTTGGGTTTGCAGGTTTAGGCTTTCTTCAGCATTTACAATTACATATCTCAGATATTTTTAATTCTTAATTAGATAATTTAAAAAACATTTATCAGCTTATGAGTATTAGAAAACATATGATTGATTTTCGTAGTGATACAGTCACCAAACCTACGCGTGAGATGCGTGCGGCCATGATGTGTGCAGAAGTTGGTGACGATGTGTACGGTGAGGACCCTACGGTTAATGAATTGGAAGTGTTGGCGGCTAGAGCGAGTGGTAAAGAGGCGGCAATTTTTGTAGCTAGTGGCACCCAGAGTAATTTAATTGCGCTTTTGGTGCATTGCGAGCGCGGTGACGAATACATTGTGGGTCAACAAGGCCATACTTATAAGTACGAGGGGGGAGGCGCAGCGGTGCTCGGGAGCATACAGCCTCAGCCTTTGGACTACGAAAACGATGGAACATTGGATCTGGATGCTGTTGAAGCTGCGATTAAGCCCGATGACCCTCATTTTGCACGTACGAGACTTCTGTGTCTTGAAAATACCCAAGCAGGTCGGCCACTTCAGATCAAGTATTTAGAAGATGCTAGAGTTTTTTGTGATCGTACCGACTTGTCACTGCACCTGGACGGTGCGCGATTATTCAATGCAAGTGTTGGCCTTGGTGTTGAGGTTACCGACATCACGCAATTTTTTGATACGGTATCGATCTGTCTTTCCAAGGGATTAGGAGCACCAGTTGGCTCGGTTCTGTGTGGCTCTGAAAATCTTATTCTTAAGGCGAGACGATGGAGAAAAGTTCTCGGTGGTGGTATGCGGCAGGCTGGGATTCTTGCTGCAGCCGGAATTTATGCGCTACAGAATCATGTGAAAAGATTGGAGTCAGACCATGTAAGAGCTGTCTCTTATACACATCTCCGAGCCCACGAGACAGGCAGAAATCTCG
>CAJXOL010000107.1 GCA_913057675.1 uncultured Pseudomonadota bacterium | reverse complement strand
CGGCCGAGCGTAGCGAGGTCCAGCCCCGCAGGGGCGATGCTGCCTTTTCTTGTTATGTTTTTTACTCTCATTCCTTAATTACTCTGACTTCGCCTGGCCAAGCATGATCTGCTAGATAAACCACCCATTCTTTGCCCGATGCCAAGTCTCTGAACTTGGAATTATGCCAAGTTGAATCTTTATCCCAGTTCAAGAGCTCTTCCGCCTTTCCTTCCTGGACAAGAACAAGAGACCATTTCCTGATCTCCTCAACTTTTCTCGGTTCTTTTGTATCTTGTGCTCTCATAGCTCTAATGACACATAACGCCAATATTAAGCAGCGCCCGACTAGGGCGTCCGGTGGACGGCCGACAGGCCGGGAACGAACTTGAATGACTGGTTAGGAGTGGCGTAACTGATCAATGAAATGCTCCCTCATACGATACATTGGACAGTTGCCAGGGGTTATATCCTCGATGTACCCCAACTCCTCCAAGTACCGGATTGCAGCCCCAATATCGCTATGAACATCTGTATGATATGCAAAGCAAGGCTCGTCCCGATTAACCGTTGTCCGGCTGCTTTTAACGAAAAACTCCCTCACACCTTGAAGCTCTGAGTTTTTCGCGTCTTCTTTCATTTCTTCAATGATAGCTGGGAATCGCTTTTCAACTTCGGCCCATTGAGCGCGCTGTGCAGAGGAGGCCTCCTTGCTTCTTCGTCTATCTGTGTATTTGGCCGCCATGTATTGGCCTCCGGCGCCAGTAAACGTACCAACGACGAAGCCAACGGCTAAAGTAAACAGATCCATCTAGCTTCTCCTAACGCCGCCATAAAACGCGCGACGACAGGAGCGTCGTAGGCCGCGTATTTTGCGGCCGGTTTTTAATGGCCTTGTTATGCATTTATCCACCCATGTTCTGGATGATTTTTTTGTTTAACTCTTGAAATGACCTTACAAGATCATCACAGGCAGCCTTTGATGCCCCACAGCGAGCCGACATATCTATATAGATAGCACCATCGCGCTCAATTACTCGTCTCTCCACATACGCTGGATGAGCAGGATGATTTGTTGGAGTAAAACTGTACATCACGCCATCTTGAGAACTAGCGATAGTCCACCCGCCCTGCTCGTAGACATTAAAAGATTTATCGTCTTTTAACTCGCTCAATTTTTCACCAACACTCCGACCTTCTTTGTTATGGCCAGCGTACCCAAGATCCTCGCCATAGACGATGCCTGAAAGCAGGCCAATCATTAGCAGTGAAAGTAAGTATTTCATGCTGGGCACTCTTTTGATTGCATAACGCTTAGCGCAAGCGCCGCTTTAGCGGTCGCTTTGCCGCTATTTGTTATGCTTTGAACCATTGTGAAAAAAGGCTAGATAACCAAGAACAATCCCAACTGAAATAAAGCCTAGCGCCATGATCCATGTCTTCTGAGCTGGATTACCACCGGTCTGTAAGGTAAGTTCTGGCATAGCAATTAATAAAGCCCCTTTAAGCGAAAACATTAGGCCCAGTAATGTAACAGCAACCTGAAGCAGATTTCGCCACTGAAAGTGAATTACCAAAATAGTCATGCCGATGAAAAAATGGACCATGCCTGATAAGTTTATTAGTACTGGATCAGAACCTGTATGAGAGATCATTTCACTAAAATATTCTTCGGAAAACATGAAGCCGCAGCCTGTTACTAAAAGATACATCGACAAGACTCTTGCGATCAGTGTTGTTCTATTTGGAGTAAATTCATTTTCCATTTCACATTTCCATAAAACCACTTAAAGCATAACGCCTGCCGCAGCCGCCGACTAAAGTGGCACGTAATTGCGCAGCAATTTGAGTGACACTTTTGACGGTCGGTTGCCGGCACTTGTTATGTTTTTGCCAGCCATTTATACATGACTAGCGCATCTACGTAACCTAAATTAGGATGATTGAACGCTTTTGGTAGGCGGCCAACTGTCTCAAAACCCAGCTTATCCCATAAACGAACAGCACCTTCGTTGCTTGAGGCCACAAAGTTAAATTGCATGGCCAAGTACCCTAAATCAATGGCTATTTGTTGGGAATGCTCACACATTGAAGTAGCTAGCCCTTTGCCTCTGGCGGCAGATGAAACCATATAGCCACAATTACAAACATGATTTCCTGGCCCAGCTTGATTTGTTTTAAGGTAATAGGTGCCAAAAATTTCCCCGTCTTCCTCGAATACGTAAACTTTTCTTGGTGTTTCTAGCCAAATCTTTTCAGCTTGCTCTTTGGTTGTAGCCGGATCGTAGGCATATGTTTCTCCCGCGGAGACTATTTCACTGAAAATTGGCCAGATGTTTTCCCAATCTGATTTAGTTGCCTCTCTAATGTTCATAGCTCGATCTCTCCAAGAAAACATAACGCCCCCAAGCAGGGGCATATTTTGCGTTTTGAGCGCAGCGAAGCAAAATATGTCCCACTGCCTTGGCTTGTTAGCCACTACTCGTCGTCCTGTACACGAACGCGATCAGGATGATGCCTATGCATTTCCTGTTCAGTTAGTAATTGCATTTTCATAGGTTGGCGTTCATAGCCAATCCTTTTGATTTGGGCACCTACATCGCCAACTCTTTGATCATCGCCTTTCGGAGGATTTCTTACATCAATCGCTGTGAGTATGTTTACGCACCCCACAAGCTCATCGCTATCCTCACTGTTCTCGCCCTCTTCGTAGTCTCTCGGTGACATTATTTGGTACGTCTCCATCAACGATGAACTATCCAGCTCTCGCAGTTGATCTAAACCCTCGAAAATAAGTTCCATTACAGTGTTACCAAACTCTATCGCCTCCGCTTTAGTGGGGACGTAACCATTGTGGATAACGCTATTTCGGAAGGGCACCTGCTTATTTGGATTGAGAAGTCGAGGCTTTGACCCGGCGAGCACCATTGACGCTGTTATAAAAGCCCCAAGCTGCCTCTCTGACATTTTCGACATTGGCTTCCAAGCCTGATCAAGCTCTGCAGTTGGAACCCCCGCATGATGCATCGCAACCCGCCAATAAAATTCGTAAAAGCGCTCCAGAGAAGATGTGAACGAGGACACTGCTTCTCTCGGGTATCCGTCAAACATGGCGTTCAGACCCATTTCAAAAAGCAGCTCAAACTTTATGTTATCGAGGATGACGGTGCATTCATGCCCGATGCCGCACCTAACTTCGTATCTGCCATCGTCCGCAAGTTGAGAAACTGGAACAGGCACTTCGATGTCCAGGCTTCCCTTAATTTCTTTGCTGGCTTCTAAAGCGCATTTCGGGCAAAAAAGTCTGACGATCATGGTTTTCCTTGAAATGGCTAACGCGAGCAATCACGCGCTCGTCGCGTGCATTGCATTGTTATAACCACGGCAAATATTTCCGGATTAGTGTATAGCCAAAACGAGCCCAAGATATAAGCCCACCAACAACCACAGTCAAAAATCCCACAACATCAACAGCATGGTTTGCCGAAAAATCTGCCGATTGCATTGAGACCCTTAAGATTTCCGGGAAAGATGACGGTTGTTTGCAGATTGCAGCTACATAGGGGGTGGCTGATGACTCAAAGTACAGAATTGAAAAGCATGAGTAGGCAGTTGCCAAGGATAGCTCGGTTAAGCGTTCATTTGGGGACGCCATTTGCCCAAATGTTCCCAAAACCAGTATCACAGCAAAAAACATGAAAACTAGCTGAACCCACTGAACTGGTTTTAATTTAGCCATACCTTCCTAGATTATAACGCCCGCCGTCACGCGCTTGTCGCGTGGACGGCCTTGTTAACCGGCACTGCTCAACCCGAGCTCTGACATTAGACCTTTTTGACAGGTTTCGACTGCCCTAACACCGTTGTAGTAAGCACCACGAGCTGAGTCAACGACTGAAGGGTGAGGGTCATCACTTTGCAGGGCTAGCTCCATGCTAGACAGTTGACCGATGGTTCTTTCTAAAGCAGCAAGATGATCTTTTGCATCATTTGTTAGGTATAGCCCCTGTTCAAGGAGCGCCTTATCCACAGCGACGCGGTAATAGTGGAAATCTTTTGAAGGGTCTACCTCATCAACATTGCTCCAAACGTAGTGCTCGTTAGGCGATTGCTCCGCCATATTTTTCCAGCAGTACAAAGTTATTTCGACGAGCAATTCATTGATTGCGATAATCGCTTCTAGGCATTTCTGCTGGAATGCACCCTTTAGCGCGGATTCAAGCTGGAGCTTTGATTTAACTTCCTCCAATGACTCAGCGTACTGGGACCTTATCGACTCTACTTTGTCTGTTATCGCTTCGATATCTTCTTTGGTAGCAAGATTCTTTCCCTTCTCTTTTGCATAGCCAGGAAGGTAGTTCTTGCCCAAAACGTAGAAAAAACCGAGTCCAATAATTATCACCGCATTCAATATTAGATTGATTATTTCCACGATTTCATCCTTGCCGGTTAACGCCTTGCTCACAGGAAAATTGCGAGCTTGCGAGTAAATTTTCCTGTGCAGCTAATTGTTATGTGCGACCTGGGCAACGTATATATCTAGACCAACCTTTTTCAGTCAGCACTTCAATTTTGTTCTCGCTAGTAACATTATATTTCGGATCTTTCTCTATCGCTGTGTTCGGCAGGTAATCGCCCTCTTCAAAACACCCACCTGGGCCGCAAAAAGAAACGTAATACAGCCCATCCCCAGCCGGACCTATTGCCAGCCCCCAGTCATCTGAGCAGCCATCAGTTTTCCAAAAACCAGCCAAAGGATGCGCTCCTGAACTCACGGCATTATGCTCAACATGCCAATTTTCCCGGATTACTTGTTCCTTAAAGATGACCAACCCGACAATCAGCAACACAAGCGCCACCAATATGTATAGAAATACTTTTAATGCTACTTTCATTGCCTTCCCACATAACGCCTAGCACAGCCGCCGAAGGTCGGCCTGCTGCTTATTGTTAGGTGCACTATGCCCCAATTACTTTAGCCTCTATAGACCAGAATGACTCCGGCTCGATTGCCTTCGGGTCGATCTTTTGCATCTCTGATAGAAAACGCTCAGCATCTCTTTCCCCGAAATATGCTAGCAAACTCTCCTGCAATTGCTGGACACCGCTATTTACAAAGCTGACAGAATTAAATCCATCGTCATGATCAATAAGAACAACAGCCTTGTCTGTATTCCTTTGACATATTGGATTTCCACTGCCATCTGAGCCGATCATGATATACGGAGACAGCCTTTCTTTATCTTTATCGCTCCATTCCCAAGATGAACCATAGACCTCGAATATTCTCTTCACATCTTCAGCTTTATCAAAGGACAAGAAAGGCGCAGCCTCAGATGGCAGAAGCAGCCCACCAAACGAAAGCATATTTGCTCGTATATCAGGCGGAACTCCAAGAGCAGTCTCTTTATCAGACCACCTTTTCTCGAATGACTCTTCCATCCTTTTCACCTAACAGCGTATTCAGTCGAACGGTTCGACATATCTTTTTTCGACATAATTCTT
>CAJXOL010000106.1 GCA_913057675.1 uncultured Pseudomonadota bacterium | reverse complement strand
AGCGTCAGATGTGTATAAGAGACAGGGTGCTTTTTTTGCTACGGGCTTCTTTGCCGGTTTCTTTTTAGCGACTGCCATTTTTAAGTCTCCTGTTTTTATCCTATTAATAAGGAATCTCAGTGTCGAAATTGTAACGCCAGTGCCGTCTCCGGCATGCGATTCAGAGAATGCACAGCGTTACGTTCGTTGTCAATACTTTTTATCTCAAACTATAAGCCTCTAGTTAAAAACAGCATCACTTCGAGGTGCCTCAATACTGGGGAAACTTACAAATCAACTCGTTCGCATTGAGATTATGAGATTATTAACTACAGAATTTTATGTTACGACTTTAGAAATGATTGGAAGGTTATGAGTATACGTATTGGATCAGGTTCGGCTTGGTGGGGAGATAGAATTTCACCAGCCAAAAATAATGCCGACAGAGGGTGTTTAGACTATCTCTGTTTCGAGACGATGGCTGAGGCCACCGTTTCTGCGGCACAGGTTAGAAAACGGAAGGATCCAACGTTCCCCGGTTACGACACCTGGTTAGATGACCGAATGAAAGCCGTTCTCCCCGGCTGCATTAAACAAGGCACAAAAATAATATCGAACCAAGGATGGATCAATCCGAATGGGGCTGCAGAGCGCATCGTTTATTGGTTGCAAACGCTCGGCTTTAAGGGCGTTAAAGTAGCTGCGGTAAACGGTAGTTTAATTACCGATCAAGTGCTTCAGTTGACGAACAGCATCTTAGAGACAGGAGAGCCAACTCACTCACTCACGGGAAAAATTGTATCGGCCGAAGCGTACCTTGGCGCAGAGCCTATCGTGCAGGCTCTGAACCAAGGTGCACATATTGTTGTGACTGGCCGCGTAGCAGACCCCTCACTCTTTGCGGCACCCATGATGCATGAATTTGGCTGGCAGATGGATGACTTCGCTCACCTAGGACTTGCGAATGGAATTGGGCATCTCATGGAGTGTGGCGCACAAGTTACTGGTGGCTACTTCGCAGACCCTGGCTTCAAGGATGTACCTAATCCTTGGGATTTAGCATTCCCAATTGCAGAGGTCGATGAAAACGGCAGCGCGATTATTACCAAGCTATCGGGTACTGGTGGCGTCGTCAATGATATGACGGTGAAAGAGCAACTGTTGTACGAGGTACATGATCCGGCTAACTACATAACCCCCGACGTTGTCGTTGATTTCTCAACCACACGAATCGAAGAAGTATCCAAGGATCGGGTTTTGGTTTCGGGCATAAGCGGTAAGCCGAGGACACCAACACTAAAAGTCTCTATCGGGTGTGAGGAGGGTTTTATTGGCGAGGATATGTTTTTTTACGCTGGGGAAGGCGCACTGAAGAGGGCAAAACTCGCTGAAATGATATTACGCGAGCGTTTTAAGATTGTGAACCTAAAAGCTGAAGAGTTACGTATAGACTATCTAGGGCTCAACGCGATCCACGGAGATATGACACCTAAAACGAGTCAAGAACCTTACGAAATTGCAGTACGAGTTGCCGCAAGAACCTTGAATCGAGAAGAGGCTATGAAAATTGGCCGGGAAGTTGATGGTATGGCTGTGTCAGGTGTTGGTATGACAGGGAAACGAGTCCCCCACCAAGATCGCACAAGGGAAATCATTGGCGTTTGGTCATCACTTGTTGATAGGAATAAAATTAATTCTTCCATCAACTTTTATGAAAGTTGAATATATATCATGCTCATCAAGTTAGTGCGCTTGGCGCATTGTAGATCAGGGGATAAAGGGAATACTTCAAACATTTCAATTATTGCCTATTGCCCTGAACTTTATGAAACCATCAAAACGCAACTATCAGCGGCTAAATTTAAGGATTTCTACTCAGGGGTCGTTAATGGAACTGTCACTAGGTATGCCATCGATGAGTTACACATGCTTAATTTCGTCTGCGAAGACGCCTTAGGTGGCGGCGTATCACGTTCACTTTGCCTTGATAACTACGGTAAGTCTCTTAGCTCTAGAATTTTATCGTTTGAGATCGATGTGGCAAACCAGTTAGAACCATTCCTTCGCTAAAATCTACCAAGAGGAGACCATACGATGTCTGCGATCAAGTTTGACACAATCATTCAGGGTGCGACCATCTATGACGGTGAAGGCGGAAGCACGTTCTGCGCTGATGTTGGCATCTCAGGAGATAAAATTATTGAAATAGGAGACTTAAATACCCCAGCCGCTAACGTCATTAAAGGTCACGGACTCGCATTAATGCCTGGGATCATTGACGTGCACACCCACTATGACGCACAGATCACATGGGACCCTACACTTTCCCCGTCTCCTTCGATGGGGGTTACCACGGCAGTAATGGGTAATTGTGGATTTGGAATTGCGCCGTGCCCTAAAAAGCATCAGGAAATCATGCTTAAAAATTTGTCGGTCGTTGAGGGTATGAATCTAAACACCCTCCTGGAAGGGACTCAATGGAAATTTGAATCTTTCCCTGATTATCTTAATTTCATCGATGAACAGCGTCCTCATCCGAATGTTGCTGTTCTGATCGGGCACTCAGCCATCAGAACCGCGGTAATGGGGGAGGAAAGCTCCACTAGGGTTATCCCTACTCAGGAGGAGCTAAATACCATGCGCGGCATCGTCGACGAGGCGCTCACCAGCGGAGCAATCGGTTTTGCATCCTCTTTTTCTCCCAATCACTCGGGTTTTGGTGGCCGGCCGATGCCTTCAACAATCGCGGAGGATGCTGAACTTTACGCACTACTCGAGCCAATCAAACAAAGAAAAGGTGTGTTTGTCACGGCAGGAGGAGGACGAGCTACTCCTGAATACCTAGAGCATATAAGTAAGACATTTGATTGCCCCACTTTTCTTGTCTCAGTGCTTGCCATGTATAACGATTCGGATCCCACTGCATCAAGTAGTTATTACGAGCGATGCGGATATGCACTAGATCGTGGGCACGAAGTGTACATTCATGCAAACCCGCACCCTTTATCGTTCGATTTTACTTTGCGCAATCCATACATATTTTATGCTCATGAAGCTTTCACTTCAGTCAAAATGGCTGCCGCTGAAGACTTAAAAGCCATATACAAGAGCCGAACCTTTAGAGAACAATTTGCTAAGGACCTCACTGAAAACCATGTTGGGGTAATCTTTAGTGGCGCATGGGACAAAATTGAATTGAACGAGACACCGATCACAGAGATTGCAAAATCTGCCAATATGAACCCGCTCGATTGGATTTTTGATCAGGATCTAGATACTCAGTTTGTTGGAAAGATGTATCAAAATAACGATGAAGGTGTGGCAAAACTGCTTACACACCAAAATGCCATCATGGCTTTGTCCGATGCTGGGGCACACGTAGAATTTCTTTGTGATGCCGGTTTTGGCTTGTTTTTCATGCGGCATTGGGCACTGGATACAGGTACGTTTACACTGTCACGCGCCATACAAAAATTAACGTCAGACCAAGCTGCGAAGTACAGAATAAAAAAAAGAGGCAAAATCAAAACAGGGTACTATGCCGATCTGGTACTCTTCGATCCCGAATCGGTCGGCATATCTAAGCTATACAGACTAAATGATCTCCCAGGAAGTGGATCACGTCTAATGCGAAACCCAACGGGCATAAACGGCGTTTGGGTCAATGGGAAAAAAGTCGTGAATGCAAATAAACCGTTATCTCTCCAACAAGGGCCCGGCCATATACTGACTGAGTTTGACTTCTAAATATCTATTTTAGAAACATTTCCCAGGACTTCTGTAACTTAGCGACCTTTGGATCGATCACATAATGACAATAAGGCTGTGAGCGATTAGCCTCATAGTATTGGTGGTGATAATTTTCAGCGACGTAAAAAATCTCCGCTGGACGCACATCAGTGACAATAGGAGAGTCCCAAGTCCCATCAGCCTCTAGCGCTGTAACAACCGCCATAGAATCCTCAATCTGAACATCTGACGTGGTAAAAATTTGAGACCGATATTGAGAACCGACGTCAGCGCCCTGTCTGTTTGGGGTAGTTGGATCATGTATTGTAAAAAAAATTCGTAACAAATCTGAAAAAGTGATGTTCGCCGGCGAAAAAACCACTTGTACAACCTCAACATGACCGGTGAGCCCTGAGCATACAGACTCATACGTGGGGTTTTGAGATGCACCGCCCATATAGCCAGGTACTACTTTATTTACGCCCTTAACACGAGTGAATACTGCATCGAGGCACCAAAAACATCCACCACCCAATATTGCAATTTCATTTGATTCCATACCGAGCTCACCTCAAGCTAACCAAAGTCACTACATAATAACGTGTTTACTAATAACTCCAGTAAATATCGACTGGCTCAAAATTTAAGAACCTAGCACACATAAAAAACCCCTCGCTGATTTACCAACGAGGGGTTAATTGGGAGCCTGGCAGTGTCCTACTTTCGCACGATATACCTCGCACTATCATCGGCGCTGAAGCGTTTCACTGTCCTGTTCGGAATGGGAAGGAGTGGTACCGCCTCGCTATTGCTACCAGGCAAAGCTTTAAAATTATTTGCCTTCAACACATGAAAGAAGTATGAGTTACCAGATTGCACTCTGATTATTTTTATTGCACAAGCGACCTATCTCCTTGATACACAAGGCTATAGGATCAAGCCGCACGGGCAATTAGTATCGGTTAGCTGAACGCATTGCTGCGCTTGCACACCCGACCTATCAACGTTGTAGTCTGCAACGACCCTTTAGGGAGGTTATACCTCCGGGAAGTCTCATCTCGAGGCGAGTTTCGCGCTTAGATGCTTTCAGCGCTTATCTCTTCCGTATTTAGCTACCCGGCAATGCCACTGGCGTGACAACCGGTACACCAGAGATACGTCCACTCCGGTCCTCTCGTACTAGGAGCAGGTCCTCTCAAACTTCCAGCGCCCACGGTAGATAGGGACCAAACTGTCTCACGACGTTCTAAACCCAGCTCGCGTACCACTTTAAATGGCGAACAGCCATACCCTTGGGACCGGCTACAGCCCCAGGATGTGATGAGCCGACATCGAGGTGCCAAACCTCCCCGTCGATATGAACTCTTGGGGGAGATCAGCCTGTTATCCCCGGCGTACCTTTTATCCGTTGAGCGATGGCCCTTCCATTCAGAACCACCGGATCACTTTGTCCTGCTTTCGCACCTGCTCGACCCGTCAGTCTCGCAGTCAAGCTCGCTTATGCCAATGCACTATCAGTACGATGTCCGACCGTACCTAGCGAACCTTCGAACTCCTCCGTTACTCTTTGGGAGGAGACCGCCCCAGTCAAACTGCCTACCATGCATGGTCCCCGATCCCGATAAGGGACCTAGGTTAGAACCGCAATACAATCAGGCTGGTATTTCAAGGATGGCTCCAAGCAAACTAGCGTCTACTCTTCATAGCCTCCCAGCTATCCTACACAAATTCCATCACAGTCCAATGCAAAGCTGCAGTAAAGGTGCACGGGGTCTTTCCGTCTAGCCGCGGGTAGATTGCATCATCACAACCATGTCAACTTCGCTGAGTCTCAGGAGGAGACAGTGTGGCCATCGTTACGCCATTCGTGCAGGTCGGAACTTACCCGACAAGGAATTTCGCTAC
>CAJXOL010000105.1 GCA_913057675.1 uncultured Pseudomonadota bacterium | reverse complement strand
AGCTCATATCCTTTAAAATCATTTCACGCTAGACGAGTATTCTTACAGGAACGAAAATGGTGTTGACCCACTTGACAGTGAGCTTTAAAAGCCAGTCTCAGAATGCGACCGTTGTGCCGGCGAGGGCTGTGGATGGTGCGCTGGAAACCCCTAACTTGATATTAAAGTCGAAACCGACCGCGAGGGAGAGCATGAATTCAAATATGAAGACAATATTTAGCCCAATTTGGTGTAATTTTAGCTCTTATAAACTGCGAGTAGAGCGCTTATGCCACTTACCTGACACAGGGCTAAGATTCGCGCTTAAAGCATCAATTTCGAGCTAAGACGAATAGAACTGATTTCAATGGCCCGTAGCTACCTCTGATATGACTAAATTAAGAATACTGATCGGCGACATAACTCAGTCTGACGCAGATATTATTGTCTTCTCGGCACATCCTTCGCTACTCTCTGGGAGCGGTGTTTCCAGGGTGATACATAAATTCTCTAAACCCTTTCACACTAACACCCTCAGCGGTTGAGTCAGAGTTAATTTATAAAGCTTCTGCGCGAATGCCCTCTATGATGCGAACAGCATTTTTAATAAAGAGAGGCTCAGACGAAAAGCTAACGATAAGTTTTTGAACATCTTCAGGCAACTCTTCGTTATCAAGTGAAGGACCTTGATCTCCTTGGGTCGCACCAATCAGGAGGACGCCCATTGTTTTTACTACCTCTATCGCTTGCGCTTTACTCAAAGTGAGCGAGATGGACGTGACCTCAGCAAGCGCTTCCACCTGATTTATGAACACTTGTTTAGAATTGATAAGCCGAGGGATGGCAACATTGTGTTCGATCACATGCTCGAGCCTGATAAGCAAAGGCAAGAAGGTGCCATCTTCCGAGGCAGTGCTAAATAATTTCTGGCAATATGCATTAGTTGTCATGGATTTAGATAAATCATTTATGAAAACCTGACTCCATCGAATCAGGCTTTGCTCATAGAGGGTCAGAAAAATCTCTTCCCGAGTTTGGAAGTAGAGGTAAAGTGTACCCTTGGATAATCCAATATTCTTGGCGAGTTTAGACATAGAGAATGCCTCATACCCAACCTCAAGAAAGTAGGTTTCGGCAGCCTCTAGTACCGCGCGTCGACGCAACGCCTTTTGTTCCCCGCTTCTCGCTCTCTGATTAATTGCAACGACTGAACTCATGAGTAACTCCATGCGATTTTTGTTTGGACTCTAGGCCAGGATTGACTAAAAGTAGCTAATCAGCAATTAACTATATCGCCAACTAGCGGGGTACTAGACTCGGACAGTAACTTATTGACAGATATAGACATACTAAGCGATGGAACGCACTTTTTTCATACACCATCTAATCAGATCACCCCAAAACTTGGTTTTTATCCACGCCCCGATAGGCAGAGGGGTGGCAGAACCAACCAACAAAACCCCTTATATTAACCTTGGCAATGTCGGTTAAATGTCTTGTTCGAACAACGCAGTTGGGGAGCGGTATGATGTCTCTATGTTCTATTATTGTAAACCCTCTACCAATATAGAGTTTACCGTGCTGCCAGCATTACGATGCTTCGCTATGCCCTGATAGTCATCAGATGTCATCCAAGCCAACGCAGATTCTTTCGATGGAAACTCAATAATTACCGACCTAGTATCATCCCAATCTCCAGCCAATACCGTCGGGTCCTCATCAACACTCAGCATCTTACCATCGAACTTTTTAAATACTTCTGAGAAGCCAGCTGAATATTTATCGTATTCACCTCGATCATGTATTTTGAATCGTGCAATTATATAAACGGACATCGAGTTTAAATCCTAAGTAAGCTGAAGTGTGAGTGACGATTGCGAGCGAAAACTATTTACTTGGTCAATGTCGAAGCAGTTGTAGATTTAACTCCCGCAATATTGATATACCTTGAGTCTATTAATATACTGACCGTCGTTCATTTAAGATCACTTATTCACAAATCAGGTTGCTATGAGAAAACTCTCAGTTATCGGGCGTAGCCTCAAAGCATAACGAGAAATATATGAAGTTAATTACGTTCAAACAGCAAGGCGCAGAACATCTGGGCGCTTTCACTGACACCGGAATCATCAATCTGAGTATCGCAGCAGCGGAGGACCTCGCTTTTTCCTCAATGCAAAATTTTATAGAAGCAGGTCAACCTGCTCTTGATCGCGCCTATGCAATACTTGCGTCTAGCTCAGCTAGAATACCATCTGACCAAGTGGATTGGTTAGCCCCACTACCATTGCCCGCACAAATACGTGACTGCCTGGGTTTCGAGGAGCATCTGAAAAATTCGTTTGAGAGCGCCATAAAGCTGAGCGCTATGGCTGCAAATGATCCTGTGGAAACTGAACATGATTTGCGCACTAGTGGCCGTTTTGCAGTCCCTGAAGTCTGGTATCAACAGCCCCTTTACTACAAAGCAAACCGTTTCTCCGTGGCACAAAGTGGCAAAGACATTGTGTGGCCAGCGTATTCTGAGTTAATGGATTTCGAATTAGAAATGGCATGTATCATTGGTAAAAAAGGAAAAGACATCAGCAAATGTAACGCTCCAAGCCATATATTTGGATACACAATTTATAACGATTTCTCGGCACGAGATGCCCAAATGCTCGAATCTCCGGGGATGTTGGGGCCAGCAAAAAGCAAAGATTTTGACGATTCAATTATTCTTGGGCCGGTTATAGTTACCGCGGATGAACTTGATGACCCTTACAACTTACGCATGCAGGCACGTGTCAACGGAGAGACTTGGTGCGATAGCAATAGCAATACAATGCACTGGAATTTCGCAGATATGATCGCGCATATAAGTAAAAGCGAGACCCTTTATCCTGGCGAAGTAATTGGTTCTGGTACAGTGGGCTTAGGATGTGGTCTAGAGCACTTACGCTTTTTAAACAATGGGGACATTGTCGAACTCGAAGTCGAAAAAATAGGTGTCATCTCGAACAAAGTTATAAAAAAGTAGTGTCGATCAGTAATCAACATTGCTTAATAGCGACGTTCCTAAACTCAGGCATCCTTCGAGCGGTTCGTGAAGCGACTGGTGCTTAGGCCTCATCACTTCTCACAACGGCAGCTTTTTATGCGTGGTCTCTACCCAATCAATTATCATCTCGGCGAATAATTCCGGCTGATCAGCCCAAGCAAGGTGACCTGATTCAGGCAGAATATGTAACTTACTTTGCGGCAGTGCTGCATTTAAATATTCTGCATTACTGACATCGAACATAACATCAAGCTCTCCCCAGAAAACCAAGGTAGGTATATCGATTTCATTCACTCGTCCAGCCAGCTCTGCGGCTTTCGAACGAAAATCCTTGAACCAGTAAACCACTTCATGTGCGCGCCCCGAATAAGAGCGTTTATAATCATCTATTTGCTTAGCGTTGGCCCGATGACGGATGGACCCAAGCTTTGACGAGAAAGCGATGAGTGGCCCAGCACCCAACAACCCCGTAGTGAAACGCATAAAACCAAATCTGGCCAACATGCTGATCATAAAAGCCAGTTTGAAAGGACCCGGCGCACCGACACCATGCCCGACTGCTAAACTTGTTACGGGATGTTTATGGTTAAGAACATAGGCGAGCGCGGCGCCCATCCCCACATCAGGTGCGATAAGATGAACATTATGCAAATCAAGCTCATCAAAGATCGCAGCCAGATGAGCACCTTGGGCACTGGGTGACATATCCTTGCGGTCACCTTCGGAACCACCAAACCCAGGAAGGTCGATGGCAATTACCCGACATTTCTCTGTAAGTGCTTTCCAGGAACCTGTAAAACTTAGGATGCTCTCAGGAAACGGGCTGAGTAGCACCACGAGAGGAGCATCGACTGGTCCGGCCTCAGCAAGGCGAATATTGCGGTTCGCTATCGTACGATTTTCAATTGGGATAGTTACATCCGGCGTTTCAAACGATACCGCCGAGTTACGGGCTGCTTTTACTTTTCGCCACTCCGGTGACACCAACAGAAGCGTGGCTGCGTTGAGTTGATCGTAGATATTAAGTTTTTTCATATTACTTCTCCATCGAAGTGGTCAAACCTTGGCTGCCTTTGTAAATGCAGTTGCGCGTGGTTATTCATGCTTTCCTGCATCCCAACCCTGCGAGGCGAGCTGGTCTGCTGCAAAACTCTAAGGAGAGTTTTCTAAAGTGGTTGCCATCGTGTCGTTCCAGCGATTAAGAAACCCTAACAGTGGTATTATGGCTACAACTTCTATAACCTGCCTCTCACTAAAGTGTTTTGACAATCCATTCATGTGCTTAGCCTCTACAGCATTGGGTACCATAGCTGCGTGCACTGCAACTCGGAGCGCCGCTCTCTCTTTTTCGGAAAATAAGTCGTTACTCTCAAACTCAAATACTGCTTTTATTTTCTCTACGCTGACATTATTTTTTTACGCTGAATTACCTGTATGTGCCTGGCAGTAACGACAACCAGCTGCGTTGCTCACCGCAAACGCTATGATTTGTTTTAGCCCTGTATCTAGTTCACCGCTGCGGAGAACCGTTACACCTAGCCCCTCGAAAGCTTGAGTAAATTCTTGCCAATGTGCCATGGTCATCATGGATGTTGGCAAATAGCCCATAGAAGCCTCCACCATCTTCAACATCGGTTCTTACTCAGATAATTCCTCGCGACGCTTGGGTTCGATGTATGTAATTACAATCCTTATGGCTATTTCTATGAGCCTATTTTAAGTAGTTGCTTCCCCAGATTTTGTCCGTTGTAGAGTCGCTGCAACGTGGTAGGGATATTTTCAAAACCTTCCTGCACGTCGACTTGGTAAATCAATTGGCCTGATGAAACCCATGACATTAGATCTTGAATGGCTTCCATTGCTCGCGGCATGTAATCCAGAATAACGAACCCTTCCATTCGCGCTCTATTAACAGTCAGGCTCGACAAATTTGATGGGCCAGGTATCGGTCTAGTCGCGTTATAGCCAGAGATACTCCCGCATAAAACAATCCGAGAACGCAGATTGACGTGATCTAGGGCCGCCTCTAGGATAGAGCCGCCTACGTTATCGAAGAATACATCCCACTTATCAGGACAATGATGAGCAATTTGTGCATTAACATCTTCATTTTTATAGTCGATTACGGCGTCGAAACCGGCAGTCTCTTTTAACCACCGACACTTATCGGGGCCACCAGCAATACCAACGACACGGCAACCATTGATTTTTGCAATCTGACCAACAAACGAGCCGGTAGAACCTGCAGCACCAGAAACAAGAACGGTATCGCCAAGTTTAGGCTGGCCAATCTCTAGTAAGCCGAAATACGCCGTAAGCCCCGTTATACCGAGCACAGACAACATCATTTCAGGGGATACCCCTGACGGCAATTTGACCAACCCCATTGGACCTTCACCGGGAGAAGCAACCACATAATCTTGCCAATTGCCGGTAGTTTGGACGAGATCGCCTACTTGATACTCCGCGTGACGCGAATCTATTACTTGCCCAACAGAACCTGCACGCATGGGTTCTCCGATAGCCACTGGCGGCAGATACGCCTTACGGTCAACCATCCAATTTCGTTGTGCAGGGTCAAATGATAGAAATAGATTCTTAACTAGCACCTGTCTCTTATACACATCTCCGAGCCCACGAGACAGGCAGAAATCTC
>CAJXOL010000104.1 GCA_913057675.1 uncultured Pseudomonadota bacterium | reverse complement strand
GGCGATAGCAAGTGCGGTTGAGGTGATTGACTGCAGTGAGTGATGAGAAGGCCTGGAGTGTTAAAGCTTCGGGCCTTTTCTGTTTTTGGGGCACTGGAATTATTTGGGTATTTTATGATTGCGGAAATGTGACCGTTTCATTATTACAAGGCGTAGTAAAAACTTGACTGGTTAGCTTTGCAACTTATTAGTTTCCTGGATAGTTTTAACGAGCACCTCGGAGATTGGTGGACCATGAAGCGTGATGACGACGCGGTCAAATTTTCAGTGCGAATTTGGCCACGATCTAACTATTGATAGTTTGCGATGAGCCGAAGACCCAACACTGGACATAGAATGGAAGATAGCGAAGAGAACATAAGGCAGAGGCGGATCGAAGCGAGTGAGCGATTCTGGGATCGAAAAGCACGTTTTACCTATTATTCACTCTCGCTCCCTTTTGCCTTAACTGGTGTCGCCGTATCGTCGTTTAGACTGACTGATGATACCCATTTTGTATTCGCGTTAATCGAAGTCTTAGCATGGCTACTGCTGTTGTCCGCAGGTGCATCAGGATTATTGGCGAAGTGGGGCGAGATGCATGTTGCTAGGATGGAGTCAGTGATGGCCCAATCGAAACTTACTGTGCAACAAGAGGTTATTGCGAAAGGGCGCTCCCTAAATGAGTCAAACCAAAAGTGTTTGCAGCGAAACTCGGACAAACGAAGGCATGCTGAGCGTGCTGAAGAACTCGGAAGCATGTGGGTAATCAGGTTGCTCGCAATTGGCGGTGGTCTGTGGATTTTGGGGCGCGCAGGAGTTGTCCTGAGCCTAGTGATCACAACTACAAATTAACAAGTGGCTGCACATGAAGTCAAAAGCGGTCGCTGCGCTATGCTTTTGCCTCCTGTGAGCAAGAGCGTTAGAGGTTTTATGAGTTCTGACCAAGGAATCTACATTCGTGCTCTCAAATTCGGCGCAAATAGAGAAACATTTACTATCGAGCAACTGACGGAGAACCTTGGTCTCACCGAACAGCAGCAGTTTCGCCTTGTTGTTCAGATATCGAACAAAGAGATATTTTTTCACAATCGCTCTAGCTACATCCACGAGTTTAGGAAAGGCAAGGAAGTAGAGCTGAGTCTGTCAGTGGAAGATGAGTTTCGGCTCCTTGAGTACACCGAGTTAAGAGAAGCGAGAAAGGCATCAAGACAAGCAACATACTTTGCTACTGCAGCCCTAGTGGTTTCAGTAATAGCTACAGTTTCTTCTATTGGTTTCTCATATAAATCATCTGTTTCAGACATCAACATTCCAACTGGAATAGAGCAGAAAATAGTAGGTATTGAAGAAACCGCAGAGCTCATGGTCGAAGCTTTAAACGAACGTGACGATCAAAATTCCTCGTTTCATCGGATCTTAAATGACATGGAAAAGAATATCGAAGCGATTGTGGAAGAGCTAAAAAAGAGTACAGCTTCAAATGAAATTATGCGGAAAAAGATAACGCATATAGAGACGCTAACCGTAACCACCGTAGATGAGCTGACTCAGAACGCAACCTCTGACAAATCAGTTCAGCCGACCGCTAAAGCGGCGGCTGATTGAGGCGTTGAGGCTGTAGAAAAATCCCGAGGTATTTTGAGTTGGCGCTCCTACGTGAAATCTGAAGAATTTTTCGTAGAAAACTGCCTCAGATTTTATGAAACGCTCTATTTATGGTACGAAATTTCAACAACTCGAGGCCTCGGAATAACTCTGGAGCTTTTCTACAGCCTCGTTAGGTCATCAATCTTTTGGGAAATTCTATGCCAGCCGTTATGGTCGTTCCCGGGTATTATCCGGACATTGTTGAGATTATTCGATCTGCGGATTGGTTAGTTCACAACTTTGAGGGCCAAGATGTGGACATCTACAACGCGGCTGCTTACCAGCACAATCTCCAGTCGGAAGGCATCAAGTACCAAGTGATACTTGATATGAATTGCCTTCAGTATCTGCTAAACCTTACCAAGAGGGCGAAATCCACTGAAGTATCAAGAATCGCCGCTGGTTATCTCACCTTTTTCCGGATTGCGGACCTTCAGCTAAACCCAACATACGCAATTTACGAAAAAATCAACTACTCTGGTGAGCGGGCAAATGAGGCAATATCAAATCTTGAGCAATTTCGCGGCATCGATGACCATTCATTAGATGAGCTCGCTGCCTATGCGCTCGGTTTTGAGCAAACGTTGAGTATCGACCCAATCGTGTCCCCTGATCGGGACGATCTACGCAGCAAATTGTTGCAGTACAGACGCCTTACAGATTGGGACTCTTTGTATCTCTGCGTTCTTGCAATTACTAGCGTGGCAATTGATACATCCATATCGCGTCCGCGAAAGTTACTCACATTTGTTAACTGGTGCGTTTCGGAGTTTCGTTTTTCTCTTGCCGCACTTGTATATGCGGCGGCGCTGTTCGGAAGAATCCCAGCAAAGAAAATGATGAAGTATAAATCGACAGAGACAAGAGCTAAGAAATTTGGGTCGCTTCGCAACATGACCTGGGATCTGTACTACGTTGATCGATATATGAAATCTTGGGTAAATAAAGACCCCCAAGTCGAGAATCTCATGTTGACCGCAGATTCTGGTTTGAAACTTTCTATGGAGCTGGCCGTGGCCTGCCAGCTTGCCGGTGACCTTGAGCCTCTTCGGCCGCACCTCGCGGATGAATATCGGTCAATAGACCAAGCATACAAGGGCCGACATTCCGCTGACCGAGCCTACAATTCGAAGCAGTGGGGCGCTGAGTACCGTGGTAACCTGATCGAGAAATATGAAACGTCACTCCTGCTAGCCGAGATCTAACAGGTAACTATTGTCGGACGCACCTGCGCTGTTGCTCCGGTGCGCCGCAAAGCCAGAACGTTAGATTTGGGATCAAATGGGAAAAGTTCGAACTAAGAGAAGAACAAAAGCACTGAAAAAGCTTTTATGGAAACGTAAGAACAGAGGTTTAAATAGATCTATGGGAAACACTCACCCAGGATTTAGAATATTCATTCTTGGCGCAGGATTCTCCGTTCCAGCAGGGTTGCCCCTAGCTTCCCAGTTATTTTCCGAAGTTCGATCACAGATAGAGATGAACTACGGGAGAAATACAAAGTTCCATAGATCTCTTAAAGAATTTATCGATTATAAAAAACTTTGTGATGGTGTTTGCCTTCAGGAAGAGGATGTTGACCTCGAAGAATTTATGTCCTACCTCGATATTGAGCATTTCCTAGGCTTAGAAGGTAGCGACACCTTCAGTGAGCACGGAAATGAAGCGCAGCTATTTGTGAAAAGCTATATAGGCAAAGTTATTCATAATAAAACACCTGCTTCTAATGCATTGCCAAATGAATATTATGAGTTTGCGCGTTCTCTTTCAGAGAATGATTTAGTAATTACTCTAAACTACGATGTTGTTTTGGAGAGAGCCCTTGACCACATCGGCAAGCCCTACAGGCTTTTTCCCGACAGATTCAAAAAAATTGGTGAAATGTCTAACACCATAGATGATTCAATAAAGGAGGTTACAATTCTAAAGCTTCACGGGTCTTTAGACTGGTTCAGCAATAAGTCTTATCTATGGCTAAAGGAATCTTACAAAAGACAGGGTTTTGATCTAGACCCACGTGACGCAATCTTTAGCAAAGATTCTATCTACCGAACTCATCCTTTAGTTGACGGCCCTCGAAGTGAAAATGACCCCTTATTGTATATCCACAGGGTCAAAAATATTGATGACTTGTACGCAAAATGGGACCCACCTGGGACCCCTATGATTTTGTCACCATCCCATATGAAGATTGTCTACGCTAGCCCATTCCTGGATTTTTGGTATGGCTTGGGGCGGGCCGGTGGATTGAATCTAGGTATCTCTATTATTGGCTTCTCGTTGCCTGAGCACGACGAATATTTGAAAATTCTATTAAACAGGATAGTTTTAAACTACCAAAATGTTGAATGGGATCTTAGCTTATTTGACAATGTCAAAAATAACGTCAAATTAGTTGACTATCAGCAAGAAGATGTCGGTAAAGAAAAACTCTTAGAAAGATATCGTTTTATTGATTTAAAAAAGGCTGACTTGTATATGGATGGTTTTTCTGAGGCTGCGGTAAAGTTTCTTTCCCGCAATTCTCGTCAAGTCTAACCATGTCATGCACAGAATGCCAAAACCTTCGCTCCGGTCTTGGCACCGGTGATTGACACATTAGCTTCGAATAAATATGAGTCAGTTCACAGTCCTTGCCTACCTAGATCACAACATCCTAGACTCCATGTTGAAAGGAGATCCGGCAGGCATAGCTGACCTCCTAAGAGATGAAAATATAAGCCCGGTTTTCTCCAGTGAGAACCTTGCAGAAATTCATCGTTCAAAAGGGAGGGAAATCGAGTTTCTTCAATTGCTCGACGGACTTGAAGCCCTTCACCTTGTTCCAGTCATGGGTACTGGCACGGCCGAGCTCAAGACAAACTGCGCAAGCAATGTATATCAAGACTACGTGGCGGGTTTATCTGATTCTCCGGATTCAGGCCTGATTTTCACGGGGATGTTGGAGAAGCTTTACGGCGGCCGTAAAGAGCAATCCTTCGCCGAGATTTTTGCGTGCGGCGTGGATGAAATACAAAAGCTTTTATCAGTAGTCGAAAGTCAGACTGATAACATACCTGGATTGAGCCCAGATCAGCGTGATGAGCTCCAATTTGCCATCCAAAATCTGCCTGATTTGTTGAGGGCAGAGCTTAGGTCTGCAGCATCGTCCCTTGATACGCAACAGAATGCAGGAGCCAAGCAGTTTGAAGACGCAACCGGTTTGGGAGCCAAGGTGCTAAAGAATGTCGAGGGGCCCCGTGTCGTCCGAAAGATTTGGGCGATGCTAGAGAAACAATTTGATGGCGCCGATCTTGATATTGACACTTTTTTCGGTACTAAACCCTCCCGGCACGAGGCCGATTTTGGCAAAGAGAGAACTGTCGTAGAGAAGGTTAATGGTATCTATCATCAGCTTAACTTTCTTGGCTATTATCGAGACTCAAAAATGCATCAAGAACGCAGATTCAAAGCATCATTCAGTGATATGACGCACGCAGGGCTTGCATCATTCTGTCATCTTCTCATCTGTCGAGATGGGGATCTTGTGATGAAAGCGGCGGCTGCCTATGAATATTTGAGAATAGATACAAAGATTTTGCACTACAAAGCTAACCAGTAGTTCCAGTTGATGCCGGGCCGGCTGGCCCTCCACCGGACAGCCTTGTCGCCGCTTCGCAGGCCGCCGCCGTGCAATGGCGTTAGCGAGTAAAAAATATGGGGCTTTTGTCCGATGCTCTTAACTGGCTTTTCTCCCTGCGCCGGGAAAAAGCTCTAGATAAGCGTGAGACTGGGCACAACCAGCGGGCTACAGCGGACCGCTTTTCCGGCGCGGTACACCTCCAAACCGGCTAACGGCCAACGTTATGTGTGTCTATTGGAATCCAAATGCTGAAATTACTGTCCTGGATCGAGCTACTGCTATCAGCATCATTGCTGCTGGTGGCATTGTGGGCGATGTTGGGAATCTGCGACGGTTGTCCATATAGCTATGATTGTGAGGTTTGGCTCATTTTCGGAGTAAACCTTTTCTTTCCGGTTGGAGCGCTCGGTCTTGTTTGCTCGATCTGGTCGTTAAAGCGCGAATCCTGGCGCCCTCAATATGGATTGGTGTAAGCGTTCATTCCACGACGTAGTTGACCTACTTCACGTCACGGAGGGGCCT
>CAJXOL010000103.1 GCA_913057675.1 uncultured Pseudomonadota bacterium | reverse complement strand
CGAGATTTCTGCCTGTCTCGTGGGCTCGGAGATGTGTATAAGAGACAGATATCAAACTTCTTTGCTTCTTTTAGGTCACCTTGGGTCAATCTCGCACGCATCTGAATTATCTGATGAACATATGCTCGACCTTGTGATGCAACTTGACGGCCTAAGAAACCCAGAACGTTTTAAAAATATTTTAAACGCTGCGAAAATAATCGGCCACATCCTTGCCAAGGAAACATATCCGGAGCATTTAACACGTCTTAAGCGAGCATTAGAAATATTGAAATCACTTAAGCATGATGACTTAGCTAATACGGGGGATGTTGGCACCATAAATCAACGAGTAAGAAATGCACGTATTATCGCTTTAAAGGAAGGCCTTCCTAAACGGAAATAGTGCTTAATAAAATCGCAAAGGGATTAACGAATACTCCAATATAAGCATGTCGCAATGCAACTCAACAGAATCGTCGAAGCAAACGGCAAATATAGTTTTCGCCCAAAAAATTGCACGGTAATATTGCCGGGCAACACTTTTCTACCAATCATCTTTCTCAATAATTTAAGAAAAATGGGCTTGGTGTATGCGACTAAGCATACGACAAGAACTATCGTGAGTATCCACTTAGTCAAGGAATGCAAAAACCTCTTTGTTTAGACGCCGAAAACGTAACGTACGTGACAACTACTATAATACAATTACATAAAATAGGAGATTACCTTGATAGATTTATACACATGGGGAACACCAAACGGCAGGAAAGTCTCGATCATGCTAGAGGAGCTAGCCACAGACTATCGAGCCATCAGCATCAATATTGGTAAGAACGAACAGTTCTCCAACGAGTTCTTTGCAATCAGCCCCAATAATAAAATCCCAGCAATTATCGATCACGATTCAAAGAGTGGATCACCTCTAGCACTCTTTGAATCAGGCGCTATATTGATGTATCTAGCCGAAAAATTCCAGCGTCTTCTACCTGCATCAGGCCCTAATAGGTACAAGACTATTCAATGGCTTATGTTTCAAATGGGCGGAACAGGACCTACATTCGGACAAGTCCATCATTTCCTCCGAGCGGCACCCGAACCAGTTCCTTACGCTATTGACCGTTATCAAAAAGAAACCGCTCGGCTCTATGATGTACTTGATGGTCACTTAGCTAGTAGTGAATTTTTATCCGAAGACTATTCAATAGCAGATATAGCTACATTTCCTTGGGTAGCTCGACACGAATGGCACAAAATCGAATTAATCAATTATCCGAATGTTTCCCGTTGGTACAACATAATCGGAAATAGAGAAGCAGTCAAAAAGGGGATGGCCATTCCGTTTATTAACTAGAGCGAGTCCTAAACGATAACTATGAACGTGTGTGAGCAGTGCGGGACTGAGTTTAGTTGCGGGGTGCGCCACACTCATCAGCCGTGCTGGTGCGCAACCGACTTCCCAAATACCTTATCTGGAAATCTTGGTGATACCTGTTTGTGCCCAAGCTGTCTTGCCAAGGCCATAGATTCAAAAAATCTTACGTCAAAGAACAGATTTTAGAAGCGATCCCATTTTAGATGGGTCCCGAGTGACGGCAATGCCACTGGCATCCATGATTTTAAGCTTTTCATTGGCAGTGCCCTGCCCGCCTGAAATGATAGCTCCCGCATGTCCCATTCTTTTTCCAGCAGGCGCCGTAACTCCGGCAATAAACCCTACGACTGGCTTTGTCATATGCTCCTTAACCCAAACGGCTGCGACTTCTTCATCAGTACCACCAATTTCACCTATCATCACAACGGCGTCAGTTTCCGGATCTTCATTAAATAGTTTTAACACGTCAATGTGTTTAAGCCCATTAACGGGATCACCACCAATGCCGACAGCGGTGCTTTGCCCTAAACCCAACTCAGTTAATTGACCCACTGCTTCGTACGTCAGAGTTCCCGATCGGGAGACAACACCGATACGACCTTTTCTATGGATATGTCCAGGCATGATCCCAATTTTCAATTCGTCAGGCGTGATCACACCTGGGCAATTTGGACCAAGCAATAACGTTCGACTATTCATGCTACGCATGTTGTGTCGCAGTTCAATCATGTCTTTAACTGGGATTCCTTCCGTAATACAAATCACCAAATCAAGTTTCGCCTTTACTGCCTCCAGTATCGCAGCTGCTGCACCGGCTGGAGGGACATAAACCACAGATACGGTCGCCTCGGTTTCTAGTTTCGCCTCCATCACCGTTCCATAAATCGGAATGCCCTCAAACTCTTGCCCAGCTTTTTTCGGATTCACACCAGCGACGTAACAAGATTGACCATTCGCGTAACCTCGACTGGTCTGAGTATGAAACTGACCTGTTTTTCCTGTAATTCCTTGTGTGATAACACGCGTATTTTTATTTATTAAGATCGACATTCTATTGACCACCTCGCGCTGCTTCGACAACCTGCTGAGCCGCATCAGCCATAGTGTCAGATGAAATGATTGGCAAACCAGACTCTCTTAAAATCTTTTTACCCAAGTCCTCGTTAGTTCCCTTCATACGAACCACCAATGGCACGGTGAGATCAAGCTGTTTTGCGGCCTCGACCACACCAGTCGCTATGACATCACAGCGCATGATTCCACCAAAAATATTAACCAAGATGGCTTTTAGGTTCGGATTCGACAGCATAATTTTAAACGCCTCGGTAACTTTTTCTGTGGTGGCGCCACCGCCCACATCTAAAAAGTTCGCAGGCTCGCCACCAAATAATTTAATCACATCCATAGTTGCCATAGCCAAGCCTGCGCCATTGACGAGGCATCCAATGTCTCCGTCTAGAGAGATATAAGACAAATCAAATTTTGACGCCTCAATTTCAGCAAGGTCCTCCTCATCCAAATCCCGCATATCAAGAATATTAGGCTGTCTGAATAATGCGTTTGTATCGAAATTCATTTTCGCATCGAGTGCCAATATATCGCCATCACCCGTAAGAATCATAGGGTTAATTTCCGCCAATGAGGCATCGGTATCAATGAAGGCTTGGTATAGCCCCTCAAATAAGTCGGCTCCTTTTTCTCGAGCCTCTGGAGGTACTCCAATTTTTTTATTCAACTCAAGCGCTGCCACGCGGTTAAGACCTAGTTTAGGATCAATAAAAACTTTATGAATTTTTTCAGGTGCAGAGGCTGCAACTTCCTCGATATCCATACCTCCCTCTGAGGAGGCCATCAGGCATATAGTTTGAGTTGTGCGATCAGGAACCATGCCAACATATAGCTCTTTTTCGATATGGGCACCCTCTTCAACCATAAGACGTTTCACTAACTGGCCACTTGGGCCCGTTTGATGCGTCACCAACTGCATCCCAAGAATTTTTGACGCAACAAACTTAACTTCGTCATGAGATTTCACAACCTTGACGCCACCACCCTTACCACGTCCTCCAGCATGAATTTGTGCTTTCACGACCCAGGTATTTCCACCCAATTTTCGAGCAGCCGCTTCAGCCTCTTCTACTGAAAAGCATGCGACTCCTTTTGGGGTTTTAACACCGTAGGCACGCAAAAGCTCCTTTGCTTGATATTCATGGATTTTCATACGAATTTACACCAGGATTTAGTAATAACTAGAGAGCTAACGACGTTCTTTACTGTATATTTCTTTGAGTCTCTTGGCTTCCTCTGCCCAAGTTTTTTGTAGGCTTTGATATTCCTTCTCAAGACTGAGAACTTGGGTCTCAGCCTCTTCAAGCTTTGCTTGAGCAGCCTTCAGGTTTGTAGTGAGGTCTGCTACCACCCCACGCCTCTTTTGAGCTTCTTCGACGGCAGCATCGTATGGCCCTTGCTTCTCTTGCATCGCTTTACGCGCGTGAACAGTGCGCATTTGCGCATCCTCAAAGGTCATTTCCTCAGCAATTCCGTTTGTAATTACCAACCCAATGAGGAAAAGACCTAACAACCACCCCAATCGGTTTCCCGTATTGTTTCCAGTCACCATTACAACCTCCCGGTGATATTGAAAATTATGGTGCCGACACACGGATTCGAACCGCGGACCTGATGATTACAAATCAACTGCTCTACCAACTGAGCTATGCCGGCTAAAGTACTCATTATAAATGCTTGAATCACGAATTGGCTACTTAACGATTTTTAGCCTGTTTCTCGATGAAATCTGAACTGGGTCCACCAGTTTTTTTTCTTCAATATTTGAATTTTCTTCCTTTGCGCTGTCTTCCAAATCAAATGCAAGCCCTTGTCCAGATTCTCGAGAAAAAATACCTTTGACATCTTTAATTGAAACATAAACTTCCCGAGAGGAACCATTAAAACGCGCCGAGAAAGTGATTGCCTCATTGTCTATTCGAAGATCTCTTGTCGCACCTGCACCAATGTTCAAAACAATTTCGCCATTCTGAGCGTGCTCCATCGGGACGTTCGAAGCGTCTGACACCCTAACCGAAAGATATGGCGTTTGAGACGCGTCACTACACCACTCATAAATAGCCCGAATAAGATAGGGTGAAGTTGAGGGCAGCACCTTCACTTACGCATCACCTTTTCTGAGGGTGTTAGTGCCTCAACAAAAGCGGAGCGACTAAATAACCGCTCCGCATATTTCATCAGGGGAGCTGCTTGTTTTGGAAGCTGAATACCATAAAGGTCCAGTCTCCAGAGTAGGGGCGCAATGGCGACGTCCAGCATAGAAAATTCGTCACCAAGCATATGTTTTTGGCGTAAAAAAACCGGAGCAATTTGAATTAAACCATCTCGAACCTGCCCTCTAGCCTGCTCGGCCTGACGCGCTGTTCCGGATTCGATAGCTGCAATATGGGAAAAAAGATCATCCTCAAAGCGGAATAAAAATAATCGAGCTCTAGCTTTAAGCGCAGGATCAGCCGGCATCAATTGAGGATGTGGAAATCGATCATCAATGTACTCGTTAATTATATTTGATTCATATAGTACAAGATCTCTTTCGACCAAAACCGGCGTCTGATTATAGGGATTCATCACAGCCAAGTCCTCTGGCTTATCAAATAAATCGACATCTACAATCTGAAAGTCCATACCTTTTTCGTATAGAACAATCCTACATCGGTGGCTAAAAGGGCACGTCGTACCCGAGTATAGCGTCATCATTGTTGTTGTCCTCTTTGTTTAATCAGCGCCTTTTTCTTGACGTTATTTTTCAATGTATGTCCTTCCAGAATTCTCTTTTGACGGTCCACGCCATGAAGGCAAAAAGAATCAGGAAAATAATCACGAGACTGCCAATTTGCTTACGTTTTTCAGCCGCCGGCTCTCCCATAAAAACTAAATAATTTGTTACATCTAACATTAGATTATCGAACGCGTCGGCCGATAATGTTCCCTCCGTCTCAACGCTTAAGGTCAAGCCATTCGTACCGTTGGTGGACTGGACTACTTGTAACACACCTTGCTCTTGGGCAAAGACATTTGGCATGGCAACGTTAGGAAAAAGAAGATTATTCCAACCGGTAGTTGCAGCATCATCTTTATAAAAAGTGCGTAAATAAGTATAAAGCCAATCGGCACCTCTTGAACGAGAAATAACAGACAAATCAGGGGGTACCACGCCAAACATAGCTTTTGAATCTGACGCGCGAATGGCACTCTTTATAGTGTCCCCCACTTTAACGGAATCGTCAGTTATAAAATATTGATTGATCTGACTCTCTGAGAGGCCTATATCCATAAGCCGGTTGTAGCGCATAAAGGCGGCCGCATGACAGCTCACACAGCGATCAACAAATATTTTTGCTCCTCTTTGTAACGACTCCGCATCAGAGGCGTCAATATTAGCCCTATCAAGGCTATACCCGCCACCTGCTGCACTTACCAAGCCAAAGACCGACAAAAAACTCAAAAAAATTAATATACGCTTCATACAGTCACCCGGTCTGGCTCCGCCTTTGTTCGATCAAGTCGGGAAATAATAGGTAAAGATAGGAAAAACAAAAAATAAAGTACCGTACATAGCCTGTCTCTTATACACATCTCCGAGCCCACGAGACAGGCAGAAATCT
>CAJXOL010000102.1 GCA_913057675.1 uncultured Pseudomonadota bacterium | reverse complement strand
TCTACACACTGCATATCGTCGGCAGCGTCAGATGTGTATAAGAGACAGGTGCCAATACGTCGGCGACAGCAAAGCCGCTCTGCGCGCCTACTTCTCCGAAAAGTCTACCACTCCGACTGTCATACTGGATCCAATCACACAGGCAACTGATCCGGCAGCCAACCTTGAGCTTGCCGAAATCAGGAAGTATGCCATTTGGTCCGTGCCGGAT
Organism: uncultured Pseudomonadota bacterium; assembly: GCA_913057675.1. GTDB lineage: Bacteria > Pseudomonadota > Gammaproteobacteria > Burkholderiales > Eutrophovitaceae > Eutrophovita. The sequence continues at coordinate 5,928 of CAJXOL010000102.1, read as the reverse complement.
GATCAGGACGCGGGACGAAGACTATTGTCCGTTTGCCTGCTCGGGTCAGATGGCCAGCCGACCACCCACGCCAGAATCGGCGACACCATCACGATACAAGTCTATTTCAGGACACCACCAGATGAATCGGGACACATTTCCCTCATCATCAAGAATCATTTCGATCAGGTCGTTACTAATATTGGTTCGCACCGAATGGGAATGGATGCCTGTTCTTCGGGTAATTTACCCTTTGCTATTTACGAGATTGAAATTGATCTCAAGCTTGAGGCGGGCTTATATTCCTTGATGGTTAGTTACGGGAGTCCAATTGGAGCAAACCATGGTGAGTTGCTTGATGACACAGATTGGTTTGGACCACTGCAAATTAATTGGGATTACGAAATGGAAATAGCCCCTTTTTTAGGCATGTTTGGATTGCCTGCACGAGCCAAGCTTATTTGTAGCGACAGTCCGATTCAGTGATTGTCTGGCTTGCATCTTATCCCCGCTCTGGGAATACCTTACTAAGGACGGTTTTAAAACAATCCATGGGCTTAGGGTCGTATAGTGATGAGATCATACGGCCCATAGTCGGACTCACTGACCATGCAAAAGAATGGATTGGTGATTTATCTTTTGAAAGCTCGTGGGATTCTTTTTATCATCAAGCGAGCAACAGCAAAAACATCTTTCTGGTTAAAACTCACCTACCTCCTCGTGATAATCAACCTGTTATTTATGTTGTAAGGGATGGCAGGATGGCAACAGAAAGTTATGCTGGGTATCATAAAAGTTTCAGTCCAAACTCGAAATTCTGTCCATCGATATTAGAGTTGATGCTCGGCGACGATTATTATGGTGACTGGTCCTCTCACTATCGCATGTGGAACTCACGTACGGAAGGGGAGCTATTGCTGGTGCGGTTTGAAGAATTGGTAAACGCGGATAGGCAACTATTGGAAAGATTGAGGATGACTGTAGGTTTTGAAGGGGAGCTTAAGCTTTTCGAAAATCCCATGGAAAAACTTCATTTGGAGAATCCGAATTTTTTCCGGAGCGGCCAAACTAGCTGGAAAAAATCTTCGCAATGGACTGAAAATTTAGAAGCTCTTTTTATCGCATTGCATGGCGACTTGCTTCTTCAGTTCGGCTATCTTGGCTCGCCGGAGTATGAGGTAGCCTTAGAAAAGCTGGATCCAATGGCTGTTCGGCTGATTGAATTAGCTAACCGAGGTTTCTTGGAAAGAAGTGCTTGGTATACCGAAGCGCATTCTAAAGAGAAAGTGATTCAACAGTTGTTGTTAGAGAGGCAAGGAATAACAGCCCAAGGCGCCTCGCGGGCTCAGGGTTGGTTAGCGCGTATTTTTGACGCTGTCCGGAGCAATCAACGATGAACCCGAGTCTTTCTCAACTACTTCAATTGGTCCGTAATCCGGGGAACGCAAGCCACTGTTTTGCTATTGATGTGGGCGCTAATTTGCATGTTTGTAACATGCCATCATTAGTGCCGGCGCTTTAGTGATATCTGATGTTCCGGCTAATGCTATTGTGGCCGGAGTTCCAGCAAAAGTGGTTGGACATAGAGATTTGCCGGACAGGGTCTGGCATCTGGGCAGTATTTGGTTTTGTACGCGCACACATATAGCTTTAGGAGATAAATGATTTTTGCCGACGCCATCCCTGAGGGCAGTGTTCTTGGATTGAATTACAGTGGTATGCACGATAGTGCAATTGCTATTGTTGGCCCAGATGGAGCTCCCATCTTTGCCTGTTCATTAGAGCGCTTTAGTCGTGTTAAGCAAGATGGGCGGATGCCCACTATGATGCTGCGTGAGATACCTTGGGATAGGATAGAAAAAGTTGCGGTTTCAACTCATAACACTTTTTCGTTCCCATCGAACGCCCAAAGCCAGTTATTGAAAAAACGGCTCCGTACGGAGCGCAGTCAAGGACTAAAACATGAAAAGCCTTTTTATGATTTTCTTGACTCTATCCCTATAAAAAAGGATTTTATTTGTCATCATATGGCCCATGCTGCTTCTGCATTTTGGGGGAGTGGATTTGAGTCGGCACTTTGCTTGACTTATGACGGAGGGATGCATAACAGCCCTTGGTTTGGCGGACTCTATACATGTGATCGCGCGGCAGGGATTACCCCGCTCGATCAATTCAGCGCACTACATTACGCCAAGATCACGTCCTTATATACATTTGTAACTGCTCTCTTGGGTTTTACGCCAATTAAACATGAGGGAAAAATTACCGGGCTTGCTGCATACGGAAGACCCACACAAGCATGTCGTAGCTTACTTAATCAGTGGTTTGATTTAGATTTCTTATCGATTGAATCCACCATGGGATGGATTTCTGTTTATGAGGATGATCAGATTCCTACATTTGTCGTGAATGAAGCGCAAATGCAGACTTACCGAGATGCTGCAAAAGGCTTTAGTCGTGAAGAGCTAGCTGCGACTTTGCAGGATATGGCTGAAATGCATGTGCTAGAGATTTTAGATCGTGCAAGCTCATTGGGTTGGACCCACCAAAATATTTGTTTGGCAGGAGGTTTATTCGCTAACGTAAAAATTAATCAGCGAGTGATTGAGTCTGGCTATCAAAAATTATTTGTGGCGCCGCCAATGACTGATGATGGAACTGCCTTAGGAGCCGCCTGGCACGCGTTATCAAGAAAACCAGACTTTAATGATGAATTGAATACAATGTATTTGGGTCCATCCTATAAGGCCTCGCAGATTGAGGAAGCACTCATTACTGCTGGAGTTCAGTTTGAGCGTCTTTCCGATCCGGCTGAGACTATTGCTGACTTGTTGGCGAAAGATCAGGTTGTTGCGGTATTTCAGGGTGCGATGGAGTTTGGTCCACGTGCCTTAGGTAATCGTTCAATCTTGGCTTCGGCAGCACGCTGCGACATCAATGAAAGTTTGAATAATCGTCTCAGTCGGACAGAATTTATGCCATTCGCACCGGTAACTCGCTTGGAGGATGCGCAGGATTGTTATTTGAATATTGAGCCGGTCGCACATAGCGCGCAGTTTATGACCGTGACTGTTAACTGCTCAGAAAAGATGAAAAATGATTGTCCGGCGGTAGTCCATGTTGACGGTACGGCACGTCCGCATCTGGTACGTTCTGAGGCGAATCCGCTTATTCACAGTGTATTGACAAAATATGCTGAAAAAACTGATCGTCGGGCCTTAGTGAATACCTCATTTAACCCTCACGAAGAGCCAATTGTTTGTAGTCCGCAAGATGCCCTGAAAGGGTTTTTTGTGTCAGGCCTAGATTATTTGTATTTTGAAGGTGGCTATCTTGTTGCTTATGATAATAACTTTAGTGTTGCTAGCAAGTACTTGCAAGAAAAAGTTAGGGATCCAAATCCAAAAAATGGGCGACAGGCTGCTGTAATTTCCCGCTTGTGGAATACGGTGAAGGATCTCCAGTTTGAGGTACTCGAAAAACATCAGGCAATTGTAGAGAAGGAACAGCATATTCAGGAATTGTCTAAAATACTAGGGGATTACAGATACATTTTTTCTATTCCATTACTTGCGAATATGTTACAAATAATAAAACGGATAGCCATCATTATTCGTCCCAGGCTAGGCGTACTTGATCAATATCCACCGCGCGCGCTTACACGTCAACCTAACAAATTAGCAGCAAAGGCCGAGTCTTTGCCGACGCCAAAAATATCTATAGTCACCCCTTCTTATCAGCAGGGAGCATTTATTGAGCGAACAATAAATAGTGTATTGAATCAAGAGTATAAAAACTTGGAATATTTCATCCAGGATGGTGGTTCAAAAGACAATACAGTGGAAGTTATTCAGAGCTATGAGTCAAAAATTGCAGGCTGGCGGTCAGAAGAAGACAATGGGCAATCTCAGGCGATAAACCGTGGATTTCAAAGTACTAGCGGTGAGATCATGGCGTGGATCAATTCTGACGATTTACTTTTGCCGGACACGTTGGCGATCGTTTCTGATTTTTTCAATCATCATCCGGAAGTTGACGTGGTGTATGGCAATCGATTACTTATTGATGAAAACGATATGGAAATTGGTCGGTGGATAATGCCTGGGCACGACGACAAGGTATTGTCTTGGGTAGATTACGTTCCGCAGGAAACTATGTTTTGGCGGCGGCGTATTTGGGACAAAATTGGCGGACAGATCGACGAATCTTTCCACTTTGCTATGGACTGGGATTTATTGGTTCGATTCCGTGAAGCTTGTGCTACTTTCGCACACATTCCACATTTTTTGGGAGCATTTCGTATTCATGATCGCCAGAAAACTTCTGCCGCTATCAATGAAATTGGATTTAAGGAAATGGGGCGAATAAGGGAGCGACTGCTTGGAAGAGTACCTGGCGAAAAAGAAATAAGGAAGGCTGTGATTCCTTTTTTGCTCAAGCATGTTGTGGTCGACAAAATTTACGGGATTAAAACGAGATTGGGGGGCAAGTAATGACAAAGTTATCGTTATGCGCCGTTGTAATTGCAGTACTGCTGTTAACAGGTTGTTGGCAAAAAGATGTTGGCCGGAGTTATTATCCATCGGGAGAAATTCGTACTGAGGCGACGGTTAGAAATGGGCTGCTTGATGGCCCTGCAACGATGTATTATAAAAGTGGAACGAAGATGAGCGAAGCTAATTATCGGGCTGGGATGCTGGATGGAAAGGCAGTTTCTTACTATGAAAGCGGCGCAAAAAAGGCCGAAGCCGAATACAAAGAAGGTGTGTTACACGGTATCAGTATCAAATGGTCTGCAAGCGGTCAACAGCAGGGTCGCACTATATTCGTTAATGGCATCTCGGAGCCAAATTGATAAATGTGGCGTAAGAATGATTCCCATCAAGCATCTGCTCATCGGAGGCTTGCATGTATTTAAAAAATTAAAGAATGCGAAGAGTGTGAAAGAGGGTTAAGTTTTGGCTATTATTTTTTCTATTTCATTAGTTATTATTTGGATGATTACAGGTCTTAGCCTGTTGGCCATCATGCGGTTCCGCACCAACTTTCATCTGCGCCTGCTTCTTGCACCCGCGTTGGGTGTAGCCATTCATATAATCGCACTGTTTACGTTGAGCCGCATTGGCTTTCCAATCAAGACAGTTGCTATGCCGCTACTTCTGGTGGGGGTCTTGTTAGCCAGTTATTTCTTGTTCACGCAAAAAATAATCTGGAAACGGCGTACTTTTAGCTGGTTTTTGTTTTTCGCTCTGATTGCAATTATCCCCTTTGCATGGCCACTCCTGAAGTTTGGGTTTGAGTGGCTGGCATTTGTGAATGGTGATATGAGCTATTACAGCTTGTCGTCTTCCAGGTTTCTGGATTATGGGTACTCTGAACTGCCCGTGTCTGGCAAGATCTTCGATGATACCGCCCATTCGCTTGCATTTTGGTTTCAGCCAAATGTGTTGGGTCATCGTGCCGGTGCTGATTTGTTGCTGGCGCACATCGTGGGCATCACGGGCTTGACAGCACATCAGGTGTATATGTCGCTCATGGTCGCGTGCAATGCTTGTGTTGCTGCCGGTGCAGGTGCATTGACTCTCCTTTCCTCGCGCAAGTGGTCGTCTGCACTTTGGGCTATGGTGATAGTCGCGCTTTCACCCCTGCTGGCGCTTGAAGTGACGATGCAGTTGTTGGCTCAAGGGATTGGCCTGGTTTTCCTTACGGGCTTATGCGTAGCCTACGATAAGACCATGAAAGATAAGAGGGTGTTTGTATGGTTAGTTGCTACGGTAATTCTGTTTAGTGCATTGGCTATCGCGTATTCGGAAGTTGTTCCCTTTTTTGGCCTTTACGTCGTGGTGAGAGAGGTGAGCAGAAGAAAAAAATGGATAGTGCCTAAATTGCGCAAGGTTTATTTGCTGTCTCTTATACACATCTGACGCTGCCGACGATATGCAGTGTGTA
>CAJXOL010000101.1 GCA_913057675.1 uncultured Pseudomonadota bacterium | reverse complement strand
ATCTACACACTGCATATCGTCGGCAGCGTCAGATGTGTATAAGAGACAGCTCCCAACCTAATACCATCGTTGGTTCCAGCATGACTAGTTTCTCGAAATCTATCCCATGCACACCGCCAACAACTGCGATATTCGTTGCCGCTAGCGGATAATCAGTTCCTGAGATCACTCCAATTAAATGTTCACCTGCTCCAGCAGCAAAAACAACCTCTGCAAGATGTGGGGCTAGCGTTACAATGCGATGGTGCTTATGAACCCCTGCATCAGCCGCTAATGCGGCACTATGACAAAATAGCCACAGTAGGGTAACCGACGCGCCAAAGAAGGCCCAAAGGCAACGTAACTGCTTCCTAATCATACCCAATATTATTATTGATATGAGCGCAGGGTCAAATCTCAGGAAAGGTCCGTACCGCCAACCGTGAGGCCATCAATACGAAGTGTGGGTTGTCCAACACCTACAGGGACACTTTGTCCATCTTTACCGCAGGTGCCAACGCCCGAGTCAAGTGACATATCGTTACCAATCATAGACACTCTCGTCAATACATCTGGTCCATTTCCAATCAAGGTAGCCCCTTTTACAGGTTTGGTTATCTTCCCATTCTCAATGAGGTAGGCCTCTGATGCAGAAAATACAAATTTCCCGCTAACGATGTCAACTTGACCACCACCAAAATTTGCAGCGTAGATCCCGTTTTTCACAGAAGACAAAATCTCTTCACGCTCTATCAATCCATTAAGCATGTATGTATTCGTCATTCTTGGCATCGGCACATGCGCATAAGACTCACGTCGACCATTACCTGTAGGCGATACTCCCATCAATCGCGCGTTTAAGGTGTCTTGCATATAACCGCACAAAATTCCATCATCAATAAGAACAGTTCTAGATGTAGGAGTACCCTCATCATCAACGCTGAGCGAACCCCGACGGTCCGGGATGGTTCCATCATCAACCACGGTTACTCCCTTTGCTGCGACACGCTCACCAATGCGACCAGAAAACGCAGAACTCCCCTTTCGATTGAAGTCCCCTTCCAGTCCGTGACCAATTGCCTCATGCAATAAGATTCCAGGCCAACCGGCGCCTAGAACAACCGTCATTTCCCCTGCGGGAGCTGGCCCTGCATCCATATTAATCACGGCCTGATCAACCGCTTTTTGTGCATAATCCATCAACCTTTCATCATTGAAATAATCATATGAAAATCGTCCACCTCCTCCGGCGGAACCTTGTTCTTTACGACCGTTTTTTTCAACGATAACTTGAATCGATAAACGAACCAGCGGCCTCACATCACACGCCACGTGCCCATCTAAACGAGACACCAAAATAGTATCGTGAACGGCGGCTAAATTAGCCACCACCTGACTGACTCTCGAATCAATCCCACGAGCAAATGACTCTACCCTCTCAAGAAGGCTAATCTTTTCAGAGTTTGAATTAGCCAATAGCGGATCTAGGCTCGTATAAAGCGATGTTGTCGTAGACACCTTCGTTGGCATGGAGGCAGTTGACCCTTGGCTAGCAATCGCCTTTGTCGCATCAAGTGCCGAGTGAATCGCTACTTTTGATATTTCGTCTGAATAGGCAAAAGCAGTTTTTTCGTCAACGATTGCTCTCGCGCCAACACCTTGATCAATATTAAAACTACCGACTTTCACAATCCCATCCTCAATGGACCATGACTCTGAACGACTATATTGGAAGTACAAATCTGAGTAATCAATTTTTTTGGAGCCAATGCGGGAAAATAAACTAGGCAGCGTCTCCAGAGATAATTCACTAGGGTTTAGAATCACTTCATGAACACGTTCCATATTCTTATCACTAAAACTCATATCTCTCTTACCTGATGTTTTGATTTAATTTCGTAGCACGTCAACCCAGCGTCTCCGGCTCTATAATATTATTACTCACCACCCCAATGGATACGGGTCACCTCGGGCTCGCTCCAATTACCCTGAACTCTATATTGTCTTGTTGCAATTTTATCGAAGGGATTGCCAAGTAACTTTTGAGCCAGGAATGCCGCTAGTCCGATTGCGGGATTTGCAGCAACAGCCCCCGCCACTGATGAGGTCGCGCTAGCTAGCTTAGGCGTAACGAATACCTCTAAATTCTGATTCTTTGTCACCATGTCTACACTACCAGAAATGGCTACCGACGCGGAAGTACCCTCCATTAGCAGTTTATCGGTACTCGCAATTCCATTCGCAACAACTATCTCAGACTCTATACGATCAAAGCTGAATCCCGAAGAAAATACATCACGAAAATCAAGTGTGATTCGTCTTGGCAATGCCTGAAGGCTGAGCAAACTGATTAAATGGCCAGCTCCTGGGCTGATTTTTGAAAATCGCCCATCCGTAACCTCGAGATCCAATTCGCCATGTAACGTCTCGATATCAATGGCAAACGGGCTGCCCTCCCACTTAACAGAACCGGTAAGCCGCCCAACACCGCCAACCATGTCCTCTTCCCCCTCCAAACTAAAGAGGTACTGACCCACATCTTCGATATTAAACTCTACATCATAGTTAACACTTGATTTTTTTTTCGGTTCCCACTGCCCTCTCATAGTGAAGGTTCCTGTATCAGTAATTGTCGAAAGTTCGCTTATCTCCCAACGACCAAGATTTGGTCTTGCCCGCAAAGTAATCGCGCCTCGCTTACTGCCATTAAGCTGGAAGTCGTTAATCACCGCATCTACTGCTATCGGAAGACGAGGTGTTTTTGCAATTGTCTGTTTCGTAGTCGGCCAACGCATACTCAATCGTTCAAGGCTAGCGGACACTTTAGCTTCATCACTCCCATAACCACTAAACACAACTTTTCCAGCGACAGCTTGGCTGTTGATTGTGAATAAACCTTCACGCTTAAAAAATTGCCCATCTAAAGAAACTTTTTCGAAGGTGTTACCAAAAGCATCCAAGCGATCAACTAGAGCATCAACTCGCACTGTGAGTGGCATTACGTTAAGCGATACATTTTTATTAATTTTTCTTAGCAAATCACGCCAACCATCAATATCCAAATGCGACATTTCTCCACCGATAAACAACACGTTATTCTGACCACTTACAGTCGTATTTAAAGTCCCGCGAACTAACTCACCATCCAAAAAAAAGAGACTCCCTAACTCACCACTTTTGTTAGCAACATTGATCTCGATCGACCCAGACCTCGACGCAAGATATTGCACACGAAACTTCTGTTTATCTGCCTCAAATGTCGCAAGAGGCTCTGGCAATCCTGATGTCACCCCGTGCAGATCCGCATTAAGATCTATGTGCAATCCGCTTTCCGTAAATCCTAGCAAACCCGATAATGAAAGCTGACCGGAGAGGTATTGCGGATCCAAGGGCAATCGAAGATAGTCCATAAAAGCGTTCACAGAAGCTTGAGACTTAAACTCAACCGCTCCAAAACCTCGATCAACGTGTCTAGATATAAACGTTGTTTTTGCGTCGAATATTCGAGCATGACCACTCCGGATTCCGACCCGAGCCTTATCAAAATCTACCACCGCATCAAACTCATGAAATTGCGGCGCTTTCTCGCTCACCCTTAGAACTGGGCCCTTAATGTGAACAGATCCATTAACCTTTGATTTTTTTCGATCAAAAAGAGGAATACTCAACACTAGATTAAGTTCACCAACGCCTTCCGCAAACATGTTTCCTACTACACCCTTAGTCAGCTTATCTAAAGGACTATTTTTAATGTAATGAATAAGTTTGGCCGCGGTAGCTGTAGTCCCGCCATTCACATTCAGAGTAGCGTCAGGAGTACCCGCTTTATCAATAGACAAGTAACTGCGCGACACGTCGACTCCAAAAATTTTCGCCCCAACTGGAGAAAAAGAAATTGTATTATCTACATACCCGAATGCCCCATAAATCTCGTCAACCCTGGGCCAACCGCCTCCCACCTCGACGCTTCCACCCATGATGTTCGCACTCAATTCAAAATTCCCACCACGCGCAAGAAGAGACGTCGACAAATCGCCACTCGCGGTAATCACCAGATCCTCTACTCGTCCAGACAACACACGACTCTCTACCCAAGCCTTAGTTTTTAGTAACTTGTTTGGTAAATACAATGGTAATCGGCTGGCATCAATGCTCTCCACTTCCAACCTCAAATCGATAGCGTTGCTCTGACCCTCATGTGAGACACCTAAACGAGCGTAAACCTCCCCAACCAGATCAGCATTCGAAAAACGTGTGTTACTGACATCAAAAACCCACTCTCTCTCTGTTTTTCGCCCCATTATATTTGATCGAAATTGATTAAAATTGAGCGGTTGCACAAAAACTTCAGGCACATCAAGCAACACATCTTTTGAGTCAATCTGAACAAGAAATTGATCGTTTTCAAATTTGATTGCCCCAGTTAATCCCTGCACCCCAGGCGTTTGCCCTGATGCATAGAATCCAATATTTTCAAATCTCGTTTGGAGCGCAAGATCTCTGGGCGGATTAAACCCATCATTCGATTGCCAAGAAACATCCACTAAATTCAAAATTCCACCGGGCAGTAGCTTATCGACGAGCGCTAAATCATCCTCAGCATCGACAACACGTCGACCGATAAACTTAAGCACATCAACGGATAAATCACGAGTCACAATTTGATTTCTTCCTGTCGACACATTTCTATCAATGCGCACAACATCAAGGTGGACAGGTAATCCACTATCAACTACCGCAAAAATATTTGACAGGACCATTTCCTGCCGATCGGAAGATGCTTCCCAAGACGCCTGAAAAGAAGCCTGAGACACTTCCACAGGATCTGCGCCATTTATTGTGGCGAGCGAGAAGTCATTAACTCTGATATCAGCAACCACACGCTGCGAATTTCCATCTTCAAAGTTAGCCACACCCTGAGAATTCAATACAGTATTGCCTAACTGCAAGATAGAGGGGACCCAACTGTCAAAGGGGCTCAATCGAAGCGCACTCACATTCCAACTCACATTACCTAGAAATTCAGACCCATCATTGAGGTTAACCAAATTAGGGCTAACAAGACTTATATTGAATGCGTCATACCAATCATTCTCCATTTCACTTGAAAGCACCACGCTGGTTACACCAGCTGAGTAAGACGTAGTAAGTAGCACTTCATTTAATGTAATTGAGTAATTATCCAAAATCTCATCAACAAAGCTAAGTGCACCCCCTGAAATTTCAACTTGCTTCTGTCGCACCAACCAATTCAATAATGGCCCCTGTTCTGAGGTGAAGGGATAGACCCTCTTACCACCTAGCCAAATAACATTATTCTTATCCCTCTTCACAGACAATTTTGGACTAAAAATTTTCAATCTTAATGGATCAATCTCGCCAATAAATAAGGACCAAGCGGATATTCTGACCTCGAGCGCCTCGAAGCTAAAAACGGTTGCATCATCTTCGTCGGAAACCGTAATCTGAGAAAAAATAAAATCGGGATTCAACCCATCCCAACGAGCCTCTATTTCGCTGATTTGAACAGATTGCTGGATTGAATCAGAAAGGCTCTTCTCCAGCCAATCCCGGTGATCGTTGATATTGGGGATAAGATAAAATTTAACTGCAGTGAGGCCGCACGCAAGCAGCAAAGCGAAAAAGAAAATTGCCGACCAAATGGCTTTTAAAAGCCTTCGTGGTAGTCCTCTATAAAGTTTCAAATTTGCCGGAAAATTCAATGTTTTGGCCTGAGAGGATCACAACTTAATTAAGTGCTCCAGAAGTGTGTGAATATTCGCTAAGAATAAACAAATTATGCCCTGAAATCCAATTGAATAATAATTATTTTTCTTACCCAGCAACGTCGCTTATAACTTTAAGTGAAATATGCGCTAAACTTGTCGGCTATAAATGCAGTCAAAATAAGTTTTCTTGGAGGGATTTAAAACATGTCCATGGCAGATAAGGATGGGGTAATTTGGCACGATGGGAAGATGGTCCCATGGCGCGAAGCGACAACCCATGTATTAACGCATTCCTTGCATTATGGATTAGCCGTTTTTGAAGGGTTAAGAGCATACAGCACTCCTAAAGGCCCAGCAATTTTTCGCCTCAAAGAGCACATTGATCGCTTATTTGCTTCTGCACACATATACATCTGTCTCTTATACACATCTCCGAGCCCACGAGACAGGCAGAAATC
>CAJXOL010000100.1 GCA_913057675.1 uncultured Pseudomonadota bacterium | reverse complement strand
CAATCCTGATTCAGCTATCATTTTTATGAATTACGCTGCGGTTGACCCACCGAGAACGCCACCACGTTCATTAATTTGCTCCACGAAGAGCTCAAGTGATCTAAGACCATTCTCGCCAACATTTGCAAAAGGCCCAGAAAGAGGATCAATCCATCCAATTTTAATGGTTTCCTGAGATTGGTTACAACCTGATACCAACAGACTAAGCGCGGCTATAGCACTGAATAAAACTCCCCTAATAACTCTCATGTCCCCTCCTTTAAATTTGCGTAAAAACAAACCTTGACTGACCCCAAAATATGCATGTCTTCTAGTTTTATCGTTAATCATGAAGTGCCATTTCCATTATACGACTCTATTAGTTAACGTCCTAAACCCAGTCACGCGGCGTTCAACTTGATCACATGATTAAATAGCTTAAACCCCGGGAGTTCCTGTGCTAATAATATCCTCAGCATGCTAAGTAGATATCTGCGAAAAATATGATGCGAGATACTTTGGGGTCAAAGCCATGTATGAAACAGTATTTTCTCGATTAAGAGCACCGTTTTGCCAAGTTGCCACGTTCAACGACAAAATGATATGCCGGACAAAAAAAAGCACTAAAGATTAACTTTAGCGCTTCCATATTTTGTGTGGCATCACAAACCTCAAACTGAGGTCAATGGTAGGCGGTGCGGTGGTCGAACCCGCGACAAATGGATTAAAAGAGTATTGGTTTCTTGCAACCAATTGATTATATGACTGAAAAAATGCAATTTTAGCGGTGTGTAACATAGCGTGTAATAAACTCTTCTGAATCCTAGCCCCACAAACTGCTTACCATTCTATTTTAATCTTGACAAGATAGCATGTCATGTCACGCATAACATTTAGCCTTTAACAAACCTGTTGGGTTCGGACATATGTGAAGGAAGTGGGCGACACAAAACTCTAGCAATATCAATGATATATTGTTCGTCAGGTAGTCGCCATCGATTACCTGAATTCAAGTACTCTTTTATATTGTGTTCAGAAACAAGCTTCTCTTGTAGCAACTTTAAATGAGGATAATCATCGAGACAATTTGGTGAGAACTCGATAAAAGAAGTTAATGACTCTCCCATAATAATGTCAGCTATACTCAGTTTCTGTCCAACTAGAAACTTTCCTTTATTTTGGGTCAGAATAGACTCAAAATGCTTCCCAAACTTTTTTAAAGAGTTTTCAAGGTCTCTGGATGCTTCATCTTTGTCGGCTTTGAAAGCAAACTGCATAGCTGGAACATTGAAATCACCGACCGCTCCTACCAGCATGTCACACCTTACAGCATCCTCATTTGTTTTGCCGTAGAGATCACCTCGTCGAGCTAAGAAGGAAATCATCGCGTTGCTTTGCGACAGTTTTAGATCATCAAGTTCGAGCAGAGGAAGCTGATTGAACGGCAGTTTCCCTGAGGTCTTCAGATTGTCGAAATCATTATAGTCTTCGAGGGATATATTAATGAAGTCGATGTTGTTGATCGCCAGCATCCATCTTGTCGTTTCCGCTCTCCCACGACCTTTGAAGTAATGCAATTTAGCAGGTTTCATAATTTTCATAATATACAGGCTCTTTCAGCCCAATCTTTTAGAATGGACAAAAAAAAGCACTAAAGATTAACTTTAGCGCTTCCGTATCTTATGTGACATCACAAACCTCAAACTGAGGTCAATGGTAGGCGGTGCGGGGGTCGAACCCGCGACAAATGGATTAAAAGTCCACTGCTCTACCAGCTGAGCTAACCGCCCTCATAAAAGCCCAGCATTTTAGCGGCTTACTCCCCCGTTGGTCAACCTAAGCTGCGCGACATTTTGAACTAAACCATGCTCCACACTAAACATATATAGTCGGGTCATCAATGTCAGCCTCTAAAAAACCTGCCTTACGGATTCGGCAAGAATCGCATATCCCGCAAGCAGCCCCAAGAGAAGATGCCTGATAACACGAGACTGTTTGACTAAAGTCAACGCCTAGCTCGTGTCCAAGCCTAATAATGTCAGCTTTTTTTAAGTCAATTAACGGCGCGTGGATTCGAAACGTAGAACCCTCAACCCCAGCCTGTGTAGCTAAATTCGCCACACGCTCATAAGCGTCTATGTACTCGGGTCGACAATCAGGATAGCCCGAATAATCAACTGCATTCGCACCAATGAATACATTCTCAGCACCAAGTACCTCAGCCCACCCTAATGCCACTGAGAGCATGATGGTGTTCCTCGCAGGGACGTATGTGGAAGGGATGCCAGCCGATTGTTCCGTTGGGACCTGTTGGGAGATATCTGTCAAAGAAGAGCCTCCTAGAGCTCTCAAATCAACCTTAATTATTTTGTGTTCAACCACATTCGATTGAGCACACAAGCTTTTTGCAGAATTTAACTCTGATAGATGTCGTTGACCATAATCAATTGAAAGGGCGTAACACAAAAAATGTTTGGACTGCGCGTATGCAATGGTAGTCGCAGAATCTAACCCACCAGAGACCAAAACAACCGCTTTAGCTTGCTCAATACTCATGGAGCGCAACGCCTTTTTAATTCTTTGAGCCTTTTCTCAGGCAACGTTCGGTTATTGTCTACTGGATCATCACTACAAATTTTTACTGCCTCAATTAAATAATTTTTAGCAGAGCTACACTCACCTCGCTCAAGATGAATCACCCCTGCATCCAAAGTGGCCGCGCAGTGCTTATTATGATTCTTCAGGCGCGGCAACAATTGAGTCAATACAGTTAACGCCTCTTGACTTTGATAATCACCCTTGATCAATCCTTTCGCGGCCCAGTACATACCACTTTTAGCATATGGATTATCAGGAAATGTCTGGTTAAGAGCATAAAATAGATTTATAGATTTTTTATAACTACCTTTATTAAATAACACTTTTGCGTAGTCATAGAAAATCCTAGCGTCCTTTTTTTCATCTCTCAAAGCAGGAGCATCATTGTCAATAAAAGTGTCTATTGGTTTGATATCGCCGGCTGCGCGAGACGGCGCATCACTCTTGGCTACTGAAGGAGAGAGACCTTCTACCAAGATCTCTAAATTTCGACGAATATCGCTATCCAATAAATTTACTTTAGATGCGAGCTGATCGATATTGACCTTTAAACCTTCAAATTCATCATTCAAAGTTGTCTGAGAATTATCACCAATTTGCATTTGATCCTGCATCTTAGAGACTTTTAGTGCTAATTCTCGTATTAAATTTTGGGCATCCTCTAGGTTCGTGAGTCTCCTACTGATCTGATCAACGTCGCCTCTGAGCGCTCTGAGCTCTTCGTCCATCTGTTGGCGTTGATAAAAATCAGCTACTTCTTTGTTGCGCTCTGAATCAGCGACAGAATCAGGACTTTCCTGGCCTAAAGCAAAAGGCATACAACAAAACCACAGCACAAAAAATGCTAAAGTCCATAATCGCACAGTATAAAAATTACCTAGATTTACAGTCATTAGAATAGAAGTTAAGCGCGATTAGTAATCCGTCAAGCCTTTGACCTAATCGAGATATACAAGATCACTTCGTCTATTTTGGGATCGACTCGCATCATCAACACCAAATATCAAGGGCCGTTCTGCTCCGTAACTGGCAACGTCGATTTGCTCCGCACGTGCCCCCAAAAGCACGAGAGCTTGCTTTAATTGTTCCGCACGATTTTGGCCAAGTGCTAGATTATATTCTCGACTACCACGATCATCACAATTCCCCTCAATACGGATTGTGACCGAAGGGTACTTCTTGAGGAAATCCCCATGGGCTTCGATAACCGGCTGAAACTCAGCCTTAATCACTGAACTATCAAAATCATAAAAAATGCTTCTCTGCGCAAGCAATGAGTCATTTTTTGAGAGCTCCCGCTTAATCTCAGCCTGTCGCTGCAGTTCATCTTGATTTGAGGAGTTTTGCTCATCAAATTTTGTTCGCTCCTCTAGAAGTCGTTGCTCCTCGCGCTCAAACTCTTGTTTTAACTCTTCTTGCTGGGCACGCAAATCGGTTTCTGATGCCGGCTCTAACCCATCGGTCAATTCAGCAGTTTGCTCAAACGAACGTCTGTCTGATTGGTCAAATAAATCTCTTTGCTCAATATCAGCATTTGTCTTTGTTTTACTCGCGCACCCAGCCAATGCAGCGACCAAGCCAGCTACTAAGAAGAATTTCATGGTCATAGATATCCTGATTAATCTTTTATAAAAGGCCCCCACGATGGCTCTCGAAGATCATCCCCTCTTGGTCCAACGTAACGGAGCTTTGCTCGCCCGTTCTTAGCGACAAATCTTAATATACCACGCCCCTTTGCTTCGGAAGCATAAACAATAACTTTACCATTTGGAGCGATACTCGGCGACTGATCTCGGGACCCATCGGTCAAAATCTGAAGCACACCCGACTTCATGTCTTGCACTCCAACATTAAATTTTCTTTCGTCATAATGAATCAAGGCGATAAAACTGTCATCGTGACTATAGTGTGCCGAAGCATTGTAACGACCCGTATAGGTTTGCCTCACCTCTGTACCGCCATTCACGGGAACCTGATAAACCTGAGGTCGACCTGTTCGGTCTGAGGTAAACAATAGATTTTTGCCATCACTTGAAAAGTTGGGCTCAGTGTTGATAGATCGATGATTCGTAATTTGAACTCGAGTTTGATCTCTAAGCGAGACCATGAAAATATTCGACTTCCCACCCTCCGATATTGCCATCGCGATAGATTGGCCATCCGGAGACCATGCTGGCGCGGAATTTGACCCTGAGAATGGGCCGACAACGACTGACTGACCGTTTGCACGGCCTTTTTTGTAATTAACTGGCGCGATGTAAACCGCAGCCTTCCTATTAAGGAAAGAGACGAAGGCTATCCTGCTGCCGTTCGGCGACCAACGCGGCGAAAGAATTGGCTCCTTCGATACGAAAATTTCATTCGGATTATGGCCATCAGAATCTGCGATGACCAGAGAAGACCGATCTTTTTTCCGAACTACATATGCGATCTTTGTTCTAAAAACACCTCTGTCTCCCGTTAATTTTTCGTAAATAAGGTCAGCGAACTGGTGAGCCATTTGACGAATCTGCTTCGGATCATCTTTGATCTGATAGCCAACGGACATAGCCTGTCCTGGAATATCGTATAACCAAAAAGCAGCCTGGAAACGTCCATCATCGAGCTTCACAAAATTTCCGATTACCAAATTTTGAACTTCCCGTGAAGCCCAGTCCGTATAGTCAGCATCAGCAGCTAATTTCGAATGACTCCAAGTTTTATCAAAACCTTGTACCTCAAAAATTCCTGTCTTAGCTAAATCCGACGAGATGATCTCTGAAAAAAGTTTTGCTTGATCCCCTTCACCCTGAAAAGGAATAACCGTTATCGGTATTTTCGCACCCTCATCCGCAATGATTTCGATTTCCACCTGAGCTGATACAAACCCATGCGAAGAAAAAATAACGAAAACAATAATGCCAGCAAAGCCCTTAATCATGCGAAAAATAGAAAACATCCGCCCCCCCTAAAATTGAAAATCAATCCTTACTCCACGCCCGAATGTCTCGTTAAAAAACGACGGCTTAATCCCTGTCAACGGTAAAGGTGAAGCAATTAGAATAGCTTTTCTAACTGATTCATCATAAGCCGAATTACCGCTGGACTTGTCTAGTTCTATGTCAATAACCACACCCGACTCATTCAAATCCAATTTATAAAGCACCCGCAAGCCTTTATCCACGCCAATAGACGCCCATTCTTTTTGAACCGCAATCCTGATTAAATTGATATATTTGCTTAGTTTATCTTGCATTTCTACTTGCGCGGCGTCCACCCTAACTTGTTGCTGCTGCATTTTTTTATCCTTCTGCTGCTTTTGTAACTTTGCCGATCGTTCTAAATCTTCAAGTTTTTGCTGCGTGTCTTGCAATGACTTGAGTATCTCACGTTTCTTTTGGTCTTCCTGCCGCCGCTTCTCTTCTGCTACCTCGCGCGCACGCTGATTCTCTGCTTCCAACTTACGCTCTTTTTGTTCTAACGCGCGCGCATACTGCTTCTTTTCTTCCAACTTGCGCCTCTTGTCCTCCAGCGCGTGCTGTAGATCTTTCTAAGGAAGAGCGTGACGTGCTGCTGTCTCTTATACACATCTCCGAGCCCACGAGACAGGCAGAA
>CAJXOL010000099.1 GCA_913057675.1 uncultured Pseudomonadota bacterium | reverse complement strand
GCTCGGAGATGTGTATAAGAGACAGGGGCAGCGTTGCTTGATCCCCGCTCTCAGCAATCAGCGGTAACGTTTGTTGACCGTCTTTCGTTACTAACGTTATTTGTTCTTTCTCCCAATCAAAGTTAGCCTCGCTGCTGCCCTTTTTTTTATTACCCTGTTCGCTAAAGTATTTAGGAACGAGTCCAGTCTTAGCAATGAGTCCTTTACTTGTTCGCTCTATCTTGTCAAGAAATAGCGACGCTAGTCCTTTGGGAATAATTTGACTGGTCAGCGTGTAGGAGATTGAGTCGTGTTGGAGTGAGTCGATGCCTTGCCCAATTTTTAGTTCACCCATGGTGACTTCAAATACAATCTTTACATTTTTGGGCGGCGCAGCCTGCGCTATATTCATGAGCCCAAAGCTCATCAATGTGAGATATAAGACAAAGGAGTTAGATCGTGTTTTGAAACTCAAGGCAAATTACCTTTGAAAACTGCAACTGTCATTAATAATCGACGGATCTAATGTGACGCGGTTATCCACTATTGTACAGTGTCCATCTAAAATCCATGCGAGTGTTTTAGGCAGGATTTCGTGCTCAAGGGTGAGAACGCGATCGGCGAGCGATTGAGGGGTGTCGTCTGGTCTGACGCAAAGTGCAGCTTGCGCAATAATGGGACCCTCATCAAGGTTAGGAGTTACGAAGTGAACGGTGCAACCGTGTAGTTTGACGCCTTCTGTAATTGCTCTTTGGTGGGTGTCCAGCCCCCTAAATGCGGGCAGTAACGAAGGGTGGATATTGATTATTTTTCCAGCAAAACGTGTTATCAGATCGGTCGTTAGAATTCTCATGAATCCTGCTAGCACAATAATGTCTGGCTGGAGTGCGGCTATGGTGTTTCCTAATGCTTTGTCGAAGGATTCGCGATCAGGGTGGTCGCGGTGATTGATTACGTACGTGTCGATGTTTTGTGCTTTCGCGAATGATAAGCCTGCAGCACTTGGATTGTTGCTGATGACACCACAGATTTCATGAGGTAACTGAGATTCAACAATGGCTTGCATATTCGTACCGCGTCCGGATATCAAGATGGCTATTTTTTTCATAATGTCTGAGCCATTTTTTCAGTTAGGTCTTGATAAGACGTGTCTGGTGTTCTGTTCCTTGTCTGTTAGAAACGCTTCCAATTATGAAAACGGTTTCACCTGCTGATTCAAGTAATTGAATGAGGGCATCAGCATTTTCGGGGGCGCAAACTACCACCATGCCGATTCCGCAATTAAACACCCGAAGCATTTCCTCCTCGTCGATATCTCCATTTTCTTGAATCCAAGTAAATAGATCACTTCTGGGCCAGGCGTGGGCGTCAATTACCGCAACGAGATTTTCAGGGAGGATTCTTGGAACGTTATCAGTGATGCCTCCACCTGTTATGTGGGCGAGACCTTTAATTGTTCCTGTTTTGATTGCTTCTAAAATGGGACGAACATAAATTCGTGTTGGCTCAATGAGCAAATCTCCAAGCGTCTTTTCCCCAACCATTTGGTCGAGCTTAGCTCCGGATTTTGAAATTATTTTACGGATCAAAGAGTATCCATTTGAATGGGCGCCGCTACTGCCTAGTCCCAGAAGCACATCACCATTGGAGATGCTGACACCTGAAATAATTTGGTCTTTTTCTACCGCGCCGACAGCAAATCCAGCTAAATCGTATTCTTCACCCGCATACATTCCTGGCATTTCAGCCGTCTCTCCGCCAATGAGCGCGCATCCTGCTTGCTCGCATCCTTGAGCGATGCCGGAAACAACCTCTGTTGCTCGTGCGACATCAAGTTTCCCACAAGAAAAATAATCGAGAAAAAACAAAGGTTCAGCCCCCTGTACCAGAATGTCATTGACACTCATGGCGACCAGATCAATTCCAATGGTATCGTGCCGCTTTAGGTCCAACGCGAGTTTTAATTTGGTTCCCACCCCGTCTGTCCCTGTAACAAGAACCGGATTTTTATAGCCTTTTGGGATTTCAAATAAGGCGCCAAACCCGCCGATCCCCCCGAGCATGCCGTCTCTTTTTGTTTTTGCCGCTAGCGGTTTGATATTTTTGACGAGTTGCTCGCCAGCATCTATGTCGACCCCAGCTTCTTTATATGAGAGTTTTTCGTTTGTCACGATGGGTTGCTCACTTAAGTCCTGCCCGCCAAAAGAAATTTGTGCGGGTTTTTTGGTTCGTTAACGTAATAATCAATTAAGGCTAGTCTCAGACCCTGATAGAATTCTCATAATAATATTGAATTCTACCTAAACTCACTCTGGTTTACCTTGTTAATTACCGCTGCGTGCCAAAGTGAGACACTTCAAAGAGAAAGTACCCGCTATATTAATGGTGGTTAATGAGATGACCCATGCATCAACTAGCTTTTCAACTTAAAGGGGCACCGCTCCCTTCGCTCGGTAATTTTGTGGTTGGGCAAAACCGCGAGCTTTTATCGACGATAGGAAATTTTTTACATGGACTGGAAACGGTTCAGTTTATGTATCTATGGGGCTTGGAAGGGTCGGGTAAGACACATTTGTTGCGCGCTGTTGGAGCCGCTTGGGAAGAGTCGGGCAAGCATACTTCTTATGGTTTGGCCTTAGACAAGTCGTATACTTTCGATGATCAGCTCTGTGTTTGTGTTGATGGTGTCGACCGGCTTGATGGGCATGAGCAAATAGAATTTTTTAATATGTATAACGCAATAAGAGATTGCGGTGGACGTATGTTTATTACTGGAGCGCAACCTCTATCGGGGCTAAGTCTCAGACCAGATGTGCTCACCCGGCTCGGTTGGGGTTTGGTGTATCAAATCTTCCCATTGGATGATGTCCAGAAAACAGAGGCTATGGTGGAGTATGCGAAACTGCGTGGGTTTGATATCTCTCCAGAGGTCATTGCATTTGTCTTGGCGCGGCATCCTCGTGATTTGACGAGTCTTGTAGCATTGCTTGATGGTTTAGATCGTTATTCTTTGGAGCTTAAAAGGGGGATCACGATTCCTTTAGTCAAATCATTTTTTGAGTCGAGAGATCTGACGTGATGGATTTCGATATTTACATTAAATAAGGTCTGCGTATGAAATTGGTTCTTTTTGATCTCGATAACACATTGCTCGATGGCGACAGCGATTATGAATGGGCTCAGTTTCTTATCGAGAAGGGAATTCTTGATCGAGAAGAATACGAAATTCGTAACCAACATTTTTATCGAGAGTATCAAAACGGCACGCTTGATATCACCGAGTTTTTGGATTTCCAATTGCGACCGCTAAGTGAGTATTCGCGCGCTCAATTAACTCAGTGGCACGATGAATTTATGAGGTTGAAAGTGCATCCCATGATTACTCAGGCGGCACGTGATTTGGTGCTGCAGTTTTCAAATGAGCTGGTTGTAATTATTACAGCCACTAATTCATTTATCACGCGACCCATAGCGAATGAGTTTCGTATTGAACATCTTATTGCCACTGAGCCAGAAGTGATAGAGGGTGAATTCACAGGTAACGTAGTCGGAGAGCCGTCCTTTCGTGAGGGCAAGGTGACACGACTGAATCAGTGGTTAGAAGTCATGGGTTTGTCTTTGGCGAGTTTTGAAGAGACTTTATTTTTCAGTGACTCGATTAATGACTTACCATTACTTGACGTCGTTCAAACACCAATTGCAGTTAATCCAGACTCGAAGTTGCTTGATCATGCTCAGTTAAAGGGTTGGGACGTGCTTCAATTGCATCGCAAGCAATAATCTTACAATGCTACGAATTGGTCAGTCGTCAAAGTTAATTTGGGTAGCCTGCTTCAGTGTTTGCATATCAATCGTGTGCATCAGTTTTGGTAGTGTGTCTATTCCGATCGCAACGATTATTGAAGGTATTCGTTCAGGTGAGGGAGTTTATTGGACGGTAATCTCGGAGTTAAGATTTCCTAGGGTTTTTGTTGCTTTCATTTCGGGCGCGTTACTCGCGATGTCTGGTTGTTTACTCCAAACTTTATTGCGTAATCCACTTGCAGATCCTTATATTTTCGGCATCTCCAGTGGCGCTTCTTTGGGCGTCCTTGGGGCTCTTGTGTTCGCGGTGCCTGCTTTTTCAGTCGCTTTTGGATTTCTAGGGGCAGGGTTAGTGATTGTGTTAGTTGCCTTAATTGCGCGAAGGGGAGCAAATTGGAATCCTTATAGGCTCATTTTGACGGGGGTCATGGTTTCTGCGGGCTTGAACGCGTTGATCAGTTTGATTCTTGTCCTGTCTCCGCCAAACATGATGAAGGGCATGATTTTCTGGATGATGGGGGATCTCACCCACGCGCAACCTCGCGTTTGGGCTGGTGTGCTCGCGCTCTTAATTATCGTGGTCGGCATCGTTTTTGGACGAGCACTTGACGCTATGTCGCTTGGATCTGAACGGGCCTTAGCTATTGGTGTATCTGTGAAACGACTTGAATATGCCGTCTATCTTTTAGCTTCCTCAGCAGCTGTCGCTGTTGTGGTTGAGGGTGGGGCAATTGGTTTTGTTGGTCTTGTGGTGCCCCACATGATTCGAATGACTGGCGTATGGTCCCATAGATATCTAATCCCGATGTCTGCTTTTGTCGGCGGCGCTATGGTAGTGGTTGCGGACACATTGGCACGGTCTGTTTGGGCACCTTTACAATTACCAGTAGGAGTTATGACTGCATTAATCGGTGTGCCTATCTTAATTTACTTATTGAATAAACGAAGCGATGTTAGACACTAGGGATTTGGCGGTCATGATTGGCGGCAAGGTGCTTTTGAGCGGTCTCTCCTTGAATGTAGACTTAGGTGAGAATTGGGCTATTTTGGGTGCTAACGGGACCGGCAAATCTTCTTTGTTGCGACTTCTGTCGGGTATTGATGCGCCTCTGAAGGGAAGGGTTTTGGTCGATGGGGTTGAGATGCGCACGTTTTCGAAAAAATCTTTAGCTAGGCAGATCGGCTTACTGCCTCAAATTGAAGAGGATCAATATTGGGGAAGCGTGGAGGAATATGTGGGTTTAGGCCGTTTTTCTCATGCGGTCGGGCTATGGGCCAAATCTGATGCTGATCAAATAATGATTCAACGAGCGTTGGAAAATTTTGATATTAGTAGCTTGAGTGGTCGTGACTACCGTAGTTTGTCCGGCGGCGAACGACAACGGGCGCGTTTGGCAAGTTTAATGGCGCAAGACCCACAATTGTTTTTGTGGGACGAGCCACTTGAAAATTTAGATTACTCGGGGCAGATGCAATTTTTATCTTGGGTTTGCGAGCTGGCAGGAGAGAAAGATAAAGCTTCAATGATGGTAGTACATGACGTCAATATGGTGAGTCGTTTTTTTACGCACACGCTAATGGTATTTGCCGATGGGACTCATCTTGCGGGTGCTTGTAGCGAAACGCTGACTATTAGCAATCTAGAAGACTTGTATCAGACTCGGTTCGATCAGGTGATACATGATGGTGTGAGGCTCTTTGTCCCCAGAGTCTGAAAGGGTGTACGCTATACTCCACGTAAAAGCATTAGGGTTAACCCGTCGAGACAAAGATAAATGAATCAATGATAAAACGTTTAATTGGTAAGCTTATAGGGCAGAAGCCAGCAAAAGCGAGTAACCCTCTTCGTATTTCTGTGGAGGAGCACGATATTGATATTCGGCACATTAGTCCATGCGCAACTCGGATAATTTCAACGCTGAATCAAAGTGGCCACGAAGCCTATGTTGTGGGTGGCGCTGTTCGGGATTTGTTGATGGGCTATACGCCTAAAGATTTCGATGTGGTGACTGATGCGACACCAGAGCAAGTTAGAAGGGTATTTAGGAATTCTCGAATCATTGGTCGTCGATTTAGATTGGTGCATGTTTACTGCGGCGGTGACCTAGTTGAGGTGTCCACGTTTCGAGCGCCGCATGAGACTTCAAATACACAAGACCCCAAGGGCCGTGTGTTGCGTGACAATACGTTTGGTTCAATTAATGAGGATGCGATTCGGCGAGATTTCACGGTCAACGCACTTTTTTATGACATGCGCACCGAAGAGGTTTTAGATTTTTGTGGGGGCTATGAGGACACGAGACAGAGTGTACTTAGAATTATTGGTGCTCCTGCTCAGAGATATCGCGAGGATCCGGTTCTGTCTCTTATACACATCTGACGCTGCCGACGATATGCAGTGTGTAGA
>CAJXOL010000098.1 GCA_913057675.1 uncultured Pseudomonadota bacterium | reverse complement strand
TGCCTGTCTCGTGGGCTCGGAGATGTGTATAAGAGACAGGATAAATTTGGATGATCAGCCAGATCGTCGTGTTGAGATGGTGGAACGAACAGGTAGAAGAACTGTTCCGCAAATCTATATCGGAGAGCACCATGTTGGCGGACATGATGAGATTGTCTCTCTTGATAAGAATGGAGATCTTGATGTGTTTTTGCGAAATGGTTCTTCATCAACCTAAAAACTAGATTATATAAATATTATGAGTGAAAATAGCGATAAGCCAGTATTCTCGATTGAGAAGTTGTACGTAAAAGATCTATCCTTAGAGGTGCCTGGAGCACCTGGCGTGTTTAGCCAGAAGGGCGCGCCGCAAATTGAAATCACAATGAACAATACAGCTCAGTCTTTAGATGAGGGTTTCTATGAGGTTATGGTGAAGGCGACTGTGACTGCGAAAATTGAGGAGGTAACCCTTTTTTTGGTGGAGGCTAGTCAGGCTGGTGTGTTTCAAATCCGCAATTTGACTGGTGATCCACTAGAGAAGACGCTTGGCATCGCGGCGCCAAATATCATCTTTCCATATTTGAGAGAGACCATATCTGAGGCGGTTTCAAAGGCGGGATTCCCGCCAGTTTTGTTGCAGCCGATGAATTTTGAAGCAGTTCATCGAGCGCGTAAGCAAGATCAAGAGCAAGCCGCTCCGGAAAGTAGCGAGGCGACTAAGCACTGATTTTTTCTCGATTAATCGCCTGTGTATCTGAGGGGCTAGGCGTTTGAGTGGCTGGGAGATGACATGAAGATTGCAGTTATTGGGGCGGGTGCTTGGGGGACAGCGTTAGCAGTCTCCATCGGCAGATCTTCTTTAGTGAGTCTTTATGGCGCTAACGCGGAGTTAGTTGGCAGCATAAACCAGCATAAAGAAAATCAACGATACCTTCCTGGAGTCTCATTATCCGAACGCGTTCAAGTTACTGATGCCTTAGAATCGGCCCTCAATGGAGCGTCAGGGATTGTTGTGGCGGTTCCGACCAAGGGGTTGCGTCAGTCTGTTATGCGGTGCCATTCAATCTGTGGCGATAGAATTCCTTACCTAATTACCTGTAAAGGCTTTGAGGTAGAGACTGGCCTGTTACCCTTTCAAGTTGTCGAAGACGTGGCGCCCAGCGCTCGTTATGCGATTCTTTCCGGGCCCAGTTTTGCGAGGGATGTGGGTGAGCAAAAATCTACAGTTGTGAGTCTTGCATCGGCGGACTTATCTACGTCAGATATATTTTCTGAGGTATTGCTGCTGGGCGGTATTCGAACTTACTTTAATTATGATGTGATCGGGGTGTCCGTGGGTGGTGCCGTTAAAAATGTAATTGCAATAGCTGCAGGAATGGGGGATGCGCTGGAGATTGGCGCGAGTGCTTTAGCCGGGCTTGTAACGCGGGGCTTGAGTGAGGCTTGTAGGCTTGGTACTGCTTTGGGTGCTAAGCCTGAAACATTTATGGGTCTATCTGGGATGGGCGACTTGGCACTGACCTGTTTCAGTGATTTGTCTCGTAACAGACGGCTCGGCTATGCGTTGGGTTTAGGTAAGTCTCTTCGGGATGCTGAGGGGGCATTGGGCCAAGTGGCAGAAGGCGTTCATGCGGCAAACGAAGTTATGTTGTTAGCTCGACGGCTCAAAGTTGAAATGCCAATTACAGTGGCTGTAACACGAGTTTTATCTGGTGAGATATCTCCGCGGGATGCGGCGAAGGAATTGTTTTCGCGCGCACCAAAGGCAGAGGTTTAGCCATAAACCGAAGCGCTTATTTGTTACCGCTGAAGTCTATTTGTCGCCATGCTTCAAATACGCCAATAGAAACTGTGTTCGATAGGTTTAAACTTCTGCTAGTTGAGACCATAGGGATTCGCAACCGGAGGTCGGAAGGGAATTCACCGAGAACGGAATCGGGAAGTCCGCGTGTTTCCGACCCAAATAAGAGGCAATCCCCAGCTTGGAAGTCGAAGAGGTCATATCTGCTTGAGCCCTTTGTTGTGAAGGCAATTACTCGACAATTTTGGTGACTATTTCGCCACATTTCCCAGCTTGGATATTTTTGGACTCGTACAAACTCATGGTAGTCGAGGCCAGCGCGTACGAGTGCTTTATCATCCCAATGGAAGCCTAAAGGCTCAATGAGATCTAACTTGCAACCGGTGTTTGCACACAATCGAATAATGTTGCCAGTATTCGGAGGAATTTCAGGTTGATATAAGATGACGCTAAACATGACTATACTTATGCCTGATAAAAATGATGTAGATGAAAAATTTATTTGTTAGGTAAAACAAAGTCGTCTTACTTGCAGGCAATATGACACATTTTTGGATAACAGAGCAGTAGTGGTGATGAAGCCACTCTATAACGGAATGAATGGGAGATGATTTGAGCGCGCAGCCATTAGAAATAGCAAGTAGCAGTCCCTCGTCTTCTGAGGTTCATCATGGTTGGACTGTGGGGAAAGTTAAAAACCTTTTTGAGCAGCCATTAATGGATTTATTGTTTGATGCTCAGAAAGTTCACCGGCAACATTTCAAGCCTAATGCGATACAACTGTCCACTTTGGTTTCGATTAAGACGGGTGGTTGTCCGGAAGATTGTGGGTATTGTCCTCAGTCAATCAGATTCAAAACCGGCGTTGTCGACGATGATTTGATGGCATTAGACGAGGTGGTTAGAGCCGCCAGCGAAGCAAAAGCCAAAGGGGCAAGTCGTTTTTGTATGGGAGCCGCGTGGAGGGGCCCTAAGGATAAAGACGTTTCCAAGGTCGCGGAGATGGTTGCAGCAGTGAAATCCCTTGGTTTGGAAACCTGTGCCACGCTGGGGATGCTCAAAGATGGTCAAGCCGAGGTGCTTAAGAGCGCAGGGTTAGATTATTATAATCACAATATCGATACGTCTTCAGACCACTATGGCGAGATTATTTCTACTCGCACTCAAGATGATCGGCATGAAACGCTTCGGCGAGTTAAAGATGCAGGGGTATCGGTTTGTTGTGGCGGTATCATTGGGATGGGTGAGTCGCGTGATGATCGCGCTGATATGATCGCCCAGCTTGCCAATATGGACCCATATCCTCAAAGCGTTCCAATTAATAATTTGGTAAAAGTTCCCGGCACCCCAATGGCTGAAATGCAGGGTATTGATCCGATCGAATTTGTTAGAACGATTGCTGCGGCTAGAATTGCAATGCCGGAGGCTATGGTCCGACTCTCCGCCGGGAGGAATGATATGTCTGATGAGATGCAGGCCCTTTGTTTTTTTGCGGGTGCTAATTCGGTGTTTTATGGAGAGAAGTTGTTGACTACGCCAAATGCGACGGCCTTCGGTGATGATGAATTATTTGAGCGGCTTGGGCTGGTGCCAACCGATAACGTCTCCCGTTAAATGAAAGGGCGAGCCAGGACTGCGATAAATCACTGCTTTAGCCGTTCTGATTATCAGACATTTCTCTATGATGAGGTCGCCAAACGTCTTGATGCTCGGCTAGAAAATTTGCGCCTAGATCCCAAGGTGATTTTGGCTTCTGGCTTTGGTTCTCATGGCCTCAAAAAGAGGTTTCCGTCAAAACCGGAGATCATAGGTTTTGATTTTGCGCATGCACGCTTAGCAATAAGGCGTTCTAAATCTCGTTTCAACCTTCCCTGGATGGCTAAGCAAGTAAATGTTTGTGGTGATCTTAATGCGTTACCTTTTGCTTCCGCTTCGGTCGATATGGTTTATTCGAACCTGGATCTACCTTTTTTCTCAGAGTGCAAAGAGTTAACCCATGCATTGACGGAGGTCCATCGTATTTTGAAGCCGGGAGGCTTATTCATTTTCTCCTCGTTGGGGCCTGACACGTTAAAAGAGTTGAGGCGAGCTGAGACCCAACGCGGTTTTCGTCTATGCGAGCATTTAGATATGCATGATTTAGGTGATCAAATGATGGCGGCCTCCTTCTCTGATCCGGTGGTGGATATGGAGGTGTTGACGCTCACGTATGCTGACGCGTCGTCTATGATGAAAGATATCCGCGCGCACGGGTCAATTGCGCTGGAAGCCCCCGCCAATCCCGGTTTGCTAGGTTTGGGTGCTTTTCGGTCACTTGCCGAACGATCGAGCGCAGCCGAGAGCGGCCGGCTAAATGCGACCTGTGAGTTAGTGTTCGGTCACGCTTGGCGAGCACCGACAAGAATCTCACCGAAAGGGCAGAAAGTAATTAATATCAAAATGTCACAGTCTTAAATAATTTGAGCGCTTATGTAATTTAGTACTGCTTTCGATCTTTTTTATACGACCTCGAAAAGTGTTGTGCTAGAGTCTTTTTAAGAAGTAAATTTTAGTTCTTTATGAAGGCGTTACTGTAGTGACAGATTCGAGTAGATTGACAATGCTGAACACTCCGAAAATCTTGATACAAAGGCCTGATGGCGCTCGTCATACGGTTGCCACTGTATTTTGTTTACTCGGTTTTGTTACGATTGCAATTGCAGTTGCTTTTGCCACACAGGGTCTCTGGTTGGTGCTGCCGTTTGCGGGTTTGGAGTGTGTTTCGCTTGGTGTTGCTTATTGGTGGTTGACAAAACAAAGCGACGACTATGAGTTGATACGGGTTGACGAAGACAAAGTCGTATTCGAATCTAGCTTTTCTGGAAGATATCAAAAAATGACTTTTAATCGTTACTGGTTACAGGTCTTTTTGGAGCAGACTTCAGTGAGGCATTCAAAAATTTGGATGAGATCCCACGGGCAGCGCGTAGAAGTTGGGCGGCTTTTGTCCGGAGTGGGAAAGCGTGATTTAGTGACTCAAATTCAAAAGTTGATCTCAAGATAAGGGCTTTTTTTTTTTTGAGTTAAAATAGCCGTTTTTATGGATGTTAAAAGTATGTTTGGGGGGAGAATGAAAGTCTCATTTGGTGTGCGGTTACTAAGCATGTTTTCGGCGATGGCGCCAGGTTTAGCGTTTGCTGAGTGGAACCTGAACTTTACGCCTGCTAACACTTTACTGGGCGCAGAAATTCAAGCCGTCCATACTTTGGTGATGTGGATCATCGTTGGTATTTCTATTGTGGTTTTTGGAGCTATGTTTTGGTCCATTTTAAAACATCGAAAATCGGTCGGGCACAAGGCATCTAATTTCCATGAAAATACAACAATTGAAATAATTTGGACGGTGATACCCGTCATTATTTTGATAGCCATGGCTTTCCCAGCAACCCGATTGCTGTTGGCAACCCGAGATTCTTCAGGCTCCGACATTACCATCAAGGCTACGGGATATCAGTGGCGTTGGGGTTATGAGTATTTGGATGAAGGCGTCAAGTTCTACAGCACACTCGCAACTCCGCGAAGCCAAATTGATGGAGTAACGGTGAAGGGTAGTACTTATTTGCTAGAGGTTGATAATCCAGTCGTGGTTCCTGTCGGTAAGAAGATACGCATATTAACTACTGCGAACGACGTCATTCACTCATGGGCCGTTCCTGCACTTGCTGTCAAGCAAGATGCAATTCCTGGTTTTATTCGCGATATTGCGTTCAAGGCAGAGACGGTAGGCACCTACAGAGGTCAGTGCAGTGAGCTATGTGGGAAGGAGCATGGCTTTATGCCGATTGTGGTGGAAGTTGTGAGCGAGGAAGATTATCAGTCCTGGATCCAAGCTAAACTGACCGTGGCTGGGGCTCCATCTTTTGATCCTGACAAGAGCTATTCGGTTGCTGATTTGATTACTGCGGGTGAACAGGTATACAACGCGAACTGCGTTGCGTGCCATCAGGCGGATGGTGTAGGTATGCCACCCACTTTCCCAGCGATTAAGGGCGGTCAGATCTCTACTGGTCCGCTTGAGGGGCACTTGGATATTATTTTAAATGGTAGTGCAAAGAATCCAATGATGGCGGCTTGGGGCTCCATACTCTCAGATATGGATATTGCGGCCGTTATCGCATACCAAAGGAATGGGATCAACGAAACTGGGGACTTTTTGCAACCGACCGACATTGCGGCAGTCCGATAAGAATAGTATTTTTTAAAATTAATTGAATTGGGATTCGTCTAAGGAGAATCAAAATGGAAGCGGTACACGATCATAGTCACGACCATCACGTGCCCACGGGCATCATGAGATACGTCACAACAACGAACCACAAAGATATTGGTTCCATGTACTTGTGGTTTAGTTTTGTGATGTTCCTTGTGGGCGGTGTCATGGCACTTGTTATTAGGGCTGAATTATTTCAGCCCGGCCTCCAGGTTGTCGAACCTGAATTTTTTAATCAGATGACGACTTTGCACGGTTTAGTTACTGTCTCTTATACACATCTCCGAGCCCACGAGACAGGCAG
>CAJXOL010000097.1 GCA_913057675.1 uncultured Pseudomonadota bacterium | reverse complement strand
GCAGCGTCAGATGTGTATAAGAGACAGGAACTTGTAGAACCTGAAACAGACTCCTGATGGTATGAGAAAGGCCACCCATGCACAGGTAATGGCAATTGTTTGGATTCGAGGGTGCTATGCCAGATAGGGAAATCTTATCGAGGCTGTGCCGTTAAGAAAGGGCTACGGGTGGACTTTAACTATCAATTAAAACAATGATTTAAATAATATTGTATAAAATTCCCACATCTTTTCCCACTTAAATTAAATTCCCATATGTTCTATTGGGATGCGGTTAACTAAACTCCTCTATGCCTTTTTTTGCGAGCCAAGTGGATCATTTGCCTCGTCATTGAACGATATTCCAACATAACTGATTAAGTTTCGAAGACAGGGGGAGGGGCTTCTTAGAACCCCCCGGGGGGCGTGACTTGCCTACCATTATTGTTATAGTTACCCCAAGACTTGCTCGAGCCACAACTAGAAAGGGCTACCCAATGAAACGGCTTACTCTCCTCGCATCTGTCCCACTGACTACCTCGGCTATTAGCTTTCAAGCGCGTTGAGTTTGACTATCAGGATTGCAAATGCAAAAGCTACATTTCCCAAGGCATAAAAGCACGCAGGCGAAAAATCGATAATTCAATGTTCATACCAAATACCACTCATGTAAACCCGGCAGGCTTGCGGCCAATTCTGGTTAAACGTGGTCTTTCCCCAATGCTAGGTTACTATCTCAGCATGGTGATTTCATGCATGAAACTATCCATCTTCGCGCTTGCCCCGTTTTTTTTCTCTTCTGCTTTTGGGCAGACTATTGATCAAGGTCGTGGTCCTGTCCAGTTAACCGTCCCTCAGAATTACAGTGGAAAAAACCCTACTCCGTTGATTGTTTTACTCCATGGATTTCGAAGCAATGGTTCGAAACAGGATTCCTACTTGGGCTTTAGCGATATAGCGAATGACAATGGGTTTCTATTTATTGCCCCAACAGGAAGCGTAAACCCTGAAGGTAAAACATTCTGGAATGCGACTCCGGCTTGTTGCGATTTTTTTGGTAGCAATGTGGATGATGTAGGGTATATCAAGGAGCTGATTGATGCGATAAAACTGGAATACAACGTCGATTCAAACCGTGTCTATTTAGTCGGTCACTCCAATGGCGGATTCATGTCCTATCAAGTGGCCTACAACCACCCTTCCATCATTGCGGCAGTAGTAAGCCTTGCTGGTGCGAGTCACGATGAAGTACGCCCTGCTCCAGCCGGGAAAGTGCACACCTTGCAGATTCACGGAACGCGGGATCTAAGCATTCGCTTTTCCGGCGGATTCACTTTTGGTAGTGCTTATCCTGGAGCGTTAGAGACTGTAACGACCTGGGCCGGCTATAACGGCTGCAGCTTAGTCGCTGAAGAGGGTCAAACACTAGATTTGGTGGCCAACTTGACGGGCAATGAGACCACCAGTGAGATTTACGACGATGGCTGCAAATCTGGAGGCTCTGCTGAATTGTGGACCATTGAAGCGGGCGGGCACATCCCCTTACTTTCAAATTCATTTGCGCAGCAAGTAGTGGACTGGCTGTTCGTGCACACAAAATCCGATTGGCCAGCAGATTACAATGGTGTTACGCCTCCCGCAATGCTGGGGTTAAGTTACAACAACATCGGCAACTTTAGCTCCGCTGACAATTCGATCTATACCTGTGTTCGCACGGTAGAAAATGGGATACCTACTGCGACCGATGGCATTGAACAATTCGACATCGCAATGAAAATTATTTCATATGAGTTGGGGGTTATTCAGATTACAAATAGTCGGCTATTCAATGCGGATGATGTGCGTAATGAGAACAATGAGTTGCCAGATTGCAGTGGCATTTTTGAACTAAGCACAAACCTCTATACGGATATTATACAAGTGGGTAATCAAGTGCTCGAAGTTGTGTTTGAATTGCGTGATTATGTAAATCTCGAGTTTGACTTGGTAAATTTCTTAGAACTCAATTAGAGGGGTCAGTGGGCGGTACTATTTAGTCAATTAAAACAATAACTAATAAGAATAAATATCTTATACCCACCATAGTACCCACCATTAAATAGTTTCTAGGCAAGCTAGGTCTTTTGAAAACTAAATCATGTTGGCTTGGTGTACCTCTTAGCGTCGCCACTATCCGCACGTCTCTTTTTAGTCGCCTCACGCACATACTAACAGCGTTAGTCCACTCATAAGCATTGGCTATAGATTCCGAATTCACAAGGTATCTGACACCGACCGTGGCTTCTTAACACCCCCGGGGGGCGTGACTTGCCTGTCGTTGTTGTTATAGTTGCTACCAAGACTTGCAAGAGCCACAACTAGAAGGGCTACCCAATGAAGAGACTAATCACAACAGCTTTAATTTCAGCGACTGGAGTACTTCTCGGTTCTTGCTCATCATTGGTCAAGCCCAATTTCAATCGAATGAGTGAGGCTGAAATCACAGCCTACAACCTAACGGTCGCAAGCCCAGAACAGGTAACCTGCATGCAAATGCAGATTGATAGGAATCAAGATCGCGACAAAATATGCGGAACACTAGAAGAAATTCAGCGTAGCATTGAACCTGTTTTACCCGGTGCAAAAATTAACACTCTGAAGGTTTTTACTCCGATTGAATCTGACAAAAATTCACGAAGCACCAACCCTCAGCTGAAGCCCACTGTTCGAATGCCACTTTAGCTCAGTAAAAGCTGAATCACCGCCCAAAACCATTTTAGTTTAATGGCTGTACACGCTCGTTTCTGCTGTTAAAGCGGCCGCTCCAAGATGTGTAAAAACACCAAGACGGGCATGATTAAGGTGGCGGGGGGGGTGCTGACGCCCAAGCTTATTATTATAATTGCCGCACAGACTTGCTTGAGCTGATTTTAAAAGGAGAAGAAGAATGAAAAGACTGCTATTGGTTGCGTTTTTGAATGGTGATATTTGGATAAGAGATGGCCGTAAATGATCTTGTTGAATATATTTATCAGAAACTAGTCACTATGAGTGAGTGGCTTGCACGTGGGTTAGTAGCCCTGTTTGATCCTGCTACCGACTAAATCATTCGTTAAAGAGAGTTCATAGTATGTTTCTTTACATAACCCTTTTTTCGGCGGTTGGGTTTGAGGTTGCAGGTACGATGCTTCTTCCGCTAACTCATAATTTTTCAAAACCCTTTCCAAGCGCATTATTGCTACTTGCTTATGGATTATCTTTCTACCTGCTCTCATTGGTGACTGGGAAATTACCTCTTTCTGTAATATATGCTACATGGGCGGGTCTTGGCGTATTTTCAGTAGCGATATTAAGCAGCATATTTTATAAGCAAGCCCTAAACTGGCAATCTGTAGCAGGGTTGTTCCTGATTGTTGTGGGAGTGACTATTGTTAACATCTATAAAACGTAAGCGGCTTCGGAGTCTTTTCAAGTAGCGAGAGGTTCATTGCAGACGATGTTTGGCCTCCGTTTGTCAAACTCATCAAGCAGGATACTGACGCTCCTGCGCCTCACCTGCTCGCGCAGCGGTCAGTATCATAAACTCAAAGCATTTTGCCTCTGGGTGTGAATCAACAGGGTCGTCGTAATCACGAAGTGTCTTCATGAACTCTGGGAGCATGCGCCAATCAATAGCCCGATGATGCCTAACAGGGGCGATTTTAGATGCCTTGGGGAAGGAGAGGGCGAGGTTGTCTTTCCACGTAGCAGGGTTGGCGTCAGTGCGAAGCTCTTCAGAGATGGCTTGCTGCAAGATTCTGTAGACGTAATTCTGTACACGTTTAGCTGTGTGGTTCTTGGTTTCCCAGATAGGCTCTAGCATTGATATTAAATGCTTACGCTTAATGTCTTTGATGTATAAGTGGCCAATGTAGGGGAAGGCGAAATCTCGAAGCCTTTGGGATAAATGCCGCACTTGTTGGGGTGTCTTGTAAGTCTTACTTTCTTTGGCGATGAATTTTCTGGCGAATTCTTCAAAGGTTATTTGTTGGGACTGTTCTGCCAAAAGAGCTTCCTTCTTCGCTCGTTGTTCTGCTATTGGGTCATTTCCGCTTTTAATAGTGAGCCTATGTTCCCGCGCCAGTTCCCTTGCGGTTTTTAAACTGACGCTAGGGTAAGACCCAAGGCCGATATCCTTCCGCTTATCGCCGATCTTTACCCTTAGTACCCACGACCTAGAACCTGATGGTTTGCAGTACAGATGAAGGCCTGCGACTCCACCGACAGGGTGTCGGTCAGGTTTTGGAATGCCGCTGCTATCGTGCTTGAACGTTAGCTTGCGTACTTGCACGTATGATAGGGCTTTGGATTCTTTGGGCATTTTGTTCCCTCATCTGTTCCCACATAGATATTCCTATTGGATGCTACAGATTCAAACGCCTTTGAACAAGGAGGCGTCGATAAAAACAGGGTATTTTTGTGTTTCAGAGATGAGGATGAACTGATTAGAACGAGTAAATGGTAGCTACGGGTGGACTTGAACCACCGACCCCAGCATTATGAATGCTGTGCTCTAACCAGCTGAGCTACGTAGCCACAAAGGGATGCGCGAGGCCTAGGGTGCGAGGGTCGCTCTGGGCTGTTGCGCCGAGAGTTGCCGGTGCCTTAAAAAAGGAAACAACAATTCTCGAAGGACGCGAATTCTGGCGATTTTGCGTCCTTTTGTCAAGATTAGACGTTGAATCTAAAGTGAATAACATCGCCGTCCTGCACAATGTATTCTTTTCCTTCTAAACGCCATTTGCCGGCGTCTTTGGCGCCGTTCTCGCCCTTGTTGTCGACATAGTCATTAAAGCCAACGATTTCGGCGCGAATAAACCCTTTTTCAAAATCTGTATGGATCACAGCTGCCGCCTGTGGCGCCGTGGCGCCTTGCTTGACGGTCCATGCGCGCACTTCCTTAACGCCTGCTGTGAAGTACGTCTGCAGGCCCAGAAGGGCATAGCCTGCGCGGATTACGCGATCGAGGCCTGGCTCTTCCATGCCCATCTCTTGCAAGAACTCGTCGCGTTCATCGTCTTCGAGTTCGGCTATTTCGGCTTCGAGTTTGTTACAGACTGGCACTACTTGAGCGCCTTCTGATTCGGCAATGGCGCGGACTGCGTCCAAATGGGGATTGTTCTCAAATCCTTCCTCGTCGACATTGGCTATGTACATGACCGGTTTGATAGTGAGTAAGTGCAGGCTGTAAATCGCCTTTATGTCGTCCTCGCTCAGGTTAAGGCTTCTTACTGGCAAGGCTAAGTCTAAGTGTGCTTTAACGCGCTGCAGTACTTCGGTATTTTTTGCCGCGTCTTTGTCGCCGCTCTTTATCAGGCGCGCAAAACGCTCGATGCCTTTTTCGACCGACTCGAGGTCGGCAAGCGCCAGCTCGGTGTTAATCGTCTCGATATCAGCCGCAGGATCGATGGTGTCAGCTACGTGGGTTACGTTGCTGTCTTCGAAGCAGCGCACGACGTGCGCGATCGCGTCGGTTTCGCGGATGTTCGCGAGAAACTGGTTGCCAAGACCTTCGCCTTTCGAGGCGCCCGCGACGAGGCCGGCGATGTCAGTAAACTCGACCGTCGTTGGTATAACCTTCTGCGGCTTAACGATGTCGGCGAGCTGGGTGAGTCGCGCATCGGGGATCGACACGATGCCCGAGTTTGGCTCGATGGTGCAGAAAGGGAAGTTTTCAGCGGCGATGCCTGCCTTAGTGAGCGCGTTAAACAGCGTTGATTTGCCGACATTGGGTAGGCCGACGATTCCGCATTGTACTGGCATTTTTTAGATCTCGCTTTACGTTAGTTCTGTCGTTGTTGGTCGTTAGAGGCTAGTCACTGTGCAGAAGCCTCATTGCTTCTTCCCACTCGCCGCTCACCGCCTTGGGCATGACGCGAATGGAGTCTTCGATGTCTCTCATGATCAGCTCGGCTTCCGAGCGCGAAGGATCGCCTAGCACATAGTTTGCGACCATAGACTTGTGTCCGGGGTGGCCGACGCCGATGCGTAAGCGGTAAAAGTTACGTGCGCCGCCTAAAGCGTTAATAATGTCTCGCATACCATTATGGCCGCCGTGACCACCCTCGTATTTTAAGCGAGTGACACCGACATCGAAATCGATCTCATCGTAGGCGACTAAAATATTCTCAGGGTCGATTTTGTAGAAGTGGCAAACCGCTGCAACCGACTTGCCGCTGCCATTCATAAAGGTCGTCGGGAATAAGAGTTTTACTTCATGGTTGGCAATATTGATGCTGCCAAATTCGCCGAAAAACTTGGTCTCGCCGCGCAGTTCCCCGCCGTAGCTTTTAGCGAGGTGGTGCAGAAATATGACTGTCTCTTATACACATCTCCGAGCCCACGAGACAGGCAGAAATCTCG
>CAJXOL010000096.1 GCA_913057675.1 uncultured Pseudomonadota bacterium | reverse complement strand
CAGCGTCAGATGTGTATAAGAGACAGTACCGACTCTTTCTCTGTTTATGCCGATGCCACGTACGAGTTCAGTGCAGATACTCGTTTCACAATAGGCTTGCGATACACCGAAGACACCAAAACCCGTCAGGGCGTGAATGCACGTTATGCATTTGCGCTAGGCGGTTTTGACGTCAACACGGGCAATCCGTTTGGCTGCTGTATGGGTGCCAGAGTTGGTACTGAAGGATTCGCATTTGCAGGGTTTGGACGTTCTATTTATGATCCCGACCAAGATGGTGATGGTTCAGTTTCTGACGACGAGTTCTTAAGCTTTTACTTTGATGGTATTGCTCAGTTTGGTGAACGCGATACGCTAGACGATATTTTCGCAAATGGCATCACTCCAGGTGGCGCAGATGTACGTCCAGCCTGCTCAGACAGCGACGTTACTGACAACTTGATTTGTAATCAGGACGGTACCCATTCGTTTGCCGTTCCCATTTCGCCTAATAACTCTATTACCGTGCAAGATGGCCGCATAGATAATAGCTTTGTCGACTGGCGTTTGCGCTTAGAACACGATTTAAATAATGACCAGCTTGTTTATGGCCTTATTGCTACCGGTCATAAATCGGGTGGTTTTAACGATACGTTCAGCGATCCAACAACAGGACTGACACTAGCTCCCACCTATCAGGAAGAAAGCGTTACGTTGTTTGAGTTTGGCTCTAAAAATGAATT
This sequence comes from uncultured Pseudomonadota bacterium, assembly GCA_913057675.1. GTDB lineage: Bacteria > Pseudomonadota > Gammaproteobacteria > Burkholderiales > Eutrophovitaceae > Eutrophovita. The sequence continues at coordinate 5,665 of CAJXOL010000096.1, read as the reverse complement.
CGATTGGGGAGATGTACCCACTACATTCAATTTCTCTGCGTTTTACAACGACTACCGAGACCAAGTATTCACCAACTTGCTGTCTGTAGAGCAAGCGCTTGAATTTAACTCTGGTGCGCCCGTTGACCCACTCGACGCTACGCCTGGAGCTTTGGTTGTGTCATTTAGTTTTAACGCTGCAGACTCTGCCATTTACGGCATGCAGTTCGATGGCAAATTTGAACTGCCTTACGACATTAATCTTAGTTGGACAGCCCTATGGCTTGAAGCTGAGATTGAAGACAGCCAAGATATTCAAGACTCACGATTCCAAGCTGACGTGGCACCAGATGAAGCCGTTTTTCAATCTATTGATGGAAATAGACTTCCTCGTACCCCTCGCTACCAGCTTAACGCAAGCTTAAGTCAAATATTCGATATTAGCTCGGGCACCATTGATTACGTGATATCCGCTGGCTGGCGTGATGAGCAGTTCTTAACCATTTTTAACAGTATAGATTATCAAAACCCTGATAACCCTCGTCGCCGACTTGACGATAGCGTAGATGCTTATTGGACAGTCGACGCCGGGCTTGGATATACCCATGGCGATGGTGCACTGCGTTTTGAAGCATTTGCTAATAACCTGTTTGATGAGGTGCGCACTGCGGCCACTATCATTACTCAGTTTGATAACACTCGCTTCTTTACGCGCCCAAGAACCTTTGGTGTCCGTATGCGCTATACTTATTAAAAGGTATCCATAACAAGATCCCCACGCGATACCCTTAGATATTATTAAAAGGGTATCGCAACTGGTATCGCAATTTTCTGCTCGACGCCTTTGCAACAAACTTAAATTTTCAAGGAGTGACGTAGTGGCAACACATCGTAAGAAAAAATCGTTTTTATTGTTAGCCTGCTTACTTTTCCTCTCACCAGTCCTATTTGCTAAACCCATTCATGTAGAAGTAATTAAAACCCAAGACGACGGTTTTGTGCTTATGCGCGGAGATAAGCCTTACACAGTTAGAGGTGCTGGCGTAGACGGCGCTGATTTAAAAACACTGGCTGCTCATGGTGCAAATTCAATTCGTACCTGGTCTGTTGATGGTGGTGTCTACCCTGCCTCAGTCCTGTTAGATAAAGCCCATGAGCTTGGTATGACGGTCTCATTAGGTATCGACTTCGCGCGTGAGCGACATGGTTTTGATTACAACGATCCCGTCGCTGTTGCTGAACAACTAGAGCGAGTAAAAGCTCAGGTAATTAAACACAAAGACCACCCTGCACTTCTCACTTGGTTTATTGGCAACGAGCTCAACTTTGATTTTACCAATCCGAAGGTTTACGACGCGGTTAATCAAGTTGCCGAAATGATAAAGCAGTTAGATCCCCATCATCCAACCACAACCACCTTGGCAGGTTTCGATGAAGATGCTATGGATGCCATCACACAACGTGCTCCCGCGTTAGATTTCATCAGCTTTCAGCTTTATGCAGACGTGGTTAACTTACCTAAATATGTAAAGTCTTATGGATATGAAGGACCCTACATGATTACAGAATGGGGCGCGGTAGGACACTGGGAGGTATATAAAACAAAATGGGACGCACCGGTTGAAACAACAAGCTCTGAGAAAGCGAGCAATTACGCTAAAAGTTACCTAAAAGCCATTCAGCCAGAAGCAAAACAAGTTATAGGTAACTACGTTTTTTTGTGGGGTCAAAAGCAAGAGCGAACAGGTACTTGGTACGGTATGTTTTTAGATTCTGGGGAGCGCACTGAAGCCGTTGATGTTATGCACTACATCTGGACTGGACAATGGCCGGCCAACAGAACCCCTCGCGTTAGCCCAATAGGCTTAGACGGTAAAGTTGCCTTCGACAATATTTATCTTTTTATGGGTGACGAGTATGAGGCAACATTGAACGCCGTAGACCCAGATAATGATAAATTAAGCTTTAAGTGGGAAATACGAAAAGAGTCTACCGCCACCGAAGTAGGAGGTGATAAAGAAGAGATCCCTGAACTGGTGGAGGGCTTGATAGAAGGTGCCTCAGTTCAGAAAATTAAGTTTAAGGCCCCCAACACACCCGGAGCTTATCGCCTCTATGCCTATGTGTATGATGGAAATGGAAATGCGGCTCATGCTAACGTTCCATTTTTTGTAAAGTAGGTGGTACTATTCTTCACTTAGTGTAGAGGACGAAGAAATCTTACCATCGAGTATGAACTAATCTAAGTTGGCACCTTGGTGATGTGATAATTACCTAAGTGTAGTCAGCCTCATCACAGTGCCGGCCCTCTTTTAGATCGCAATCTTCTCGCTTGGCCTTGTTAAGCCAATAAAAAGTATAAGAGACAATGGCAATTCCGGCGAGAATATTAGATGCACAAATGGCATAAAACACCCATTTATAGTCGAAAAACAATGACGCGAGAAAGCTTAGAGGTATATATAAAAGTCCGCCTCTAACGAAATAATGCATCAGTCCAGTTAGTGGCTTACCTAACGCGTTAAATGTTGCTGAAGAGACGATTACCGCGCCATAACCGCACAAACTGATTATTACCGCATACAAATACCCATTGGCGATATTTGCCACCTCGTTATCTGAAGCAAGTGCTTGGGTAAATGTATCTGCAAAAAACGCGGTGATAGTAGCGACTATTAATGCCCAGAGCACAGAAAAAACATAGCAATACGCCACTGCCGAAATTACTCGCTGCTTTTTATTCGCCCCCCAATTTTGCCCAACAATTGGACCAATAGCCGCGGAAAGTGACAACATCGGAATACTTGCAAAAGACTCAATTCTGGTGGCAACACCAAATGCCGCAACAACTTCTTGAGAATAGGCTGCCATTATTCCGGTTACCACACCAATCGACATTGGATTAACAATACTTCCTGTGGCAGCAGGTACCGCAATTTTAAGAATGCTTTTCACCGATTGGATAAAGTCTGAAAACGCAGGAACGGTTTTAGTCAGCATTTTAGTCTGAAAGCCTACCAAATATAGCGCTAAGACAAAGGTGAATACTCGAGCAATAAAGGTACCGAGTGCTGCTCCTTCTATACTCATAGCTGGAATAGGACCATAGCCAAAAATAAATACCGGCGTAAGAACAATATTTACAACCGCAGAACAGACCATAATGAAACCGGGCCAACGCGCGTTGCCGACTGAACGCAAAATAGCATTGGCGACCATAGGGATAACTAAAAAGGGCATCGAGATATACCAAATCTGCATATAGCGTCGAATAAGGTCTAGTGTTTTTCCTTGTGCGCCAAGCAGGCTAAACAGTGGATCTATAGTGAAATATCCGATTGTGCTTAAAAGCGCCACTATCGTGCATGACAATAATAAGCTATCGACGGAATAACGCCTCGCTGATTGCTTATCGCCTGAGCCGTATGTTCGGCTGACCAAAGAAGCCGTTCCTGCACCAAGTCCACTTGAAAGGCTAGCAATAGTCATAGTGACTGGAAAAGTAAAAGTGAGCGCCGCAAGCTCAGTTGTGCCAAGCTTACCGACAAAGTAAGTATCTACTAGGGCAATGGAGAACACAGCAGCTATGCCAAGCATCATCGGAAAAGCTTGAGAGAATAGAATTGGAATTAATTTCCCAGAAGTGAGATTCGAATCAGACATTACGCTCGCGCAAAATAATAACTACGGCAAACAATTCGCATTAGCTCAGTAGGGCAATAGGTAGTCTTATCTTAGTCCTGATAGAGGGTTAAAGTTCAAGCTATCAGTCTTGACTCTTTCTTTCATACGGACGCGCAAATTCTAATAAACCTGGGATTGAATTAGTTCAACGTCAGCTACGAGCTTTGAGTCCAATTGCTAAGTGCAACTCTATCCTTATGTAGAGAGAAACGTTGCCATAAATCATCATTGCCGTCCCCATTCCTTTCCACCCATTTCTACCAACCGAGACGCGGCTCTTTGAAAGGAAAAGGCGAGATCATTGGCAGACGAAAATTGTGCCAGTGACACGCCAACACGCCCCGTCGCCGACCACTCATAATATTTCCCCTCTTTAGTACGAATCATGGTGGTCGCAAAGGAACTCGAGTTTCCTCCCTTATCATTAACAATCAATTCTTCATCTCCGTCGCTACTTTCGACTTGCGCTTCAAAATCGACAAACAATTCGTCGAGCGGAACTTGTGCCGCCAGCACCAAGCGGGTGCGAGACTCATAACACGCGTCAATAAGGGTCACAAATCGTCGCGCTTCGTTGAGATGATTGGCGTCCAGTTGGGGTACACGTTCCATGATGATGACCGGAAATCGGCGGCATAGGGAAATATAATCGGCCGCTCCGAGCGGTTGGTAGCACAACTCAGAAAAGTCAAACCAGGCGCACCGGTCATTCAACCGGGCAACCTGGACGGAGCGGCCAAAGTGGACGGGAATGAACTCGGCTTCAGTTCCGGTTGCAGTGCCACCAAAAATTTCTTCCAATTGCGCCTGTATGTTGTTGTTAATATTATTATCGCCTTGCATATCCTTATTTGACCAAAAATAGGATTGACCATCCGCTCGACTTTCGAGTCGATAATCCTTCTGGGAATCCTCCATAGAAATAATGTCGAACGTGTCTTTCAACATGTCTATGAATGGCAAAAAAAGAGAGCGGTTAATGCCTCCCTCATACAAAGCATCGGGGGTGCGATTCGAGGTGGCCACCACCACCACATTCCAATCCGATATTAATAGTGAAAACAGTCGCTTCAAAATCATGGCATCGGCGACGTCTGTTACTTGAAATTCATCGAAACAGAGGAGTTGGGCTTCTTGTGCCAATTGTTGTGCGATGATGGGAATCGCATCACCTCGTGGATGCTTCTCTTTGTAGACAAAGATTCTATGATGGACATCTAGCATAAATTCATGAAAGTGGACGCGGCGTTTGGTAATTTTTGCTTGCTTGTAACTGTCATTATTACAGCCAGAATCATCATCAGGAACATTAACCAACGAGTAAAAGAGATCCATTAGAAAGCTCTTGCCGACCCCGACCGGCCCATGAATATATATGCCTCGCGGTGGTGGACCAAAAGACCACAAATTGAACTTCTTTCGAAGAAAAGACTGGGCGGATGTTAAGGATCGCGCCAGTGACAGAGGCCCGCTACTTGTAAAGCGACTCGCTGTCTGATCGTCAGTGCTTGTGGGTACTGGTGGCAGCGAGGTAAGAGACTCGTGCAGGGCATCGAATTTTGCCGCAAGAGCGACTTGCGCGTCATCTCGTCGCACCTCCCCCGCCTCAACCTTGAGTTCATACGCCGCTGTCACTGGGCCTGTCGAGAGGCACCGCCGAGCAACGCGAGGTTGTGCTATCATCGTGTTCATCATCGTATTCGTTTTCATCATGGAGCTGATGAGTTTATTAACATGATGGGTGGTACGTTAAATCTCTGTATAGGTATCAAATGATTTTGTATAAACCTACAACTACAGCGCCAAAGCAAATAGGTACTCTAAGCTAGTAAAGCCAGGCTGCACTAGCTTAGCGTTTTGTTGTTTCGTCGTTAGCTTTCAAAGCGGCGTTTAAAACAAGCTAGCCAAATTCAGCGATAGTCAGAGACCTCTTAAAGACCAATTAACACTTCGATGCCATACAATGCTGCGCCAATGCAACCACCGACAATTGTGCCGTTGA
>CAJXOL010000095.1 GCA_913057675.1 uncultured Pseudomonadota bacterium | reverse complement strand
ACGAGATTTCTGCCTGTCTCGTGGGCTCGGAGATGTGTATAAGAGACAGAAACTAGGGAGCGTCGAGTCAGCATTAATTGCGGGCTCACTTTATTTTGAAGGTCAAGATGTAGAGAAAGATCTATCAAAATCTTTGAACGCCTACCTTGTTGCTGCTAAATCGGGGAACGTTGATGCTCAAGAGATGGTTGGCTATATCTACTTTTCTGGCATTTTGGGAGAGCCAAACTTTCCTGAGGCGTTGATTTGGTATGAGAAGGCAGTGCGCCATAATCGCATCCACCCAGAATACGCCTTAGGGTGGATGTATCAAAATGCAGCTGGTGTTCAGAAGGACCTAAATAAATCAGCTGATTTTTTTGAGGCCGCAGCTAAACAAGGTCATGCTGGAGCGAGTGCTGCGATCGGTTCCATATATGAGTTAGGGGAGGGTCGGGAAAAGGATCTGGCGCTTGCTGCGAAGTACCATAAGCAAGCTGCTGAAGCCGGTGAAAAGTCTGCGTTCAAAAGTATTGCCTGGGCTTATTACGATGGCAATGGAATAGAAAAGAACTCTTTTGAGGCATTTAAGTGGTTTTCTAAAGCCGCTGAGAATAATGATGCTGAGTCCAAATTTATGCTGGGATACTTGTTGCGGCATGGGTTAGGTACCGAGAGGAATATACAAGATGCTGCGTGGTGGTTTGAGGCGGCTGCCAATGATGGGTATCAGGCAGCTTATTCCACGTTGGGGGAGTTGTATTTTTTTGGTGCTGTTGGTCTCTCGATTGACTTCGCGCGTGCTGCAAAATGGTATCGAAAAACAGCCGAATCGGGCGATGCTTATGCACAATACCTCCTAGCTCATTTATATGATCAGGGTCTTTCTGGTGATAAAGATCCAATAGAGGCGATTAAATGGTTTTTGTTGGCTGCGAATCAAGGTGAAGTTAAGGCGCAGAGTCGACTTGCATGGATGTATTTTGAGGGTGTTGGTGCTGAGAAGGACTTAATAGCGGCATATGTTTGGAGTAATTTGGCGGCTACTGCATCGACTGGTAAAGAACGAGCAGAGCTTGATGAATTGAGAAATTATATTAGTATTCAGCTCTCCCCTGACGACCTTAAATTCGCGCAGGAACATACGAGATCATGGAGAGCTCAGCGTTAGCTTTCACTTGTCTGAGATCCGATATTGTTCAACAACATCTAAATTAAGATCAATGCCTAGGCCAGGTTTTTCCGACAAAATAATGTCACCGCTGTCTCTCTCTATGCTTAAGGGGTCAGTAACAAGGTCTGTCATTAAAGGGTGGGCTGGGAACACGGTCTCTGCCATACTGCCATTCCGAATTGCACCAAGAAGATGAAGGCCTGCGGCGACGGCCACAGCTGAACCGTGGATATGTGGCGCGACGGGTAAGTTGGCGGCTTGGGCGAGATGGGCAATTTTTAAGCATTCAGTTAAGCCACCTGACCAAGCAACATCGGGTTGCACAAAATGTACCGCGCGATGACTGATATACCTTTGAAAATCTATAACCCCGTAGCTACATGTTTCGTATCCAGCAACGGGTATGGATACTTTTTGGGCGACCTCTTTGCTGCCAAGTAAATCGTCTGGCCAAACCGGCTCTTCATACCAGTAGACATCAAAAGGCTCCATTCTCTTTCCCATTTTTACGGCTGTGGGGACATCCCAGGCGCCATTGGCATCCACGCACAGTTTTATGTCGGGACCAATTATTTGTCGTACTAAATCCACTCGCTGAATGTCTTCATCGAGCGTGACTTCTGCAATGCCGCATTCATCTGAGGCTCTCAAAGGTGACAATTCAACACCACTGTTGCGCCCTACTTTCATCTTCACCGCTCTAAATCCTGCGTCAACGTAGGTTTGCATTTCAGCGGCTAATCCATCTAAGCTTTTACCTGCCGAGTAAAAGCCACCTGTGGCGTAAGCAGGTACTCGCTTTCGATATCCCCCCATTAAACGCCAGCAAGGTAGCCCAGTAACTTTTCCTTTAAGATCCCAAAGCGCAATATCGATTCCACTCATGGCTGCGATGATTATTCCTCCTCGACCATGCTTGTACGCACGTTTGTGCATCAGATCCCAAAGAAGTTCTGTATTGATAGGGTCTTTCCCGACTAAGTAAGGTTTCAGTTCCTGCTCAATGACGTGCGCTGTAGAGCTCATCGGTCCTCCAAAGTGAGCGGCTTCACCAATACCGATCAGCCCATCATCCGTAAACACTTGGACGAGTAACGCAGGCTTATTCTTCATCGTGTAATTGGCATCGTATACAGTTTCGTGCAGTTCAACTTCTAAGGGAATGGTTCGGATGTCTGTTATTCTCATATGGAATTTATTTTCATAATTGAGTTCATTTTTGTTATATATAATTTCTTGGTCTTGATTAATTTTTAGGCAGCGCTAACAAAAGTATTGGAGGGTAACGACTTTTGATTCTTGAGGTTCAAAACTAAGTCACGTTATCCACAGTTTCTGTGGATAGTCGATGCTCCTTGATGGAGCAAAAAAATTGCGCGCTCTCGAATTGAGCGATTAATTTTTCCCAAAAGACTCAATTGAAAACAGTAATGTCTAACTAAAAAAGTTCGTAATGAAAGTGACTTAAGTAATTTTTATCACACACTTTTTATTGCAGCGCACTAATCAGTCACTAATGTGCAAATTGTTGTCAGAATCAAATTTCCAGTCTTGCGCAACTGAAATTATTTTAAATAGGTCTGGGTTTTTCTGGACCTCATCGATCATATTTTGTGATACTTCAATCTCACCAAGCGACAATGTATTTTTGATCCTTACGACGCGGCAATCTTCAGGTTTAGTTTTCACTACTGTTCTAATTGCGAGAGCAATGGCATCTTTATCCGAATTCATGATGATCGGAATTGCAGCGCCATCCAAATTCATAGAAGTGATCACGTTGGCGTAGGTTGCGCTAATATTTATGTCACGGTAAAGCCTCATGGTCGTTGTGTCGGCCCCACCGATTCCGGTAGCGTTGCCATGACTTTCTGGGGTGATGCTCAAAACTACAATTTTCTTGACATGTAATCCGTTGTTCCATTCTACCGCGCGTCTATTACGGCCGGTAATGTTCGGGTCGAATCCGGCTCCGCTGATATTCTTCCCCATTTCGTCAATAACCAAGACATCGATTTTTGAAAAATTGAGTTTGGGCATATTTTGTTTAGCAAGAAGTTGAAGTGCAGGTTCTTTTTCTTGGATCTGCTCTGCAGGGATGATCTCTATTACTGCAGTTTGATCGAATGCATTTTCAACAATACCCACTCCAAATAAGATGTTACGCGCATTAATATTCACATCACGTATCTTTGGTAGCAGCGTTGGGAATAAATCCATGCCGTGTTGATGATAGGTTGATGCACCGTTAATTTTGCCAATGCCAATAGCGAGCATTTTGGTTAGCCCGCTTTCCGTCGGACCTCGAAATGCGGTGTGTGGCTTAATTCTGTTGATCACGACAATACCGTCCGCATGCGCTGCGTTTTTGTCCATATGTACTGGGGTCCCGTCGTCTAAATGTCCGACGATCTCTGTCTCCATAGTGGCACGTATCGGCACAGACATTGTTTCTTCTGTGATCCCATACCCAGCGAGCACTTGTTTCTGCCCGTCGGCGGTGGCAGCTCCGTGACTCCCCATGCAAGGGAAAATAAATGGTTTCGCGCCGAGTTTGATTAACTCGTCGATGACAACTTTTGTAATAGTCGCAATGTTAGCAATGCCACGACTTCCGCAGCCAACGGCTATTTTCTGGTCTGGTGAGACTTTGTTTTTGATGGATTCTCTTGAAAACTCTTTTTGGATTGTTGAGGCAATATCATCTATTCTCGGTGCTTTGAATTTCTGTTGCACGCGAACCATTTTGCTAAGCGCAAAATCTAAACCCCCTGCAATTTCAACGTTTATGGTGTCTTGAATCATTGATGCACCTCTGAATGATAGAAAAAATATTTGAAGGCAAGTCTGTGCAGGTTAAATAAGCGTTGGGACCACATAGGGCCCTTCTGGTATTACAGCTAAGCTGGGCTCGCCTAATGACGCTAAGTTATTAATTACGCGAGAGCGGACAAATTCATCTAGATTGTCAATGACGTTTACGCCGGTCAGGTTATGGTCTGCCGCGCTGAGCCCGGTCGAATATAAATGAACGCGACCAACATTCATTATTTTTGTCTGCATTTGTGTTTGCCATTCATCCACTGAGGCATATGCTTTTTGGGCAATTTCGGCGCAAAAAGCAGTCACTCCTTTTCTAACAAGTGTTTGCTGAGCTTTCCTGAACTCCTCTGAGCCTATTCCTTCAGCGCACTCTGATACGATGATGAGGTCTCCCCCAGGCTGCAATATTTGATACGGGACAACCATTCCTTTAATTGTTTGATAGTAATTTGAATCTAAAGGATAGCCAGCTGCGCTAGTCACAATTGTGTTGAATTTCCGGTGAATAGGTACTGAGAGATAGTCTTTTGCGAATGCGACAGCTTCGAGGTGGCTGGCAATAATTTCTCCGTAGTTAACCAACGATAGGTTTCTATTCTCGTCTAGTACGGTATTCACGCACAGCACCTCGCCAAGCATGGAAACAATTTCAAGTTGCTCCTCGTGAAGAGGATTTCCGTCTAGGATGCAGCTATCTGCATTTGGGTCCGACATGAATTTGTGGTTATGGAACGTTGTGATCGTCTCTTGGTGCGCAATCCCAGGAGCGATCACTTTGCGGCCACCAGAATAGCCTGCCATAAAGTGAGGCTCGACTAAACCTGTCACAATTTTGAGGTCAGCATTCACAAAACGTTTATCCAGCTTAACCTTAGTGCCTTTCGTGGTTGTACCGATCAGCGCGTGATCTTTCTCATTTCTGGCGAAATGATTGGAAACCTTGATGTTTTGAAGGATCCATGGATCCCTAATAAGTTGTGCTAGTTCCTCGCCCTCGTTGGGTCTATGTAGCCCGGTTGCAATCAATATTTCAATGTTTGATTTTTCAATGCCAGCCTTAATGAGGACGGAGATAATCTCAGGAAGTAGTAAGTGGTTAGGGACTGGTCTTGTAATATCGCAAATTAGAATGCACGCATTACCCTTGGATCTAGCTTTTTCTAGTAGTGGTAAGGAATTGATAGGGGTCTTAAGCGCTTGCTGAATTGCTAATTTAGGATCTTTTTCGAAGGGCATCAATGGTTTGCGGATAATCGTCGCCTTCCAAGCCTTATCAAGCTGGAGTGGAATGCTACCCCGCCCAAAATTTAATTCAATTTGCATTTATTCGCTCCACAAAATAGATAACACATGATATTTAATTCCTTTAAGTTTGAGCGGTACATAGGCTACTTGTGTAGAGGTTGAGAATTGTCATCTCGCTATTAGAAAAAAGTGGGTATGGTCTTTATAAAAAAGATAATGGCCAACCCATTTATGGACAGCGCAATTGTGCTAAGACCGCGCACCAACCACAGATTAGTGTTCGGTATGCGCTCTTTTAATAGGGCTGCTGACAGCAACACTGCGACAAGCGACACCGCGGGAAGTAGCCCTAGAATAGGAATTACAACAAGAAACGTAAACACGTCATTAAATGCTTCGGGAGAGCGTATATTTGAGATCATCCACATCGCTACGAGGCCAACAAAAACCAATAGAGCACTGGATAGTCGGGGATTACTAAAAGCCCAGGAATTCGTGATGACGGCTTCTTTCGATTCTTCTTCCAAGTCTATTTCTCCTAAATCTAAGAGAAATGGCTCTCATCCGCCAATTTCTAATAGGTTTTTATGTTTAACAAGGGAGTGTATCAAACGAATCGCAGGGTTGTTTGCTATTCAATTACAACTTAATACGAGAGGGTTGAGTCGGATACGACACCAGTCTGCCTGCTAACCGCGGCTGAATTTTTTCTAAGCATTAACCCAATGATTGACAACAAATTCTGAAAACCTGATAATGCTCGGCTTCGTTCGGAGGGGTTCCCGAGCGGTCAAAGGGGGCAGACTGTAAATCTGTTGGCTCAGCCTTCGAAGGTTCGAATCCTTCTCCCTCCACCAGTAACTGTTATATTTTTTTGTATGTAGTAAATTTTTTGGGGCGTTTTTATTAGCACTAAGGAATAGTTGGTTTCTCGGCGACTTGAGTTCAATGTGGTCGACGAGTTGCCGTTGCGCCTGCGGGTGTAGCTCAATGGTAGAGCTGAAGCCTTCCAAGCTTATGACGAGGGTTCGATTCCCTTCACCCGCTCCAAAATTGCTTTAGTCGCGTGCCCATGTAGCTCAGTGGTAGAGCACTCCCTTGGTAAGGGAGAGGTCGCGCGTTCAATCCGCGCCATGGGCACCAATTTTTGGTGCGGCTTTTTAGAGTTAGTAGCAGTTTAATAGGGGTTAATTATGGCAAAGGGAAAGTTTGAGCGGACAAAACCGCACGTGAATGTTGGAACAATTG
>CAJXOL010000094.1 GCA_913057675.1 uncultured Pseudomonadota bacterium | reverse complement strand
AGATTTCTGCCTGTCTCGTGGGCTCGGAGATGTGTATAAGAGACAGCTTTTTAGCGCCGATTCTACTTCATCGTCGCCAATAGCCAATGCCTCTCTTAAATCGAGAGGGCAGGTATCATGGTTGAAACCTACGGAGTAGTATCTGTGGTCCTGAGCTGTCAATGGAGATGGCTATTTTTGCTGATTATGAGCGTGGAAAAATCATGCATTTAAATTTACCAACGCGATTAAAATCGACACAGCCTTCAGCTAACATCGGCACGCATTGGTGATATAAGTACCTTTAATTCGCGGCGCCTCCAGAGATAAATGCACATCGCGGGCTGAATTGAACTGACAAATTTAATTTAAGGATACAACCACCGCCACTACCCACGTTTAACAGCGCTTATGGGAACGGACAGCCTCGCCGACTTACCAAGAAGATCAAATAGCAAGATCACCCGCCTGTCCCCATCAGACTCTTCATAGACAGCACTAATATCTCGGAAAGCCCCGTGTGTAAAAATCACACCGTCACCCGACTGATAAGCTTTAACTGGGCGCAAAGAGATCTCTTCCTGCAAACTCATAATTTTTTTGAATGTTTGCTCGTCTAACGCTGCAAGCCTGCCACCAAACTTTACTAACTGCGAAACGCCTCTTACGTTTCTAAGTGTGTGCAGCACCTTTTGAAAGACAATAGGTTCAATCCTGACAAAGAGGTATCTTGGGAAAAGCGGTTCAAAATTAACTGAAATCACGCCGCGTTTTGGTTTCTCGATTGGTCTTATCGGGTATGAAACATCAAGCCCCAAACCCTCAAGATTTTCTTTTGCTCTAGCCTCCTGACGAGGTTTTGTGTAAATGACAGCCCAAGACAAATCAACCCCCCCATTTTGACATCGTCTAACCGCGTATACGCTCAACATCTTGCTCAATCAAAGCAGCGATTAAGATTAAAGTAGAATTTTAACATGTCTGCCAAATTCGCTCTCTAATTGGCAAACGAATTTATTATTCCCTTTCCGCAGCGTATACCCAATCAACTATGTCACTGCTCAACGTGTAGTCCGGGATCAATCTTTCCATTATTAATCGAATCACACCTATATCATTAACATTAAGCGCCATCTCGAGTGTTTTTAACTCATCATCTAACCGCTCCCAGGGCATAAAATCTTCATTGGATTTCATAATTCGTTTATGAGATGTGGGCTTTGGGTTCCCACCAATGAGCAACTCTTCATACAGCTTCTCCCCGGGGCGCAATCCAACGATCTCAATCTTAATGTCGCCCTCGGCATTTTGTTCGTTCCTGACTGTAAGGCCTGACAACTCAATCATCCTAAATGCTAAATCGAAGATTCTGACCGGCTGGCCCATATCAAGCAAAAACACATCGCCCCTCGTAGTCATCGCGCCCGCCTGAATCACAAGCTGAGAAGCCTCTGAAATTGTCATGAAATAGCGCGTAATGTCAGGGTGCGTGAGTGAAATTGGTCCACCACTGCGAATTTGTTGCCTAAATTTGGGCACAACGGAGCCCGAAGAGTCGAGCACGTTACCAAAACGAACCATGCTAAATTTAGTGTTGACCTCAGTTACAGATAGTGCCTGCAAAATCATTTCTGATAATCTCTTGCTCGCACCCATGACACTTGTGGGGCGCACAGCTTTATCGGTACTGATCAAAACAAAGTCTGAAACGCCATGTTGCGCAGCCGCCCTAGCTGTGGATAAGGTGCCGAATACATTATTCTTGATTCCCTCAGCCATATTGTGTTCCACCATCGGCACATGCTTATAAGCAGCTGCATGATAAATAGTATCTGGATGCCAAGTTGACATGACTTCACACATCCTCTCGTCATCTTTAACGGAACCCAATAGAGGAATCAAAACGACTGCTCTACTAGGGAATTTTTCTAAGAGTTCTTGGTGAATGGCATAGAGTGCGAACTCGCTTTGATCGACCATCAGAAGTTTACTCGGACCCAGGGCCATGACCTGACGACAAAGCTCGCTCCCGATAGATCCGCCAGCACCCGTAACCAGAACAACCTTACTGCGCGTACACTTCGCCAACAATATAAGGTTTGGCGTGACCGGCTCCCGGCCCAGCAAGTCATCAATATCAAGCTCACGGAGATCTGAAAAGCTGACTTTGCCATGGACCATATCTTCCATACTAGGCAGGGTACGCACCGCAACTCGACTAGGTCGAATCCTAGTTAAAATATCGTTTCGGTGCTTACGAGCCAAATTTGGCATGGCCAGTAGCACAACATTGACATTAAGTGTACCGACCAAATTACTGAGGTCATTGGCGCTATAAATTGGTTGGCCATTCAGAACGTGACCAAAAAGTCTCTCATCATCGTCTAAAAACCCAACCACCTGCATCTCAGGACTGTTTGCTATAGCACCGACTAATTGACGGCCTGTTGCCCCTGCGCCATAAATCATAACTTTTGCTCTATTGGCTTGTTTGAGCACCGTCTGATATTGATCCCCTAGCCAGAATCGAGCAATAGCTCGAGATCCTCCAACAAAAAGTAAAAGAAGCATGGGCTGAATAATACCCAAGGTGCGAGGGACATCTTGGATTCCAATTGCTGTAAAGATAGACGCATAAAGAAACCCGTAAATAACTATAGCTCGAGCGACAGCCAGTAATGCCGGCCAACCACTGTAGCGAAATATCGCGCGATACAGACCACTGGCAACAAAAATGGGCAATGCTATAAAAATAGAAACCATTGCAGGGAGCAACGCGTTATCAGATAGCGTGATGAACTCTCCAAGCCGAAGGTAAAAAGCAAACCAAACTGTCAGCACACAGAGCGCGACATCAACTGATGCCACTATAAAGCTCTTCGCCACGCGAGGCAGGCTCAACACGGGTAATACAAATCTTTTTAAATACATTTTTTATCCTGAGCGCTAATCCTCAATGAGAAACTCCATCTCTCCTAAACACTTTCAATAGGGTCAACCACATTATTTTTAAATCAAAAATCAAAGAACGTTGCTGAAGATATTCCAAGTCAAACTGAACTTTTTGAGGAATTGACAGTTCATCACGGCCATTAACTTGAGCCCACCCAGTAAGCCCCGGCAAAAGTTCATTCACGCCTACTTGAGTACGCAGTGCTATAAGCTCAGCTTGATTAAATAGTGCCGGCCTTGGCCCTACAAAGCTCAGATCACCTTTTAGAACACTCCACAACTGAGGCAATTCATCTAGGCTAGAACGCCGCAAAAAATCACCAATCGGTGTTAACCATTTATCAGGGTTTTGAAGTAAATGTGTAGCTACTGTCGGCGCATCCGCTCTCATGCTGCGAAACTTAGGCATCTTAAAGACTCTATTTCCACGTCCGACACGATCAGACCAATAAATAATGGGTCCTGGGGACGACAGACGAACCATGATCGCTATGCCAGGAATCATCGGCATCAAAAATGGAATTAAAATCAACACAAGAATTAAATCAAAAAAGAATTTTATAGACATAAGTATGACGAATGTATGTTCTAGAATTAATAACATCCACGTGAAACTAAATTTCAATTCAAATCAAGACTTCTCTCGATCGTCTCTTCTGACACCAAATTAAAACTTGTAGCGTCATCACCGCCATAAGCGCAATGGATCCAACGACCAGAGTGGACAGTGAACTAGATAGCAGACCAACACATAAAACCAAAAAAATAAGCCAAACAACAATAAGAGTCGTGATTACGGACTTTACTGGCAAACGCATCTTATTGCATAACCTCATAAAAATAGACACTACGTAAATAAACCCACCGACAGTAACACCAATAGCCACGCCCCTAAGGCCAATTTGCGGAACCAACACCACATTAATTAAACAATTGGCGGCAAAAGAAAATCCTGCCGCATACACAACACATCTTTTTTGGCCTGCTGCTATAGCGATTTTGCTCATTATTAAACCAAAGATTAAAAGAGGTATTTGCAACAAAACTATCGATACAACATATCTTAAATTATTGAATTCTAGTGCGTCAAATGTATCACCAAGTAGTATAGATAATACCGGGACTAGGAAGAGCAAGGTACCCACCGCAAACACAATACCCAACCATAAACCAAGATAAAAAAGCGCAACTATCTCATGTTTCAATTGGCCTGTTACGAGCCCATGATCAAGTAAAAAAGAACGTGCCATTTGCAGTAAGACCAAGGCAGTTACTGTCGTGTTGGGTACATTAGAAAACACAAGAATAAATTTAGTGACTAGGGCCCAACATGCTAGCGATCCCACAGTTACATTTGCGGCAAGCCCATAGCTCATCGGAATCATTACCGCAGGGAATAACTACAGTCACTGGAAATATTTCTCTCGACGGTAGCAAAATCAAACCAAAAATTCTTTATCGCCAAAACACAATTAATGCGTTCGCGGTAACACGGAATTTTACAAAAGTAAGGCGACGCACAATGCATAGGCAAAACTTAAACACCAAAATAGGCGCACAGAAGAAAATTCATAGCTTTCTAATGCCTGCTGCCTCATTGATTACAGTGGTTATCATTCAACGCATCCGAATAAAACCTCTTCCAAGCGGAAACTAGTATCGCGCTAGAAAAGTGATCATGTGCGCGCTGATGTGCAGCCTCAGCTAAAACCTTCCTCATGTTCTGATTTTCTCCAAGCCTGATCATGGCGTCAGACAAAGCATGAACATCTGCCTTGTCAACTAGAATGCCTGTTTGACCATCAACGATCGCATCAATGACTCCATCGATCCGGTAAGCAATGCTCGGGATGCCGCAAGCTGCCGCTTCAATAAGCACGGATCCGAACCCTTCTCGATAACTAGGCAAAACAAAAATGTCCGCTGCACTCATATATCTCTCTGGATTGAATGTTGGGCCGAGCCACTGAATGCGGGCTCCAATATTATCCCCTCGCGACTGCAACTTCGGCTGAAGATCCGCCTCGTCTGGACCCACCATCCATAGCTCCCAATTTGGGTGTCGAACATTGATGAGGTCAAATGCTGCAATAAGGTCGAATACCCCCTTATCTTGGACCAAACGTCCAACGAATAGAAAAACCAATTTGTGATCGCTGACGCCCAATTCACTACGCAGCGCTGACCTTACATCGATATCAGGATGAAATCGCGACAAATCGACCCCGGATATCGACCCCTGCCCAAATACTACAACACTGCCCTGCCTCACTACCCCCTCATCTTCTAGAAAACACACTTGTGACGCGCTGTCAGCGAAAATCTGTGTGGCAAAAAGGGTTATAAACCAATCAGCTCGCTTCAACAGAAAACGTGTAAACCCTGTTTTAGTCGCCCACACCTGCCCTGTAAAAGTGTGAAAGCGTCGGGGCACACCACCCAACCACGCGGCCAACATAGTCAAGATTCCTGCTTTGGGTGTAATGCTATGCACCACTGAGGGCCTAATATCCCTAAATCGTTTGAATAACTGATGAAAGATCAAAATATCCCGTATCGGCCTTATTTTGCGTGCAATATTGAGGTGTTCCACTCGAACCGCTTGGATGATATCGGGTGTCAACGGGTAAGCGCTGGTGTTAACGAAAAGCGTAACATCATAGTTTTTAGCCAAACCCAACAAATGCGGACGCAGAAACGAATTAACAGCGTAGGGTGTGGTCGCGACAAAAATCAAGGACTGTTTTATTCAAATCTCCTTTTCAACTAAATTTACGCGCAACTAAAAAATTCACCATTAAAGAAAGTCCAGGCACTGAAGCCCACTCCCTTTCACCAAGACGATGAACAAGACTAGCCCCAGTTCCTTTCTTGAAATCATAAACTCCCTTATTCCCTAAAGGATCTACTCCGCTCAGGTCATAGGACCTTATTCCTAAATTTTCACAATACCCCAATAAGGCCCACAACGTAGCATGTGACGCGTACATCTTTCGCGCCACTTGACCAGAGGCCGCCAGCAAATCAATCGCTGTCGACCCATAGATTCCCGCCGCGCGGAACGCTATCAACTTACCTTCAGCGTTTCGACAACGGTAGACAATAATATTGTCTCCGAGGCTACTCAGCAAAGCAATAAGGTCAGCCTCAGAGTGCTGGATAGGCAAAGACTTCAAGGCCTCCATTTCCCGGTAGAGCATTGACATCTCACCCACATCAGGCGACACCCAATGATCAATTTTTAAGCCATACCGATGCGAGCGCTTAAGGTTATGACGCCAGTTTCCTGATAATCTTTTGAGTCGCGCCGGCTCAACATCGTTTAAATCATAGAGCATCGTCAAACCACTGCTCAGCGAAAATTTAGGATGAACCCAGTTCTGCTCTTTAAGAAATTGGGATGTGTCCTCGTGATTTTCATCTAAAAGAGCGATTCGGCAATAGATAAAACAAGTTGCCAATTCCTTCATCAAAACTTGTCGAAACCGATGGTCCAACTGGAGAACCTGTCTCTTATACACATCTGACGCTGCCGACGATATGCAGTGTGTAGA
>CAJXOL010000093.1 GCA_913057675.1 uncultured Pseudomonadota bacterium | reverse complement strand
CTACACACTGCATATCGTCGGCAGCGTCAGATGTGTATAAGAGACAGGAACAAAACAAGTAGTAGGTGTGGGCGATAACTCGTTCAATAATCAATTTTAAATAGAATCTTTTATGATCGATATATTAAAAGAGTTGTGGCTTTTCTTACGTGTTCGTAAAAAACTCTGGATGACGCCAATCATCATGGTGATGATGATTCTTGGAGGCCTGTTAGTTTTAGCGCAGGGGTCGGTAGTAGCCCCTTTTATATATACGCTGTTTTGATTTGATTTTTCGGTCATGTATATTTTAGGAATCTCTGCGTTCTACCATGACAGTGCAGCCTGTTTGCTTAAAGATGGTCAAATTATTGCTGCTGCTCAGGAGGAACGTTTTACCCGCAAGAAGCACGATTCCGCCTTCCCAAGCAATGCGATTAAATATTGCTTGCTAGAAGCTGGTGTGGGTGCTGGCGAAATTGCGAGCGTGGTTTTTTATGAAAAACCGTTTGTAAAGTTTGAACGGCTTTTAGAAACCTATCTGGCCTTTGCACCGAGAGGTTTCAAAAGCTTTGCATTGGCCATGCCTCTTTGGATTAAAGATAAATTATTTCAAAAAAGTAAGTTGATTAATGATCTTTCTCGAGTTCTAGGTGATTCCATCAATTGGAGTGAGCGTTTATTGTTCTCAGAGCATCACCTATCACATGCGGCTAGCGCTTTTTACCCTTCTCCGTTTAAGAACGCTGCAGTGCTAACAATTGATGGTGTGGGTGAGTGGACGACGACCTCTTGGGCAGTTGGGTCCGGTGCCAAGCTAAAAGTTATAAAGGAAATACATTTTCCCCATTCGTTGGGTTTGTTGTATTCAGCGTTCACCTACTACACAGGATTTAAGGTCAATTCTGGCGAGTACAAACTAATGGGACTTGCTCCCTATGGTAAGCCGATTTATGCTGATTTAATCAAAGAGAAACTGATTCATATCGCATCTGATGGCAGCTTCCAAATTGATATGACGTATTTTGACTATGCCACCGGACTGGCCATGACCAATGGCAAATTCCATACTCTCTTTGGCGGACCGCCGCGAACCGCGGAAACTGAGCTGACGCAACGCGATATGGATCTGGCGGCCTCCGTCCAGAAGGTAACTGAGGATGTCGTTTTGCTTATTGCAAAAAATATAGCTCAAGAAACAGGTCAAAAGAATTTATGTCTGGCTGGGGGAGTCGCGCTAAATTGCGTGGCTAATGGTCGTTTATTTCAAGAGAAGATATTTGATCACATCTGGATTCAACCGGCAGCGGGTGATGCAGGCGGAGCTCTTGGTGCGGCTTTGTCAGTATGGCATTTGCATTTCAGTAACCAGCGAAATATTTTTTCGTCTAGTGATGCTATGTCAGGCTCGTATCTTGGGCCAAGTTTCACGGATGTGGAAATTGAATCTCAATTGATCGCGAGTGGCGCCACATTTCACAAGTATGAAACAGATGAATTTATTGAGACAGTTGCTGATGCTTTGCTTGATGATAAGGCTGTTGGCTGGATGCAAGGTCGAATGGAGTTCGGCCCTAGGTCTCTGGGTGCACGCAGTATACTTGCCGATCCTCGCTCACCAACAATGCAAAAAAAATTAAACCTTAAAGTGAAATATCGAGAGAGCTTTCGTCCTTTTGCACCAAGTGTTTTATGTGAGCATGTGAATGAGTGGTTTGAGCACCAAGGGGCCAGCCCCTACATGTTACTCGTGGCGGCTGTGGCCAAGTCCAAACGTCGTGAGACAAGTCAGGAGGAGGAAGACTTATTTGGAATTGCAAAACTCAATGTTACGCGGTCTACAGTGCCGGCGGTAACGCACGTCGACTATTCAGCGCGTATTCAGACCGTGCACCCAGAGACTAATCCACACTATCATGCATTACTTTCTAAGTTCCACGAAAAGACTGGCTGCCCTATGTTGGTGAACACGTCATTCAATGTTCGGGGAGAACCAATTGTATGTTCACCAGAGGATGCACTCAAATGTTTTATGGGTACTGATTTGGATGTGCTGGCAATAGGCAACTATGTACTCTATAAAGAAGAGCAGGTTGGCGTACCTCGATCGCACTATGAAATCCAATACGAACTCGATTAGCGATTCTTTTGCACGTTCTCCATTATTATTCAATATTAAAGTAACTCGTTACATGGCCTCGCGCCGGTGTAGATCAGCATTTTCAACAGCCTCTCTTATTGGAATCATATTTTTTTGTGATGAAGGAGCGGTCATAAGTGACAAGAAGACCCTACCAATAGTTCGTTACAATGTAATGTGTTATCGTTCGCCTCGCTGATCCAGTAGATATGACTTAGATAAACCGAATCAACATTAACGGTTGTCCAAAAATGGGAGCTGGCGTTTTCACTGAAATACCAAAACATTGATTTCATTTCCTGTCTTTACTCGGTATGCCACGAAGCGGAAGACCCTATATATTGATCAGCAAGAATAATTTTTTGTGTTCTATGGGTTTCGTTCTGGCTTCTTTTGCCTATGTGTGAAGTGTTCCGAGTCAAATTTAAACATGCCGATAAGTTGATCCTTATTAATTGGTATGGTTTGCGCTTTTGAAGGTGCGTGGCTTGTTTTGATTTATTTTTTTATAACACTTAGATGTGAAAAATATGTTTGAATTTAGAATAAACCAAGTAGTTTCCCTTAAGAATGATTTGTTGTCAGGCCTCACTGTTGCTTTAGCGCTGGTACCTGAGGCTGTAGCCTTCGCTTTCGTTGCTGGGGTCGACCCTTTAGTGGGGCTTTACGCCGCTTTCATGGTTGGTTTAATTACAGCTTGCATCGGCGGCAGACCAGGCATGATCAGTGGTGCGACCGGCGCGTTGGCTGTCGTTATGGTTACCTTGGTAGCGGTGCACGGGGTGGAATACCTATTTATTGCTGTAATTCTTATGGGTATCTTGCAAATCACAGCAGGCCTTCTGAAACTTGGAAAATTTATTAGAATCGTTCCTTATCCTGTGATGCTTGGGTTTGTGAATGGGCTAGCGATCGTCATTTTTCTGGCACAGCTCAGACAGTTTGGCCAAGATGGCGAGTCGGGGTGGTTGGTCGGTACTTTCTTAGAAGGGTCGATTGTCGATGTCGCTTGGCTACAAGGCTCACAACTGTACTTATTGCTTGGCCTTGTATTGGCCACAATGTTGATAATTCATTTCTTACCGAAGCTGACAAATATGGTGCCATCCTCGCTCGTTGCGATCGCTGCAGTTACAGGATTAGTTTGGGGTTTTAACCTAGACACAAAGGTGGTGGGTGATGTCGCATCAATCAGTGGAGGTTTCCCAAGTTTTCATCTTCCTGCTGCTCCACTAAATTTTGATACGCTACTCATTGTGCTTCCGTACTCCATTATCTTAGCCGCTATCGGTTTAATCGAATCTTTATTGACTTTGCGGTTGATTGATGAAATCACCGAGACTCGTGGTCACGGTAATCAAGAGTGTATTGGCCAAGGTATTGCCAATACGGTAACGGGTTTTTTCGGTGGTATGGGTGGTTGCGCGATGATTGGACAAAGCATGATCAACGTTAATTCCGGAGGACGAGGGAGGCTATCCGGAATTAGTGCCGCACTTTTTTTACTACTGTTCATACTAGTTGCTTCACCACTCATTGAGCAAATCCCACTAGCTGCTTTGATTGGCGTTATGTTTATTGTGGTGATTGGAACTTTTGAGTGGTCCAGTTTTAGAATTATTGGGAAAGTGCCGTTGAGTGACGCCTTAATTCTCATTACGGTGTCAGCAGTTACTGTATTCACAGATTTAGCTATGGCTGTTGTTGTGGGAGTCATTATTTCAGCATTGGTTTTCAGCTGGGAACATGCGAAGTATATTCGTATTGAATCTCGAGAAGATCATAAAGGGTCTACGGTATATGCGGTGACAGGGCCCTTATTTTTTGGTTCGGTAGCGTCATTTTTAGAGCGTTTTGACCCCAAAATGGATAATGATGATGTTGTGATCGATTTTGCTCGTTCTCGGGTCGCGGATCATTCCGGACTTGAAGCAATTGATAGTTTGGCTGAACGGTATGAGAATGCAGGCAAGAAATTACACCTCGTGCATTTGAGCCAAGATTGCAGGCGATTACTGAGTCGAGCGGGAAATTTAGTCGAAGTTAATGTTATTGAGGATCCTAAATATTTTGTAGCGAAGGATAGCGCTGGCTAATCTGATGGGTGCAGAAAGTTATAATGTTTCAGGTTTAATTATGGGTTCTACTACAGCCTGGTTTATTCTTTTAGGCATGGAGGATTTAGAACCCGAATTTTGCTGCAATCTTGAATAGTATGTACAAAAATTACGGTATCCAACTGGGATGTCATAGTCTATTCGTATCTTTGATGGCGTATAGGGTGGTGTAGTTACCCCCCGAAGGGATTGGTTAGTTTAATTTAGTTTTTCGTTAAAGGAGTCAACTGGTATGGCTGGGAGCAAAGAAATGGATATTGTTTATACGATCGTGGATGAGGCGCCTGAGCTCGCAAGCGCGTCCTTTTTGCCTATTATTCAGGCGTACTCGTCACATGCAAATGTCACTGTCGGAACTAAGGATATTTCTTTAGCTGGACGAATACTTTCTGTTTTTCCTGAATCTCTAAGTGATTCCCAGCGGCAGCCTGACGACCTCCATGAGCTCAGTGGAACGGTTACACGACCATCGGCTAATGTCATTAAATTACCAAATATTTCCGCATCCGTGCCACAGCTCAAAGCTGCTGTTACGGAGTTACAGCAACAAGGTTTCAATATTCCTAATTACGCGGATGAGCCAACTACTGACGGCGAGAAAGAGGCACGTAAAAAATATGACTCAATTAAAGGGTCGGCAGTTAATCCTGTTTTAAGGGAAGGTAACTCTGACCGCCGGGCTGCAAAGGCGGTTAAAGATTTTGCTAAAGCCAATCCCCATTCAATGGGTATTTGGGAGGCGACCTCGAAGACACACGTTGCATCAATGCCAGGTGGTGATTTTTATGCGAATGAACATTCCGTGATTGTTGCTTTGAGTCAGTCTGGTAACGCCCGAATTGAATTTACCTCGAATGAAGGCGAAGTTTTGACGCTTAAAGATAACGTGACATTAAGTGCCGGCGCTGTTGTTGATGCGACTTTTTTGAGTGTGAAAGTGCTTAGAGAGTTTATAAAAAGTGAGATTCTAGAAGCAAAAAAAGAAGAAGTTCTGTTTTCGATACACCTCAAAGCTACGATGATGAAGGTCTCGGACCCTATACTATTTGGCCACGCAGTGTCTGTTTTTCTCGGCCCTATCTTTGATAAGTACGAGAGTAAATTCGCAGATCTCGGTATTAGCCCGAATGCGGGGCTTGGGGATGTTATGAGTCGCCTCGCCAAAGCGCCTGAAATCCTCAGTGAGATCGAAGCCTGTCTGGCCATACGCCCAGCCTTATATATGGTCGATAGCGATAAAGGAATTTCTAACTTACATGTGCCTTCTGACGTGATTATCGATGCCTCTATGCCTGCCGTGATCAAAGCGGGCGGCAAAGGCTGGGGGCCAGATGGTCAGGAATATGACGTTAAGTGCGTTATCCCAGATAATTGTTATGCGCCTGTTTACGATGAAACTATTAAATATTTCAAAGAAACTGGTGCGCTTGATCCAACTCTCTCAGGCGCTGTTGCTAACGTAGGCTTGATGGCCCAAAAGGCTGAGGAATATGGATCTCACCCCACCACTTTTGAAATGTCTTCGGACGGCGTTATCAGAATAATTGCAAAAAATGGTGATTTGCTTCACGAGCATACTGTTGAGCGGGGTGATGTGTGGCGAGCTTCAATCACACAAAAAGCAGCTATTGAGGACTGGATTAAATTAGCGATTTCGAGACGTCAAGCAACTGGGTCCCACGCTGTGTTCTGGCTCGATGCTTCACGAGCCCATGATGCGCAGGTTTTGACTTATGTCCAGCCGATATTAGAGTCTGAGGGTGTGACAGAGTATTTTGACATTCTCGCGCCTAGGGAGGCAACACGAGTTACCTTAGAGACTATACGTAAAGGAGAAGACTCGATTGCTATTACGGGAAATGTATTGAGGGACTATTTGACTGACTTGTTCCCCATTTTAGAGCTCGGAACTTCTGCAAAAATGCTCTCTATTGTTAAGTTAATGAATGGTGGAGGTTTGTTTGAAACAGGAGCCGGGGGCTCAGCTCCGAAACACGTACAACAGTTACTTGCTGAAAACCATCTTCGATGGGATTCTTTAGGTGAGTTTTGCGCGTTAGGCGAGAGCCTTACGTTTTACGCAGACACCTCTGGCAACAAATGTGCGAAGATCTTGGGCCTGGCTGCCGAAGCGGCAACACAACAAATTTTAAACAATAATCGCTCACCGTCTAGAAAAGTTGGGGAAGCCGATAATAGAGAGAGTCATTATTATTTTGCAATGTACTGGGCGGAAGCTTTGTCAGAACAATCTCTGTCTCTTATACACATCTGACGCTGCCGACGATATGCAGTGTGTAGAT
>CAJXOL010000092.1 GCA_913057675.1 uncultured Pseudomonadota bacterium | reverse complement strand
TGGCAAGTCCTGAGGCCGTTGAAATGGCAAGTCCTGAGGCCGTTGAAATGGCAAGTCCTGAGGCCGTTGAAATGGCAAGGGATAAAGATAAGCAGCAGGTCGTTGACGAACAAAAAACAGAGAAAGCTGTTGGCGCAACAAAGTCAGAGGAGGCGTATCAGCAGCCCAAAGGTATCGACTTGATGGCTGGTCTAGGCTTAGGCTACAAAGTTATAGACGCAATTCAAGAAGAATCAGAGTCCCCTAAGCAAGATAAAACGGCAAACGTTAAGAAAAATAGCGAGGTTGGCTGATGCCGTTTGACAATACGCCATATTCCCGATTGCAAAGGTGTCTATCTTGAGTGGTGCCGAAGGTTTTATTTCACATTTAATTGAGCTAAGAGATCGTTTGTTAAAGGCGATAGCAGCTCTTTTTATAGTGTTTTTCACTCTGTTTTATTGGGCGCAAGATATCTACTCTTTATTGGCAGCTCCCTTGATTGAAGCGCTACCCGAAGGATCTACTATGATTGCGATTGAGGTCGCGGCACCGTTTTTCGTGCCCATCAAGGTGACGCTTTTTGCTTCATTTGTAGTGGCGTTACCGGTAGTTTTATATCAAGTCTGGGCGTTCATCGCGCCAGGGCTTTACACCCATGAAAAGCGTTTGGTCGTGCCACTGATTGCTACTAGTACCATATTATTTTTAGTCGGTTGCCTTTTCGCCTACCTTGTTGTGTTTCCAACGGTCTTCCATTTCGTGGCGGCCTTTACCCCTGAGGGGGTCGAAATGAATACCGATATTCAAAAATATTTTGATTTCGTTTTAACGCTATTTCTTGCCTTCGGACTTGCGTTTGAAACACCAATAGCTGTCGTCATTTTGACTCGCATGGGCATTGTTAGTATAGAAACGCTCAAAGAATCAAGGCCATACATCATTGTTGGGGCTTTTGTTATTGCGGCTATATTTACACCTCCGGATGTCATATCTCAATTGCTGCTCGCGTTTCCGATATGGATACTTTATGAGATTGGTTTGTTTATAGCGGGTATACTTGAAAAAAAAGCCGAGCAGCGAGAGAAGCTGGGTGAAGATTAATTAGTGTCTTAATTGCTCGACCCCGTGAGTTATCATTGACACTTAATGTCTGTCATTATAAAATTCGGCACTTTCGCCAGCATGATCTGGCAACAATGAGTGTTAGTTACGGATTTTGGATGAAAACTATTAGCGTAAAAGAGAGTGAAGTTGTCCGCACGTGGTATGTGGTCGACGCGAAAGATAAAGTTCTTGGCCGCATTGCGACGGAAATTGCCAGGCGTCTCAGAGGTAAACATAAACCTATCTACACGTCTCATGTGGATACGGGAGACTTTGTTGTTGTCGTAAACGCTGGTGGTTTAAGAGTTACGGGTAATAAGGCTAAAGATAAAAAATACTATCGCCATAGCGGTTATCCGGGTGGGTTGTACGAAACAACCTTTGAAAAGATGCAAGACAAGTTCCCTGGGCGAGCGCTGGAGTTGGCGGTTAAGGGCATGTTGCCCAAAGGACCTTTGGGTTACGCAATGATTAAAAAACTAAAAGTGTACCCGGGAGAAGAACACCCGCATACGGCGCAACAGCCTCAAGCACTTGAACTTTAAAGGGTAATACAGATGGCGTACGCAAACCAAGCGAATTATGGTACGGGAAGACGAAAAGCTGCAGTAGCCCGAGTCTACATTAAGGCTGGATCAGGAAATATCGTAGTTAATAAAAAACCCCTGGATCAGTTTTTCTCTAGAGAAACAGGGCGGATGTTGGTAAGGCAACCGCTCGAGGTTACTGAGTCGTTAAAGACATTTGACATTCAAGTGAACGTAACGGGTGGTGGTGAGACAGGTCAAGCTGGGGCAGTGCGGCATGGTATTGCTCGCGCCTTAGTTGATTATGATGCATCACTAAAGCCAGCATTAAGACAAGCTGGATTGATTACTCGGGATGCTCGCGAAGTTGAACGAAAAAAAGTTGGTCTCAAAAAAGCGCGACGTAAGCCTCAGTTTTCCAAGCGGTAATTCGACGCTGTACTTTCGAAAAAGGCCGCTTCAGCGGCCTTTTTTATTGGGTTGATGTTGTATAGTTGGATTGATTGGTAGATTTTAAATAAACGATAGAGCATTTTATGTTGAATGTGGGGATTGTGGGTGGTACTGGTTACACAGGCATTGAACTGATGCGATTGCTTAGCATGCATCACGAAGCGCGTATTGTGGCGATTACTTCGAGAGCTGAAGAGGGCGTCAGTGTGGCGGACATCTTCCCGAGTTTGAGGGGGCACGTGGATTTGGTTTTTGAGAAACCAACCTTGAGTGCGTTGACTGGCTGTGATGTTGTCTTTTTTGCTACACCCCATGGTGTGGCCATGGAGCAGGCTGAAGAGTTAGTTGCGAGAGGGGTGCGTGTGATTGATCTTGCTGCTGACTTCAGATTGAAAGATTTGTCGCAGTGGAAAAAGTGGTACGGCCCTCAACACACGGCCCAGCCTCTTCTTGAGGAGGCTGTTTATGGTTTGCCGGAGCTGAACAGAGAGAAAATTAAAGCTGCTCGTGTGGTCGGCAACCCGGGTTGTTATGCGACGGCCATCGAGTTAGGTTTTGCACCTCTTTTGGCATCAGGGTTAATTGACCCTACATCATTAATTGCTGATGCGAAGTCTGGAGCTAGTGGGGCTGGTCGAAAAAAAGAGTTGAGCAGTCTTTATTCTGAGGTGGGCGATAATTTTAAAGCTTATGGATTAGGTGGCCATCGACATCACCCTGAAATAGTCGAAGTTTTAAATGAATTGTCAGGAGGGAGAGTCAAGTTAAAGTTTACGCCTCATCTGTTACCGATCAATCGGGGAATATTGGCAACGTTGTACGCAAATTTGACTAAATGCGATTTAAGTATGGTTAGGGAGTCTTTCGAAAATTTTTATAAGGATGAGCCATTCGTTGATTTTCTCCCGATTGGCCAGTTCCCAGATACTCGATCAGTTCGGGGGTCCAATTTTTGCAAGATTGGTCTGCAGGTTTCTGACGATCAGAGTTCTGTCATTGTTATCTCAGTGCTTGATAACTTAGTGAAGGGTGCTTCTGGTCAAGCTATTCAAAATATGAACATAATGTTCGGACTGGATGAGAAGATGGGATTAAATAGTCTTGGTCTGGTACCATAGAGTAGAAGAGTGATGGATAATAAGACTGGTTTTTTGAGGTTTCGTCTATGAAACTCTCAATCTAATTGTAGGTCACACAGTTGTATGTATATTGGAGATTAATTATGGAAATCGTTGCCCAGCAGGCAGAAAAATTAGTTTTTACTGATTCAGCCGCAACTAAGGTTAAAGAACTAATTATTGAAGAAGGTAACGAAGATTTAAAATTGAGAGTTTTTGTATCTGGTGGAGGGTGCTCAGGGTTTCAGTACGGATTCACCTTTGATGAAGAGATTAACGAGGACGATGCTCAAGTGGAAAAAAACGGAGTACAGTTATTGATCGACGCGATGAGCTATCAATACCTTGCGGGCGCCGAAATCGATTATCAGGAAGGGATTGATGGGGCACAGTTTGTTATTAAAAACCCTAATGCCACTTCGACCTGTGGATGCGGCTCTTCCTTTTCCGCCTAGGCATTACTTAAGCGAGTAGAGCTTTAAAAAATCAGGCATCAATTACGTGTTTTTCATTAGGTTATTTGCCTGCGATAAAGTCTTGTTTAGCTAGAAGTAGTTTTGCAGCGATCACTTGTAAACGGAAATCGTTTATAAGATCTTTGCTGATGGGAGGGCCCGGCGGCATGACTGCTTTAGAAGGGTCTACCTGGCTTCCATTCACTAAAAATTCATAATGTAGATGTGGGCCAGTCGCCAAACCACTTTTGCCTACGTAGCCAATTATCTGCCCTTGGTCTACTTTAGAGCCTTTCTTAAGTTTTTTAGCGTATTTCGATAAATGGGCATAACGAGTTGATATCCCGTTCGAGTGACGTATTTCAATAAAGCGGCCGTACGCGCCTTTAGTGCCGAGATATCTTATGATCCCTTTTCCCGACGCCATGATTGGTGTTCCTGTCGTCGCGCCGTAGTCAACACCTTTGTGTGACCTCCATTTTTTTAAGACGGGATGAAGCCTGCGTTTTGAAAACCCTGATGTGATTCTAGAAAATTTCAAAGGTGACCGAAGAAAGGTATTTTTTATGTTTTGACCATCTTCGGTGTAGTATCCGCTTCGGTTGTTTTTTGGGTCTTTAAAGAGATATGCCCGATGTGTTTCTCCGTCGTTAATGAATTCTAAGGCTTGAATTTGACCAGAGGAGATGTAAACATTGTCCAAGTAGTTTGCCGAGTACAATATCGCGAATTGATCCCCGCTTCTAATGTCCCGATTAAAATCAATTTCGCTAGACAGTATTTCGGCCATTTCTGAGCCAAGCTTCTCGGAAATGCCATTTTTATCGAGCGCCCTATAGAGGGACGATTGAATACTTCCTGATCCGAGTAATTGTCGGCTTTCAAACTCCGCGGGAGCCATTATAAATCCAGCATCAGTTAGAAGGATGTCTATAACGTTTCCATTTCGGGACAACATGGTGATCTTAGTAACTGCACCATTGTGATCACCGATAGAGCGTATTGAGTCCCCCGCTTTAAGTTTTAATTTTTTTTTGACGGCTGTAGATGAAATTAAGAATCTAGAGAGTTCGTTATTGTCAATTTTCAGACGCCCAAGAACGCTAGTAAAAGTATCGCCTCTTTTAACGATTTCCTCCCTGACAAAAAAGCCAACGTCACTGAGCTTTTCACTAGCAATAGGGGGTAAGTCTATAGTACGGCTAACTTTCCTTTGTTCGATACTGGACACCGACCCCCTGGACAAGTAGCCGAGGGAGGCGGTCAATCCGAGCAGCACCAATAACACCATGACCGTCAATTTCGCAGACAGCGAGGGGCCGAAGTGGGTTAACTGCTTGATGTGCGATATTATGTAGCTCAATACAAATAATGTAGTCGTTAAATTTAATAAATTTTATCAGATTTAATTGCGTATAACTTATCGATTTCATCTTAGAAATGGATAGTGACTTTGATGTTATTTACGATCCATCTAAATTTATATATGAGGCTTTAGAGTGTTTGACGAGCAGTTAAAAATTATTAAACGCGGGGTAGAGGAATTAATTTCTGAGGAAGCCTTAATTGAAAAATTAAAAAATAAGGGGAGATTGCGTATTAAGGCGGGCTTTGATCCGACTGCGCCTGATCTCCATCTTGGACACACTGTTTTAATTAATAAATTAAAGCACTTTCAGGATCAAGGGCATCACATTATTTTTCTGATAGGTGATTTTACTGGGATGATCGGCGATCCAACTGGGAAGAATGTTACTCGTCCGCCGCTGACAAAAGATGAGGTCGCTTCAAATGCTGAGACCTACCAAAAACAGGTTTTTAAAATCTTAGACCCTGCCTTAACAGAGGTGGCCTTCAACTCCACTTGGATGGATGCTTTTACTTCTTCGCAGATGATCCGTTTGGCATCAAGTTATACCGTAGCGAGAATGCTGGAGAGAGATGATTTCGGTAAGCGGTATAAAAACGGTCAGCCCATCGCGATTCACGAGTTTTTATATCCGCTTGTGCAGGGTTATGACTCAGTAGCCTTAAAGGCTGATTTAGAGCTCGGTGGCACTGACCAAAAGTTCAATCTATTGGTGGGGCGTGAGTTACAACGAGATGCGGGCCAGGACCCTCAATGCATCTTAACGATGCCATTATTGGAGGGGTTGGATGGGGTAAACAAGATGTCCAAATCGCTAAACAATTATATTGGTATCGAGGACGCGCCACCGGAAATGTTTGGTAAATTAATGTCAATATCCGACCAACTAATGTGGCGTTACATTGAATTGCTATCATTCGAAAGTTTGGAAACGGTAGAAATATGGAAAAGAGAGGTGGTGGAAGGGCGAAATCCGCGAGATGTTAAGGTCCGTTTTGCCCAAGAAATTGTCGCTCGGTTCCACGATGCCGCTGCTGCGGCAGGCGCGCTATCTGATTTTGACTCAAGGTTTAGGCAAGGTGGAGTTCCAGATGAGATGGAAGAGATCCGTCTGAATGCGGACAACGGGGTAGTTTCAGTAGTAAGCGCGCTGAAGCTGTCAGGTCTTACTTCCAGCTCTTCGGAAGCCATCCGAGCGATTCAGCAAGGTGGCGTGAGGCTTAACGGAGAAAAAGTATCAGACAGGGCGGCAGCTTTAACGAGGGGTGACACCGCAGTATTGCAGTTAGGAAAGCGTAAATTCGTGAGAATTGAAGTTAATTGAAGTTAATTTACATATATTTGCAATAAACCCTTGACCGAGTTCTGTAGGCCGGTATAATTCGCGCCTCCGCTAAACAAACAGCGGATTGTTCTTTAAAAAATCGGATAGCTAAAGCGTGTGAGTGCTTTGTGTTTGTAGAATGTTTTGGATGCGTGTGCTAGTGCTTAGGTGCTAGCTGCTCAAAAAAATAGTAGTTTGCAATATATGAAGTGCTCATACCTGTCTCTTATACACATCTGACGCTGCCGACGATATGCAGTGTGTAG
>CAJXOL010000091.1 GCA_913057675.1 uncultured Pseudomonadota bacterium | reverse complement strand
AGATTTCTGCCTGTCTCGTGGGCTCGGAGATGTGTATAAGAGACAGCTTTTACTGCAGGAATCGTGTATGAGCCTACCTTTATCGACAATCTGACCTTCATTATTGATTACTATGAAACTGAGATTGAAGGAGCGATTGATACGCTGTCTGCCGTAGCGGTTTCCGAGCTTTGTGTGGATTTGGCTTCAGTTAACAATGATTACTGCGGTTTGATCCAGCGCGCTCCAGAAGGTTATATCACCAGTCACGCCTCAGGTCAGGTCAACCTTGGCTCGTTTGAAGTGGCTGGCTTGGACTTTGGTATGGACTATGGTTTCGAACTGTCTGCCCTTGGATTAGACAACTGGGGTGGTCTGGACTTTGGTCTCCAGGGCACGCATCTGATCGACTTCAATGAGTTTCAAGATCCGCTTGACGCTTCCATCTTCGAGACCCGCGTAGGCGAGTTTGGCTTCCCTGAGTGGATTGTTAATGCCCGCGCAAACTGGATGATTGGTGACTTAACTCTGAGCTGGCAGGGTCGTTGGGAAGAGAGCCAATTGTTGCCTGGTTTAGCTAATCAGCAGTTTGCAAACAACCCAATTTTTGCCGACCCTTCACAGACTGGCGACTCGTGGACGCACGATTTCAATTTTGCATACATCTTCACTCAAAGCATCAATATGTATGGTGGTTTGAACAACGCATTCGATCAAGAGCCGTACCTAGGCAGCCTGTCTCGCCCTGCTGGTCCTCGTGGTCGTTTTGCGTTCGTTGCGGTTAATTTTAATATCTAAGTCGTTAGTGAAGATGGAAACCAAGTTTCTCTAATAGCGAAGTTCCAAAAGTAAAAAGGGCATTCCTCGGAGCGCCCTTTATTTAGCATTGTTAAGTCCTAAGAATGTTGCCACTATTTTTTGGCTGCTTTAGGTTCACCGTAGTCTTGATTTTCTGGGGAAGCAGGAATGAAGCTAAAAAAAGTTATCTGCGGGTTATTTTTGTTGTTTACAACAAGCATTGCCCAAGCTCACCTCCTGAACATGACAAACCTGCACCTGGATACTACAAATCCAGATGCAGTTACCTTGCGAGTCAAAATAGACCTAGGACAGTCTTTGTTATCACCCCAAGATTACTGGCGTACGGTGAATATGGGTTCCCGTGAACAGTGGGTAAACATTGAGCCTGCAGTCAATAAATTGCTAGATGGTCTTGGCATTTTCGTCAACGGCGTTGCAGTTGCCGCCAACCTAGAAACTTGGAGCCTAGTTGCGACATCACTTGAAGCCATCGAGAATCCCCTCTCTCCTCAAATGGCAGAGCTTACATTCAATCTTAACAACTTAGGATTAGAGTCCTCAACTGCACTAGCTAATGCATCAATCGAGCTACGCATTGCCGAGTGGTTGGAGGTTCCTTGGCCAGCGTTACTGCGCATCGATTCAGCCTCACGCCAGCTACCCGTATCTCGACTGCTAACAAGTAGTGATCGCAGCAGTCGATCAGTTCCACTAAGCGCGGATTCTGCGATAGCTGGTTCGTCGTTTGCGGCGAAGCTAGCAATGGAATTTCAAGGTTGGATACCGGGCTTAAGTTGGGTGGCAATAGGATTTCAGCACATCATTCCGTGGGGCTTGGATCATATCGTGTTTGTTTTGGGTTTGTTCTTTCTGTCTACACGGTTATCGACACTATTCTATCAAGTTAGCTGTTTTACCGTTGCGCACTCACTGTCGCTTGGACTTGCCACTTTGGGCATGGTGTCAGTGCCGGCAAGCATCGTAGAACCTCTTATTGCTGCCTCGATTATCTTTATTGCAGTTGACAATCTTTGCAGCCCCGTTTTATCGCGCTGGCGATTCGTCGTAGTGACCTTGTTTGGACTGCTACATGGTTTAGGATTTGCCTCGGCGCTGTCGGAGCTCTTGTTGCCCGCAGAAAACTTTTACACAGCCCTATTGATGTTCAACCTTGGGGTTGAAGCAGGTCAGATCGCAGTGTTGGCGTTGGCTTTTGCAGCAGTTGGCTGGCTGCGGAGCTGGACTGCTTACACTGAACGTGTCGCTCGTCCGGCTACAGTCACGATTGCTGGTGTGGGTACTTATTGGTTATTAAAGCGAGTAATATTTTAATGGGTCTAATTAAACACTCTGAAAAACTACGCATCAGCGCAGGTATTGCGACGGTTGCCTCCTTATTACTGGCTTTTGACGTGGCCTTTTCCGCCATGGCGCCAGCACACTTAGCCTTCCCTCTCGATGAGCGAGCACCGGGTGAATTTCCCGATGCTTGGATACATGGCTCCAAGTCAGCAATGGACAACGATGATCCAGCAGTTCAAGTGCATGCTTATAACGAACACACCTACATTCTCCGCGAGAACAAGGCGATAAATTACGAGGGCGCCTTTATGTATCTGTTTTTTGGCAATGAGGTAGCAATGCTGATTGATCAGGGCTCTACTTCGTCGCCTGCGCTATTTCCTCTTCGCGAAGTGGTCGATGAAATCATTGATGGTTGGGAAGAGCGTAACGGCCAAGAGGATATTGAGTTAATTGTTGCCAACAGTCACTTGCATGGTGACCACTACGCTGCATGGAATCAGTTTGTCGATCGACCCAATACAGTCATGGTTGGATTGACCCATGAGGAGGTGATGGCATTTTGGGGGATAGATAATTACCCGCAGCAAATTGTTAACTTTAATCTTGGTGGAAGGGAGCTAGTAGTAACAGGAACTCCCGGACATCAGGGGTCAGAGTTGGCGATTTATGATGGCTGGACCGATCTCTTATATACTGGCGATATGTTCTATCGCGGTCGCCTCTATCTTGAGGATTGGGATGCATGGGTTGCAAGCATTCGAAAACTGCGCAGTATTGCGGATCAAAACCCTGTCGTACATCTGGTAAATAATCATATAGAAATGACCGCAAAATCTGGGGTCGACTATCCAGTTGGCACCACTTGGCAGCCCAGCGAACCACCTATGCAGATGACTCTTGAGATGCTTGATCAAGCCGTTGAAGCAAGCTTTGAAATTGAAGAACCTGGCATATATACCTACGATGATTTTCTTATTTATAACCAGGTGCCCTGGTCATACACAACGGACCCATAGAGGCTAGCAATGAAAAAATTATTTCTTTTCCTAGCCATCGTGCTAGTCAATGTTCAGAGCCACGCTCAAATTTCATTCGACAGAGAAACGGCAGCGCCAGGGAATCTCCTTTTTACTTGGATCCACGGCAGTCTGTCTGCTAAAGCTAATACGGATGTGCGTATCCAAGTACACCGGTATAACGAGCATACCTATATCCTCAGACAAAACCCTGCGATTCACTGGGAAGCGCCGTTTATGTACCTCCTCATGGGAAACGATCGTGCATTGCTGCTCGATACAGGCGCGACTGAAGAAGCCGAGTACTTCCCACTGCGTGAGGTCGTTGATCAGGTATTAACTAGGTGGTCAGATGCGCAGGGCGTTGAAATGCCCGAGCTTCTTGTATTACCGCTTGGTTCTGATCAGTCGCAGCTAGGCGCACTTGGCCAATTCAATGGTCGACCCAACACCGTGGTAATACCTCCTTCGGGAGAGTCGCGAGACCAGCTTTTTGGTGCGGGATGGCATGAGGACGGTCAACTTGACTTAGGCGGGCGCCTGCTAGAAGTTTTGCCAACCCCAGGTCTAGACGCTGCTGCCATAAGTTTATATGACCTTTGGGGCCAGCTTATATTCACTGGTAATGCCTTTTATCCTGGTCGGCTGGTAATTAGGAATTTTAAAGACTACCGCCAATCACTCGACGCTCTAGTTGAACTTGCTGAAGCTAAGCCCGTTTCCATGATCTTTGGTGGGCGTATCGAAATGACAAGTCAGCCTGGTATGGATTACCGGCTACGGTCTAATTTTCGGCCAAATGAACACTCGTTGGAATTGAGCGCAGTACATCTAGAGACAGCTTTACAGGCAGTAACGCTAATCAACGGTACAACAGATATCCGAGTTCTGAACGATTTTATTCTCATGCATGGGGTAGGGCGTGGCGCGCGCGATTCTGGTTATCCGGTGTTTATTCCGGAGCAGTTTAGAGCGACTAATACCCGCTAGATCTGTCCTTAAGGTGAACGGCTGCGGCCTAAGGTCTTAGAAGGTATAAATGGAGTAGAATTACCTAGAGCATGCTTTTGGTGCGCTCGCAAATGTAGCAAAGTTGTTTAGTGCGTTTTCTTTACAACCACTACCTGTAATGATTTTAACCATTTCGGTTTTATTAGCTTCTAGCTCCATGGCATAGCCCTTGCTCAGACAGATTGGTATTTTAAAACAGATGCTAATCAACGCGGAGGTTAGTGCTAAATCAAAGCTACACATTGCAAAGTCGATATAAGATTGCAAGCGGGACGGCGACCACTCCATCGTTTTCCTTATCAGCACTAGCTTCGTATCAGGAAATTAAAGGAATTTCCGTTATGGGAGGTAGGATTTTGCAGAAGAGCAACGCAAATTCCTCGCAGCCGTTGTTGCCCATGGATGGACTAGACATCATGCAGTTAAGCAGTGCATTACTTTAATTTGGAGATAGGTTTATGAAGAAGTCTGTTGGATTAAGAGCCCTTGCGACAACGCTTTGCGCACTCGGTTTGTTGGCATGCCTTAGTGAAGAAGATCGAGCCTCGTTAGTGACGGGAAATCTTGCGACTGCGGAAGAAATGATTGATGCGTTTTATTCCTTTGATGCAAGTAAACTACAGCCCTTTCTTTTAGAAGCCGGCGAATCTGAGCAGGGCATTCTTGGATATCAAGGCTGGGCAGAAGGAGGCAACTATATCATCGTCTCGCGATCTCCCTGTGTCGCAGAATCCGAAACTGAAATCAGCTGTGCTATCACAGTGCAGGACGATCCTGTGCTGGCGCTGGAAACCGATTTTAATGTTACCGACACGTTTCATATAACATTTAGTGAGACGGTAATTACGAAGGTCGACACGAGCTCTAATGACGAGCCTATTTATTACGAGGCAAGAGAGTGGGTAGAAGAGAACATGCCTGAGATTTTCGAAGGTCCTTGCAAGCGGACAGAGGGGATTCGCGACTCGCCTGGAGTCTGCGCTAGAGCGATGACAGAAGGCTATCGACAGTTCATGAAAGCTCAAAAGGTTGTGTCCAATCCTCTATTTATACCTCTTGATTACAACCCAACACGCCGGATCGAAACAGAAACGTTTGTATTGATTCCTCTCGGCCCTGATTTAGTCAATCAGGATTATGCGGCCTATATGTCTTCGATTGAACATCTCCAGAAGACATTTACTCGGAGTAGCGCTTGGCCACATGAAGATATAACGTTCGAAGACGCGATGAATGATGTGTTGAAAGAGCAGGAAAGATTCGTCAACCGAGAATCGTTTGCCTATTCTGTATTAACCAAAAATGGTGAGCGTGAGTTAGGCTCTGTCTATATTCGGCCGGCTAATAAACCAGGCTTTGAGGCAGAGATTTCACTCTGGGTGACTCAACAAGAATTCGACTCGGGCTTCGATGCATCGCTTTATGAATGGACACAGCTATGGATAGCAGAGAGCTGGCCATTTAAGACGGTGGCTTACCCAGGGCGCAAGATCGAATGGGCTGAATGGGATAAAATGTAAATTCTAGTTTTTGATTGAGGAGAGTAGAAATGAGTGAACCTAAAAGAGCAACTGATACGCCAATTCCGGTAGAAGTTGAGGCGGGAAAATCCTACTTTTGGTGTGCCTGTGGGCTGAGTAAAAATCAGCCTTTTTGCGACGGTGCACATAAAGGCAGTAGCTTCACTCCTGTGAAATACGAGGCGACCGCGTCTAAGAAAGTCTATTTCTGTGGGTGTAAGGCTACTGCTTCGCAGCCGCTTTGTGATGGCAGTCATAATAAAGGTTAGCTGAGATTTTTTAGCTCAGTGCAGATATGTTTTTTAACTTACAAAAGCGAGAACCTGCTAGAATCTTTAACTTCTAGCTCTCGCTTGTCGCGTCTAATATTGCAGAGCGCCAGAAGCAGAAAAATAATCGACCCTACGGTCATCTGGTCTCCGAAGAATTAGTTGCTTACAAGTATCACTGGGATGGCTGCAAAAATTAGAAGAAGGCCTTTAGTTCGATTGATTAACTGCTTTCTGGTTTAAGCTTTCATTCTTCTTATTGCTAAGCTAGCGGGTTTAAAAGAAATTGTTTAGGCGTGGTGCCAAGATGCAAGCCTCGGATTACTCTAGACATCGACGCGGCAAATATTTATTCTCGAGCCCTTGTATTGGCTCTTTTGCAGAGACGCATTTCCAAGTAAGCATTCCATCCTTTTCTTGCTGTGCGAGTAGGAGGAACCAAGCACTGTTGCTTTCGAATTCTACGCCAAGATTGGTGACGTCAATTTCAAAGC
Source organism: uncultured Pseudomonadota bacterium (assembly GCA_913057675.1). Classification (GTDB taxonomy): domain Bacteria; phylum Pseudomonadota; class Gammaproteobacteria; order Burkholderiales; family Eutrophovitaceae; genus Eutrophovita. The sequence continues at coordinate 214 of CAJXOL010000091.1, read as the reverse complement.
TTAATGCCCCAATAGTTTTTTTATGCGCTGGTTTAACTGCCTCCTCTGTATGCTTTGAATCCGCTTCGATGTCCGAGAATCCCGATGGTACATCTTCCAGCCATAGGACGTTGAGAAGACGATCGATATGTTCAAAGTTCGCGAAATTTGCTTCGCTGATGTCTTTAGGCAAGCGGCTTTGGGATCTGTAGCTGTCTCTTATACACATCTGACG
>CAJXOL010000090.1 GCA_913057675.1 uncultured Pseudomonadota bacterium | reverse complement strand
GAGATTTCTGCCTGTCTCGTGGGCTCGGAGATGTGTATAAGAGACAGGGTTTATCCTTATAATTGAAACCTAAAACAGGAATGGTAGAGGTTTTTGCAAAATTCACGAGAATTGGGTGCTCATCCAAACAAGGTCCGCACCAAGAAGCGAAGACGTTAAGCAGCCAAACTTTACCTTCCATGTCCGAGTTTGAAAATCGCACATCAAACTCATTGAGTATCGGCAGAGCAAACTCTGGAGCAGCTTTTCCAATAAGAGGTGATGGCACTTCCTTTGGATTAAGCGATAGGCCTTTCCAAAGAAATACGGTAATCCCAAAAAAAAGAAATAAGGGAATTAAAAATCTAGTAGCAGTCATAATTTTTGCGACAAATGATTACCTCAAGATGAGGCAGTCTTTTCTGCGCGATCCCCCTCGTCCTGACTCGCCCTTCGGTAACGTCGATCGGATACTGCCAGAACTCCACCAAGGGCCATCAAAAATGCACCACCCCAAATCCAGTCGACAAATGGTTTCAAATAGACACGAACCACCCAAGACCCATCGTTAAGGGGCTCTCCGAGCGAAATATAAAGATCTCTGGTGAAGCCCGTGTCAATTGCGGCCTCAGTCATGGGCATTTGCTGCACGGTGTACAGTCTTTTTTGAGGGAACATCCTGTCCACTTCTTTACCATCGACCAATATTGCCATGGAGCCTTCAACTCCGGTGTAATTTGGCCCCTTCAAATCTTTAAGAGCGTCTAGGCGAATCGTGTACTCCCCGATTGTTACCGTATTACCAAGTGCCATCTTGACGTCTTTTTCAACTTCATAACCATTCACGAGCGTCACACCAACGATAAACACGGCAACGCCCCAATGAGCGAATAACATTCCGTAATAGGCATTAGGTATAGCAAGAAAAGACCCAAGAAAAGTTCTACCCTGTCCTGATGACATTTGCTTAAGTCGAGTATACAAATTAACCAGCCCGGCAAGAGCAATCCAAGCAGCCATCAATAAGCCAAAACTGACAAGAATACTCCAATCACCCATTACAAAAGGTATTAACAGTGCGGAGATTAAGGCAACCACAAAGGCCCACTTCAACCGCACGGCTATCTCTGGTACTGATGATTTTTTCCATCGGGCAATAGGGCCGATGCCCATCAGAAACATAGCAGGTGCCATGATAGGAATAAATACCGCATCAAAATAAGGAGGACCTACCGAAATTTTTCCAAGTCCCAGAGCATCAAGAAATAGCGGATACAGCGTACCTAACAGCACTGACGCTGCGGCAACAACGAGCAAAACATTATTCGCAAGCAATGCCGATTCACGCGAGACCAAACTAAATTTTCCTCCAAGCCCAACCTTAGGGGCTCTCCAAGCGAACAAAAGAAGAGAAGAGCCCACTACGAACACCAAAAAACCAAGAATAAAAACACCTCGCTCAGGGTCTGTAGCAAACGCGTGCACCGAGGTCAACACCCCAGAGCGAACTAAAAATGTACCCAATAACGATAAAGAGAATGTAATGATCGCAAGGAGCACTGTCCAAATTTTAAAACTACCACGCTTCTCCGTAACTAAGAGGGAGTGCATGAGCGCTGTGCCACATAGCCAAGGCATAAACGAAGCGTTCTCCACTGGATCCCAAAACCACCAGCCACCCCAACCCAATTCGTAGTAAGCCCACCAGCTACCGAGTGCAATACCAACGGTTAGGAACGCCCACGCAATCGTTGTCCAGGGACGCGACCATCTGGCCCAAGTTGTATCCAATCGACCACTGATTAACGCAGCAATAGCAAACGCAAATACGACGGAGAAACCCACATAACCCATGTACAGCATCGGTGGGTGAATCACCATTCCCGGGTCTTGTAGTAGTGGATTTAAATCTCTTCCGTCCATTGCCGGTGGCAAAAGACGGTCAAACGGGTTAGACGTCAATAAAAGAAATGAATAAAAACCAATTGCGACTACAGCCATGACGCCGAGAATCAGCGACAACATATCGTTAGGCACCCCTTTGCTGAATCGAGCGACCGCAGCCATCCAGCCCGATAACATAAGCACCCACAACAATAATGACCCTTCGTGACTTCCCCAACTCGCAGCGAGACGGTAAGGCCAAGGTAATTGTGAGTTTGAATTAGATGCTACATTTATTACCGAAAAATCATTGGTAAGAAACGAGACGACCAAACAACAAAACCCAAAGGCCGTTAAAAGAAACAAAACGTAAGCGGAGGGTCGGGATACGGCCATCCAACTGACATTACCTCGTGTCGCACCGGCTATAGAAAAAAATGCCTGCGCAATCGCAACGCAAAGTGCCAAAATGATTGCAAAATGCCCAATCTCAGGAGTCAAAATTTACCGCCTTTCAAAATCCACATCAGTGGCGTAACGCTTGGAACAAGCGTCATTGTTTATCCATCTTTATTTTTCGCGCCCGCTCAAGTGCTTCAGCTGCCTCAGGCGGCATATAGTTTTCATCGTGCTTTGCTAGCACCTGATCCGCCAAAAAAATTCCCTCAGCATTTATCCTGCCCTGAGCGACGACACCTTTCCCCTCTTGAAATAAATCAGGGAGTATTCCTATGAATTGAACAGGAACATTTTCGATCGTATCTGTGACTTCAAACCGCACAGTCACACCATCCTCTTTTCGCCCAACGCTACCCTCTTGAACCATACCTCCTATGCGAAAGGCTTGCCCATCAGGAACCTGTCCCGCAAGGACTTCAGTGGGTGTATAGAAAAATACTAAATTGCTGCGAAATGCTTTCAACACAAATGTCGCACCGAGGGTAAGCAACGCTAGAGCAACCACAACAAGAATAAGACGTTTATAGCGAGGTTTCATTTGATAGTCTCAACATATATGACGAGGGTAGACCGAAACTGATGACCTGAGTTCATCTATTTTTTCTTAAGAATTAAAAGCTCTATCAGAATACAAAGGCCGGTGACGATATACGAGCCCCAGACATAAAGTCCATAACCACCCATCGCAAAAAATTCTGAAATACTGTTCCACTGCATTTAACTGGCTCCACGCGATTCGTTTAGCCAGCCGGCGTTAGCCTCTCGATCACGAATGATTCGCCGTACTCGAACTAAAGACACTGCGATCGAATACATCCAAAATGCCAATGCCATCACCAGCATACCTGTAAGCATACTCGTTGCCATACTTGGGGACTTAGTGAAGCTCACCGATGCACCCTGATGCAGAGTATTCCACCATTTAACTGAAAAATAAATAATTGGCACGTTAACAACACCTACTAAAGCCAATATGGCCGACGCTCGATCGGCACGCCTTGGATCCTCTATAGACGCACGAAGCGCCATATACCCGATATACAAAAAAAGAAGGATAAGCTCTGAAGTGAGACGTGCGTCCCAAACCCACCAAGCCCCCCATGTCGGACGTCCCCAAAAGGCCCCGGTCCATAAGGCAATGAATGTCATGAGCGCCCCCGTAGGTGCCAGCGCTTGTGCGAGCATGGACGATAAGCGTGTATTCATGATAAGGCCTATAGCCGCCCAAAAAGACATCACGAGGTAGATGATCATAGACATCCATGCCGCGGGAACGTGGATAAAAATAATGCGATACGACTCCCCTTGCTGAAAGTCAGTTGGCGCAACAAAGAATCCAATATACAAGCCCCAAACCGTCAGAATGCATGCTAGAACGAAGAAAATAATGGCCATTTTCTTAGCAAGGGGATAAAAATACTGCGGTGAAGAATACTGCCAAAAATTCATAAAATTTATACTCTTAACCTAACGTTGAAACTCTGCCACCGCGACGGACAGCAAAACCTTAATTAAGGTCGTTATTCTAAAGCAATTTTGATCGCACTAGCGATCGCTAAAGGAGCCAAAGCGACCGAGATACAAAGACTCGCTAAAAGAACCGAGATGTGACCATCTATGGACAGGCCTTGAAGATCAGCAACAACTGCCCCAGCACCAAAGATTAAAACAGGCACATAAAAGGGAAGAATGAGGATAGAGGTTAACGCCGCACCACCCCGAACCCCAAGCGTCAACGCTGCACCGATAGAGCCGATCAAGGACAACACGGGGGTTCCCAACAACAGGGTGCCCACTAGCAGTATTAAACTTGTTGATGGCAAGCCAAATTGAAGTCCAATAAGCGGTGCGACAATGACAACCGGCAAACCGGTAACCAGCCAGTGAGCCGCGATCTTAGCAATGACTAAAATGGATAACGGCTCACCGCTAAGAACTAAATGTTCGAGTGAACCATCACTGAAATCGGACTCGAAAACTCGATGCAGCGCGAGTAACGAACATAAAAGGGCACCGACCCAAATCACGCCTGGACCAATAATCTTTAAAGTACTGAGCTCTGGTCCTACAGCAAGCGGAAACAAACTTGAGACGATCAAAAAAAAGAATAACACTGTGACAACATCTGTCTTTTGACGAAATGCTAATAAAAGCTCTTTACGAAGTACCGATAAAAATGCGCTGAACATGATTAATCCAGTACGAGACTAGTAGCTTGAGGAATCACATCAAACGATTGATGCGTAGTAAAAACCAGCAGACCTCCTGATTCAATATGATTCTTTAGCTTTTCTACTAAAGATGAGATTGCAGCCACATCCAAAGATGTAAACGGCTCGTCAAGAATCCACAGTGCACGATGCGACATAAAATCTAATCGAGTGAGTGTTACACGCCTCTTCTGCCCAGCAGACATGTGCATCACAGGTCGATTTTTTACGTACTCGAGCCCCGCCGCATCCAAAGCTGAATCGACCTCCTGATTGCTCGGAGAAACACCTAAAAGTGGCAACATTAACTTTAAATTCTCTGCCGCAGTGAGCTGTTTTTTTAATCCATCATCATGGCCAATAAAATTAATTGATTTAACGAAGTCACTGTAATTTTTAATTACTGACTCCCCTCCCCAATAGACCATCCCTTGATCTGGACGAGACAACCCTGCCAACAATCTTAGTAGTGTAGTTTTACCAGAACCGTTTGATCCAGTAACACGCATCGCGCTATTTGAGACCACCGAGAAGTTCAGTGCTTCAAATAAAACGTTTCTACCTCTAGAGAAGCCTAAGTTTTTTACTTCTAACATGGATTACCGGTCACACGAACACAAGAAAATATCATCGACGCTCTTTTTGTATCAGCTGAAAAATAAGCATACCTGCAATCATGGCAATTACAAAAATGAATCCTTCAAAATATCCCATCCCTAACGAAACTAAACCGGGACCAGGACAAAATCCAGCCACACCCCAGCCTACTCCGAAGATTAAGCTTCCAAACACCAGCTTCTTGTCAATAACTGTTTGTTTAGTGATTTGTAAATCATCCCCTAAAAAAGTCTTTGCCCGCTTGCCAGCATACGTAAAAACAACAATGCCAACACCAATTGCACCAACCATTACCAAAGCCAAAGAGGGGTCCCAATCCCCAAACACATCAAGAAAACCAATCACCTTTTGTGGATTAGCCATGCCTGAAACAATTAATCCTAATCCAAAGATTACTCCAGAAATGAGAGCAAATAAACTTTTCATGAAAGCACCTGAACAAAAACATGCTGCATTAAATAAACCGTAACAAAACCGCCAAACATAAAAGTAATAGTGGCAACCAACGAGCGCATAGATAAACGGGATAATCCGATCACGCCATGACCACTCGTGCACCCTCCACCTATGCGGGTACCGACACCTACTAATAGTCCCGCAATCACAAGTCCAATTGAGGATGTCTGCATCACTGACTGCGGCAAATCACCAAATACGCTATAAATTAAGGGGGCGCCTATGAGGCCGACCAGAAACAGCCCCCCCCATAGATGTTCTTGGGGTCGAGTGAAAAACACATTAGACAAAATGCCGCTGATACCTGCTATTTTTCCATTAATCAGAAGTAACAATGCACAAGCAAGCCCGATTAGGCATCCACCAAATAACGAAGACCAAGGCGTGAAGACATCCCAACTTATATGCATAACATCCCTATTGACCCGACCATTAAAATCCCATTAATATCCATTGACTGAAGACGTTATCGTTCGTTATCGAAAGCGTGTTGCGCTCAAACCTCCTGAAAAGGCGGTAAAAATTACTAATACGGAGTCTACAGTATGGCTAAAATTACGATGTACTTGGATTTTATTTCCCCGTACGCCCACCTCGCATTTAAACAAATCGGCAGAGACTTCCATAACCGAGCTGAGATCACCTATCGACCTATTCTATTCGCTGGACTGCTGAATCACTACGGTCAATTAGGTCCAGCAGAGATTCCATTTAGAAGAGAATGGACCTTTCTGCAAGCATTGTGGCAGGGGAAAGAGGCCGGAATTCCGATCCAATTACCGAAAAGTCACCCGTTTAATCCTCTCGCCCTACTGCGTTTAGCTATTGCTGAAACTGCATCAGGAAATCCAACACGTGAAACGTGTGATCAGATATTTGATTTTGTGTGGAATAGCGGCATTGATGTGACTGATGAGAACGAACTCAAAGCGCTTCGAAATTCAATCACCTTAGCTCGAGACCCCATTGATCACACCGTCAAAGAACAACTCAAGACAAACACCGAAGAGGCAATCGATAATCACGTCTATGGGGTGCCGTCGTTTCACTACAACGACAAGATATTTTGGGGAAATGACTCTCTCAAAATGCTTAAAGATTACATCAATGGTGACCCTTGGATCTGTCTCTTATACACATCTGACGCTCCGACGATATGCAGTGTGTAGATCTCGG